>JARIEV010000198.1 GCA_031127225.1 Gemmatimonadota bacterium | reverse complement strand
GGCATCAGCCACGGCCTGCAGCGACGCGGCCACGGCATACTGCGCGTAGACGTCGGCTCGCTTCGCTTCCTTGCGATCCATGTACGCCAGTGGGTCGAACTGCTTGACCTCACACGCGAACCGCACGGAGTACTTGCTGGCATCGAACTTCGTGATGTCCGCACCACCGGACACACCGGCCAGCAAGGACTGCCAGGTCGTCGCCACGTCGTTGCCGACTGGCGTAACGGCACCAAGCCCCGTAACGACGACCCGCCGCCGCATTAGCCCGCGACCTTGGCCTCGAGGTAGGCCACCGCATCACCCACGGTGCGGAGCTTCTCGGCATCCTCATCCGGGATGTCGATGTTGAACTCCTTCTCGAACTCCATCACCAGCTCGACGATGTCGAGCGAGTCCGCGCCCAGGTCTTCGATGAAGCTCGCCTCGGGCGTGAGCTTCTCGCGCTCCACACCGAGCTCCTTTTCGATGATATCCTTGATCTTCGACGCGTGATCCGACATAGGAACGATCCTCTGGATTGTTGGAGAAGTGAGAGTGGGGAACTTAGCCAGTACACAGCGTCGCGGGGAGGGTCTGGGCGCAAGAAGCGTCAAACCCAACCCGTTCGCGACCGTCGCTACATGACCATACCGCCGTCCACCACGAAAACCTGCCCGGTCACATAACTGGTCAGGTCGGATGCGAGCACAGCCACCATGCCCGCGATGTCCTCGGCCGTGCCGAGGCGTTCGAGCGGAATGCCCGCGCCAAGGGCGCTACGCGCCTCGGCGGTCATGGCCGCCGTCATGTCGGTTTCGATGAAGCCAGGGGCGACCACGTTCGCCAGAATATTGCGAGACGCGAGCTCCTTGGCGATCGATTTGGTCATACCGATCAGCCCAGCCTTACTGGCGGCGTAGTTGGCCTGCCCCTTGTTGCCGATGATCCCGACGACGCTGGCCACGTTGATGATCCGCCCCCAGCGACGCTTCATCATGCCTCGCGACGCCGCGCGACAGGTCGCGAACGCCCCCCGCAGATTCGCATTGATGACGGCGTCCCAGTCATCATCCTTGAGGCGGATCAGCAGGTTGTCCCGGGTGAGACCGGCGTTATTCACCAGAATATCGAGCTGGCCGAAGTCCCGCTCGACCGCCTCCACAAGAGCAATGGCCTGCGCGGTTTCCGACACATCGCACGCATAGCCGCGCACGTCGACACCGGTCTGCGCAGCGATCTCGAGTGCGACCGCGTCGGCCCGCGCCTGATCCCGTCCCGTCACCGCCACCCGCGCACCGGCAGTCGCCAGCGTGCCGGCGATGGCACGGCCGATCCCGCGCGTGGAGCCGGTCACCAACGCCACGCGCCCGGTGAGATCAATGCGAAGTCCGCTCATGGTTGGATCAGCTCAGGTTCAGTCGGCGTCAGGCGGTTGCGCCTGTGCTGTCGAGCAACTTCTCGACCTCAGCCACGGTTCCACATGTCATCGTCTTCACGGACGGCGCCAGACGGCGGAGCAGTCCGGTCAGCACCGCACCGCTCCCGATTTCCACAAACGTCGCCTCGGGATACTGCGCCACGAGCAGACGGCTAACCCGGGTCCACTGCACCGGCGCCGTAAGCTGCTGGAGCAGCAACGCCACTGCCTCGGTGGCCGACGTGATGGCGGCGGCGTTCACGTTGGCGATGACGGGAATCGCGGGATGCTGCCACGTCTCCGCCGCCAATGCGTCCGCCAGACCGGCGACCGCCGGCTCCATGAGCGGCGAATGAAACGCGCCACTGACCGGCAGCGGCAGACAGCGCTTGGCGCCCGCGTCCTTCGCAAGTTCCATGGCCCGCTCAACGGCGGCGACTTCGCCCGAAATAACGACCTGTTCGTCGCTGTTGTAGTTGGCCGGGACGACCATCCCCCGCTCCGCGCTCGCCTGCGCGCAGATGTCGTCGATCGACGACGTGAGCACACCGAGAACCGCGGCCATCGCCCCCGGTCGCGCCATGCCCTGCTCGTACATGAGCGTGCCACGCCGGCGCACAATACGGGCGGCCGCGGCCACCTCAAGCGCACCCGCGACGTGATAGGCTGAGAACTCGCCGAGGGAGTGCCCCGCCGCGGCCACCACCCGCCCGCCGATCGCATGGCGCACGACGGCCCACACGGCCGCGCTGTGTGCCAACAGCGCCGGCTGCGCATTCACCGTGCGCGTGAGGTCATCGGCGGGGCCGTCGAAGGCCAGCGCCGAGAGTGAGGCGCCGACGGCATCATCAACGGACTGAAACACCTCACGGGCCGCAGGAAACGCGGTATACAGGTCTTTCCCCATCCCGACCTTCTGGGAGCCTTGCCCGGGGAGGAGCAGTACGTAGGTCATGATGGTCGTGAGATCGAGGGCAGACGCGCGGGTGCTCAGAAACGAGCGACCAGCGAGCCCCAGGTGAAGCCAGCGCCGAAGGCGGCGAACAGCACGGTCGTTCCCTCGCGGACACGGCCCTGCTCCACCGCATCATTCAGCGCGATCGGGATGGAGGCGGCGGACGTGTTCCCAAAGCGATCGACGTTCACGAACACCTTGTCCATCGAAATACCGGCATGTTTTGCGGTCGCCTCGATGATGCGCACATTCGCCTGATGCGGGATCAGCAGATCGACGTCGGCCGCGGTGATCTTGGCCGCATCGAGCGCTCGGTCCGTGGCTTCCGCCATCGACCGCACGGCGTGCTTGAACACCTCGCGACCGGCCATGCGCACATACTGACGCTTCTGCTCAAACACCTCGGGCGAGAACGGCTCGGCCGCGCCGCCGGCAGGACGCCACAGCAGTTCGGTGAGCGCACCATCGGAGCGCATGAACGAGGACAACACGCCCTTGGCGGCGGTGCGATCGCGGGAGCGGCGCAGCACCGTGGCCCCGGCGCCATCGGCGAACAGAATACAGGTATTCCGGTCGGTCCAGTCGACGATGGTACTCAGCATCTCGGCGCCGATCACCAGCACGGTATCGGCCGAGCCGCTGGCGATCAGCGATTCACCCACGATGGCCGCGTACAACCACCCGGAACAGGCGGCGGCGACATCGAAGGCCGCGGCACGGGTGCACCCCAGCAGGGTCTGGATCTCGACCGCCGTAGACGGCAGCAGGTGGTCTGGAGTGGCGGTGCCGAGAATGATGACGTCGATCTCGCCCGCTTGCACGCCGGCACGCGCCATCGCCTGGCGCGACGCCTCAGCCGACAGCGAGGCGAGCGTCTCGCCATGCTTCGCGATGTGGCGCTGCCGGATGCCGGTCCGCTCGATGATCCACTGGTCGTTGGTGTCGACGCCCATCGCCGCGATATCGGCATTGGTGACCACCTGCTTGGGGACGGCATGTCCCGTTCCCGCGATATATGCCAGCGGACGCTTCATGCAGCGGTTCCAGTCGGTGTCTGCGAGTCGGCCAGACGGCGCCCGATCTCGGCGGTCATGTCGGATTCGTGGGCCCGGACCGCGACGAAGATGGCGTTCATCATCGCGCGCGGCGAGCTCTTTCCGTGAGAAATGATGCTGACGCCCCGGACACCGAGCAGCGGCGCGCCCCCCTGCTCATCCACGTCAAGCTGCGTGAGTGAACCCGCGATGCTCCGCGCGTCGAGACCCGCCACCCGCGAGATCATGCCGATCAGCATCGGGCCGATCCCTTCGTAGAACTTGAGCAGGATGTTCCCGGTGAATCCGTCGCACACGACCACATCAATGTCCCCGCGATCGCACGCGCCCGCCGGGAGATCACGACCTTCGACATTGCCGAGGAAATTGAGACCGGCGCCGAGCAGCCGCTGGTGCGCGTCCTTGACCACGGCGTTGCCCTTCTCCGGCTCTTCGCCGATGGAGAGTAAGCCGACCGCCGGGTTCTCACGGCCCAGCAGCGCCCGCGCATACACGGTGCCGATACGTGCGAACTGGACGAGCTCTTCGGGCGAGCAATCGACATTGGCGCCTGAATCGAGCACCAGAATCGGCGCCTTGGCGGTCGGGAACAGCGTGCCGATGGCCGGGCGTGTGAGACCGGCGAGCAGCTTGAGGTGCACGAGTGACCCGGCCATCTGCGCGCCAGTGTTGCCGGCGGACACGAAGCCGTCAGCGTGTCCGTCGGCGACGCGCTTGAGACCGACCACCATGGAGCTGTTGGTCTTGCCGCGGATGGCGACGCTGGGTCGGTCGGTCATCTCGATGATGTCCGGTGCCTCAACGATGGCGATGCGATCGCGGACGTGCACCAACGCGGAAAGCTCGCCGCCGAGCAAGGCGCCGAGTTCCGCTTCGATGACCGCCGTGCGGCCAACTAATTCGATGTGATGCTCCGCGGGGAGCGCGTCGAGCGCCCGGAGGGCGCCAGCAATGGGGGCCCGGGGGGCGAAGTCACCCCCCATGGCATCCACGGCGATGCGCGCCAAACTTACGCTTCCTGCGCAGTTACCCGCTGCTCACCCGCATAAAACCCACACTCGTTGCAAACTCGGTGCGGACGCTTCATCGTGCCGCACTGGGGGCACGACTGGATGACGATGGCGGGCGCAACCTTGTGGGTGTTGCGGGCGCGCTTCCGCCGCTTGGATGTACGGCGCTTCGGTACGGCCATGGGACTCTGACCTGAACGTTCGAGACGAGAAGAACCGTTTAGGCGTCGGCATCGCGCAGATCGCGCAAGCCGGCCCAACGGGGATCAGTTGATGGAGGACAGGTACACGTCCCCGTGTTGCGATCGGCACCGCAGGTCACGCACAGCCCCTGACACTCCTCGCGGCAGAGCGCAAACGACGGAACGGCCAGCAGCCATTCCTCGCGCACCGCCGGACGGAGATCGAGTTCTCGCGCCCCAGCAGGAATCGGAAACACGTCGTCTTCACCCGCCTCATCGACCCCTGATTCGGCGAACAGCAAATGGACGTCTTCCGACACGGCCACCGTGACCTCGTTCAGACACCGCCTGCACGAGGTGACAGCCGCCCCTTCCAACCGGCCGCTCAGATAAAAGCGACCGTGACCTGCACCGGACAGGCGGCCGATGACATGCACCCCGGCACCTGCCGGACGCGTATCATCAGCCTCCCACACCGGATCCGAGGTGTCGAGGACATCGTCCACACTCTCGGCACGGGCTTCCAGACTCCGGATGTCAAAGCACAGCATAGCCGTGTAACGTAGAGCGCCCCCCCCCACTACACAAGGGCGGCGGCCCGCTTTTCACACGCGACCGCTACGCCCAAGTGGCGCAACGACCACGAGTTAGGCGCGAGCTCTGCTCAGCGGCTCAGCAGATCGACGCCGGCGAAGAAAAAGCCCGCCTCGATGGCCGCGTTCTCGTCGGAATCGGACGCGTGAATCGCGTTCCGCCCCTTCGACTCGGCATACAGCTTGCGCACGGTGCCCTCGGCCGCTTCGGCCGGGTCCGTCGCGCCGATCACGGTGCGGAGCGTGGCGACGGCGTCATCGCGCTCCAGAATGAGCGGCATGCACGGCCCGCTCGTCATGAACTCGACGAGCTCACCAAAGAATCCCCGCTCCCGGTGCACACCGTAGAACTCCCCGGCCTGCGCCGTCGTGAGGTGCATGACGCGCGCCGCCTTGACGGTGAAGCCCGACTGCTCGAGCAGCGCGATGATGAGGCCGGCCTTGCCATTGGCGAAGGCGTCCGGCTTGACGATGGTAAGAGTGCGACGACCAGCCATAAGTCAGGATCCGATCAATTTGCGAACGATGTCCCCGCGCGTGAGGAAGCCGACCAATCGGTCATCCTTCACGACGGGCACCCGGTCGACGTCCTTGTTGAGCATCAGGGACGCCACCTCGGCCAGCGGTTGCTCGGGCGCGACACAGAGGACCTGACGGGTCATGATATCGCGCACCGTGCGCCGCGACGCGGACGGCGGCTGAGGAGCGGTCGCTCCCCCAGCCCGCGGAAGATAATGGCTCAGGAGATCGCGCAAGAGCTCACGTTCACTCAACATCCCGATCACCCGATTGTCTCCGTCCACCACCGGCAGGCCGCCCACGCCCGCCCGCAGCATCTCGAGCAC
>JARIEV010000197.1 GCA_031127225.1 Gemmatimonadota bacterium | reverse complement strand
TCACGCCGTTCTCCGGATGCCGGAGTGTCCGCGCGAAGTGCGCGGGCTCCATCGCGCGCAGGATCGCCACCATCCGCTCGTGAATGGCGGTGAACATCGCGAGCGACACGAGGGGCGAGACGACCTCGGCATCGGCCAACCGGACCCACGCGTCCTGGTTGTACGGCTTGATCAGGGGCTCGTCCTCGGTGAGCGCCAGCTTCACGCGGATGTACGCATTCGCGTGACTGTCGGCCATGTGGTTCACGAGCTGCCGGATCGTCCAGCCGCCGGCCCGGTACGGCGATGCGTAGTCCTGCCCATCGAGGCCACTCAGCGCCGCCGCCAGCAGATCCGGATGTGCGGCCAACCGCTCAATGTGCGCGGCGCGCTGCGGGGCGGAATATTCGGCCTGCCGCTGAAACCGGCCGATCGGAAAGCGATGGTCGTCGAGGGCGAGATCGGGCGCGCCGGACATACAGGACTCCGTGAAGGGGCGAAACCGGGTAGGGAGCGATGCCGGGCTTAGGCGCCGGACGCGGGGAGTGTGACGGGGGCGCCCTGCTCCACCCAGCCGCGCCAGCCGCCGACCACGGAGTGCACGTTGGTGTACCCCATCTGCTGCAGCGTATCGGCGGCCAGAATGGAGCGGAAGCCGCCGCCGCAATAGAGGTACAGCGGCGTAGCCGGATCGGGGACGAGCTTTTCGATGTCCCGCTCGATCACCCCACGGGCCACGTGGATGGCCGCGCGCGCATGACCGGCGTTCCATTCGCGGTCTTCGCGGACATCGATCAGGATCGCGCCCGCCTCCTGCGGCAACGCCGCGAGCGTGTCGGCGATCGTCACTTCGTGCACGTGCGGGCGACGCCCTTCCACGTGGGCCAGAAATCCGGGAGAATGATCCATCCGGACAAGGTGCGTCGATCTCTTCCGCATATCCAGCACCGGCCCTACCATTCGCTCTCGAATTCTCCCGCCTCGTCCCCGCCCGCGCACCGCAGGAGCAGTACATGGTTCGAACCCGGTCCGGTTTCGCGGGCCTGATCGCCGCCGGCACCCTGCTTGGCCCGCTGCTCATCGGTGGTTGCCGCCGCGCCGCCGCGGACGCCTCCCCCGGCCAGTCGGCATCGCCCGCCGCCGCCGCCGCGGTGACATCGAGCGCCGGCGGCCCCTGGAACGTGCTGTTCGACGGCACCTCGCTCGCGGGATGGCACAACTTCGCCACCCCGGGCGCGCCGGTCCAAGGCTGGTCGGCGATCAACGGCGTGCTCACGCGCACCGGCGAAGGCGGCGACCTCGCCACCGATCGCGCGTACGCGAATTTCGAACTCGAACTCGAATGGAAGGTCGAGGCACGCGGCAACAGCGGCGTGATCTACCGGATCGATCCCACGGCCGAGGTGACGTACATCAGCGGCCCGGAAATGCAGGTGCTCGACAACGACCGGCATCCCGACGGCCGGAATCCACTCACCTCGGCGGGTGCCAACTACGCGCTGCATGCGCCGCCGGCCGGTGTGGCCAAGGCGGCCACCCTGTGGAACGCCGCCCGCCTGGTGGTGAACGGACCGCACGTGGAGCACTGGCTCAACGGCGTGAAGGTGGTGGAGTATGAGCTCGGCTCCGCCGACTGGGAAGCGCGGCGGCGGCTGAGCAAGTTCGCGAACAGCGAGCGCTATGGACGCGCCACCCGCGGGCTGATCGCCCTGCAGGACCATGGTGATCGCGTGGAATACCGGAACATCCGACTCAAGGAGCTGCCGTAATGGGTACGAAAGGACGCCTGTCCGTCATGATGTTTCTGCAGTACTTCGTTTGGGGGGCGTGGTTCGTCACCATGGGCACCTACCTCGGACAGACGCTGCACTTCACCGACACGCAGATCGGCAGCGCGTACGGCGCCACGGCGATCGCGGCCATCGTGTCGCCCTTCTTCATGGGCATCGTGGCCGACCGCTTCTTCGCGAGTGAAAAACTGCTGGCGGCGCTCCATCTGGTGGGTGCGGTGCTGATGTACTTCATGTCGCAGCAGACCGAGTGGAACAGCTTCTATCCCCTACTGCTCGCGTACGCGTTCTGCTACATGCCCACGCTGTCGCTCACCAACTCGATCTCGCTGCACAACGTCACCGACTCCACGCGCGATTTCCCGATCATCCGCGTGTTCGGCACCATCGGCTGGATCGTGGCGTCGGGCATTCTCGTGGGCTTCGTGCTGAAGGCCGACAAGCTCGCCGTGCCGATGCAGATCTCCGCGGCCGGCTCGGTCGCGCTGGGCCTGTTCGCGTTCCTGCTGCCGCACACCCCGCCGCGCGCCGCCGGGGCCCCGTTCAGCGTGCGTGACGCCCTCGGACTCGATGCGCTGCAGCTGCTCAAGCGTCCCGCGTTCGTGATTTTCGTGCTGGGCTCGTTCCTGCTGTGCATCCCGCTGCAGTTCTACTACGCCTTCGCCAACCCGTTCATGAACGAAATCGGCGTGCCCAACGCCGCCGGCATCATGTCGTTCGGTCAGGCGTCGGAAGTGGGCTTCATGCTGCTGCTGCCGTTCGCCCTGCGGAAGCTCGGCATCAAGTGGATCATGCTGGTGGGCATGCTGGCGTGGGGCCTGCGCTACGTCGCCTTCAGCCGCGGCGATGCGGGGGCGGGCATGTGGATGCTCTACGCGGGGATCCTGCTGCACGGCATCTGCTACGACTTCTTCTTCGTGGCCGGCCAGATCTACACCGACGAAGTCGCGGGTCCCAAGATCCGCGCGGCGGCACAGGGGTTCCTCAACCTCGTTACCAACGGCGTGGGCTACTTCGTGGGGGCGTACGCCTCCGGTGCAGTGGTGAACCGCTATGCGACCGGCGTGGCCGGCGCGCCGGCGTCGCATGATTGGCTGCAGGTGTGGCAGGTGGCCGCGATCGGCGCGCTGGCCGTGTTCGCCGTGTTCCTGTTCCTGTTCCGGCCGACGGCCAGCGGCGACCGCGCGGTCGCCGCGCACTGAGGGGTCGCCGATGTCTACCAACGCGGTGCCAGCGGTGCCGCTGATTGAAGCGTGCTGTGATTCCGTCCACTCCGCCCGGGCCGCGCAACAGTACGGCGCGGGGCGCGTGGAATTGTGTGGACCGGGTGACGGCGGCACCACGCCATCACTCGGGCTGATTGCGCGGTGCCGCGAGGAGCTCACCATTCCGCTCCACGTGATGATCCGGCCGCACACCCGGAGTTTTGTGTACGACGAAGACGATCTCGACGTGATGTGCAACGACATCATCACCGCGCGCTCACTGGGCGTGGACGGCATCGTGCTGGGACCGCTGCACAGCGACAACACCGTGCATGCCCAGCAACTGGCCGAGTGCATCGCGCTGGCGCGCCCCATGAAGGTGGCGTTCCACCGCGCCTTCGACCGCACGCCCGACGCGCTCGTAGCCCTCGAGATGATGCTCATGCTCGGCGTGGACTACATCCTCACCTCCGGGCACGGCCGCACGGCCCTCGACGGTGCCACTCGGCTGCGCGCGCTGCAGGCGCGCGCCGGCGATGACCTGGTGGTGCTGGCGGGCGGCGGCGTACGCGCGGCGCATGTGCAGCAGCTACTCGACACCAGCGGCGTCCGCGAGATCCACGCGCGAGCCACCGACCCCACCATCGTCCGCGACCTCGCGCAGGCGCTGGCCCGCCCGTAGCATCGACCCTCAGCCCACCGCTCGTATGCGTGCTCTGATCCTGGCCGCGCTGGTCGCGTTCCCCGCCGCCGGGCGGGCGTTGCCCGTGGACGGCACGCGCTACGCCATCATTCCGCGGCCGTCGGTTCTCACACCGGCCACCGGCGACTTCACGCTCACCGCGCGCACGGTCCTGCACACCGATCCCGCCTTTGCGGCGGTGGCACGGCGCTTTGCGCGCGACGTGGCCGCGCCCACCGGCTTCGACCTCGGCGTGGTGCGCAGCAGCGCGCCAGCCGGCGCGGGCCACATCCGTCTGGTACGTGCGCGCGCGCTGGGCGCGGAGGCGTACACGCTCGATGTGACGCCCACCGGTGTGGTGGTGCGCGCCAGCGCGCCGGCCGGTGCGTTCTACGCGCTCGAAACGCTGAAGCAGCTGCTGCCCGCCGCGATCTACCGCGAAGCACCGATCGGCCGCACGGCGTGGCGCGCCGCCGCCGTCCACGTGGAAGACGCCCCGCGCTTTGCGTGGCGTGGGGCGCACCTCGACGTCGCGCGCCACTTCGAGCCCAAGGAATTCGTCAAGAAGTACATCGACCTGCTGGCGCGTCACAAGATGAACCGCTTTCACTGGCACCTCACGGAAGACCAGGGTTGGCGCCTTGAGATCAAGAAGTACCCGCTGCTCACCGAGGTCGGTTCCTGCCGCGAGCAGACGTTGGTGGGGCCGTACGTGTCGGATCCTGCCAAGCGCGTGTTCGACGGCAAGCGGCACTGCGGCTTCTACACGCAGGACGACGTACGTGAGGTGGTGGCGTACGCCGCCGAGCGTATGATCACGGTGGTGCCGGAAGTCGAGATGCCCGGGCACTCACAGGCCGCGATCCACGCCTATCCGCAGCTGTCCAGCCGCCCCGACTCGAGCCCCGGCGTGCTGCCGGTGTGGGGCGTAAGCGATTTCATCCTCAATCCCACCGACAGCACGGTGGCGTTCATGCAGGACGTGCTCAGCGAAGTTTTAGCGCTCTTTCCCGGGCCGTACATCCACATCGGCGGCGACGAAGCGGGGAAGGCGCAGTGGAAGGCCAACCCGCAGATTCAGGCGCGCATCAAGGCACTCGGCCTCAAGGACGAGCATGAGATGCAAAGCTGGTTCATCCGGCAGATGGACACGTTCCTCACCGCCAAAGGCCGGCGCCTGATCGGCTGGGACGAGATCCTCGAGGGCGGGCTCGCCGAGAACGCCACGGTGATGTCGTGGCGCGGCATGGACGGCGGCATCGCGGCCGCGAAGGCCAACCACGATGTGGTGATGGCGCCGGGGAGCCACACCTACTTCGATCACTACCAGTCGCGCGACACGGCGAAGGAGCCACTCGCCATCGGCGGCTTCACGCCGCTCGACAGCGTCTATGCCTTCGAGCCGGTGCCGCCGCAGCTCACGGCGGACGAAGCGAAACACATCCTGGGCGCGCAGGCACAAGTGTGGACGGAGTACATCCCGAACGCCAAGCAGGTGGAGTACATGGCGTACCCGCGCATGGTCGCGCTGTCGGAAGTGCTCTGGAGCGCCACGGCCCGCCGGGATTACACCGACTTCAAAGGGCGCCTGCCCACGCACCTCGCGCGGCTGGACGCCCTCGATGTGAACTACCGGAAATAGTCTACCGCGGCTTCCACGTGCCCTGCGCCACCTGGGGCACGAACTTGTCGATGTTGCGGGGCGGGAATTCGATAGTCTTGCCCTGCTCCGCGCTCATGTAGGCCGTCATGAGCAGCTTCACGACGTCGAGGCCGTCGTGCCACGTGAGCGCCGGCTTCTCCTTGCCGAGGAAGGCGCGCACGAAGTGGCGGTCTTCCGCTTCGTAGCCGTACGCGATGGCTTCGTTCACCACCACCGGCATCTGCCCGGTCTCGGCCATCTGCTTCTCCACGATGTCCTCGCCCGCCTTGCCCTTTACGGCGCGCGAGAAGAAGAGGTCGAGCCCCGACTCCAGCGAGTTCCACTTCATCGAGTACTCGGGGCCCAGCAACTCGGCGCTGAGACGCAGGCCGGGGCCGACGAAGCTCCAGCTGGTGGTGGCTTCACCGATCGCCATGCCGCCGTTGGGCGTTTCGAATTCGATCGTGACGCTGGCGAAGTCTTCCGACGGCTTCTTGAGATAGTCCACGCCCATCGTCTTCTTGAGCTGCGCGGCGTATTCCTTGCGCGACCACTTGAGCGACGCGATGTGGCCCGTGACGCGCTTGGGCACCAACGTGGTGAGCGACTCGCCCGGTGGCGTGAGGAGCTGCCGCACCACGAGCACCGAGTGGCACATCATGTCGTTGAGCACCCCACCGCCCTGCTGCTCGCCGTTCCAGAACCACGGCATATGCGGACCGCTGTGCTCTTCGGCGGCACGCGCGAGGTAGGGACGGCCCGTGTTCGCGGCGCCGCGCTTCCAGATCAGGTTGTGCCCAACGCTCACCTGCGGCGAGAAGTA
>JARIEV010000196.1 GCA_031127225.1 Gemmatimonadota bacterium | reverse complement strand
TGCGGTCGCTGGGGAAGCGCGTGCTCAAGCGGCTGGGCGCTGACGAGGGGACGGAGGCCGCGAAGCGTGCGGCGCGGGCGTTGCGCACCCCGGTGTCCTCCCGACGCATTGCGTCGGGTGACGTCCCCGTGGGCCTCTACGCCGAGGCCGCGGCCGCGGCGGCGGCGGTGGCATGAGCGGGATGCTCGACGGGACCTACCGGTTCGACACGTTCGTGGTGGGGTCGTCCAACCGGCTCGCGGCGTCAGCTGCGCGGGCGGTAGCGGAGGCACCGGGGAGCGCCTACAACCCGCTGTTCGTGTACGGCGGCTCCGGACTCGGGAAGACGCACTTGGTCGCCGCCATCGCGCATCGCGCGCAGGTCGTGCACCCGGAACTGCGTGTCGAGTTCACCTCGGGCGAGGAGGTGGCCGAGCATCTCCAGCGCGTGATCGCGAGCGGGCAGCCGCAGCGGTTTGCCGAGCACTACCAGCAGGTGGAGCTGTTGATCCTCGATGATGTCCAGTTGCTCACTGGGCAGCGCGAGACGCAGTCGGAGCTGCTCCGCCTGCTGCACGTCATGCAGGGCACCCGTCGACAGCTCGTGCTCACCAGCGACCGGCAGCCGGCGGACATCCCCGACGTCGATCAACGGCTGCTGTCGCGTCTGTCAGGCGGGCTGGTGGTTGATGTCGGTGCGCCCGACTATGAGATGCGGCTGGCGATCCTGCGCAACGTGTGCGGCGAGCGCGAAACGATCTTCGGCGACGGCGTCCTGGCCGAGGTGGCGCGGCTCCCCTTCGGGAACGTGCGCGAGCTCAAGGGCGCCCTGAACAAGCTCACCGCCTTTCAGCAGCTCGAGGGCGCCCCGGTGGCCGCGGCCGATGTCCGTGCGGTGCTGGGAGAGCGCATCGTGACGCCGCCGCCACCGCGCATTGCCGCCATCATCCCCGACGGCAGCGATTACGACGGATTTCTGGCCGACGTGATGCAGGAAGTGGAGACGCGTGTGGAGCCCTGGCGGGTCGCGCTCGGCGATGCCGTGGCGCGCTGGAAGGGCGACGGGTACAACACGGCCGTCCTCGAGCGCGCCATGACGCTCGCCACGGCCCCCGACGTGGACGGCCTGTTGGCGACCTTCGCGGCGGCCATCGAGCATGTGCGTGAGCTCGAGGCGCAGGCCGTCCGTCTCGATCCTTCGCTGCGGGCACACGAGGCGTTGCGCGACGTGGCGCGCATCCCCGAGGCCACCGCCGTGGTGGCGCGCGCGGTGGCGGCGCTGCCGCCGCTGCCCGCACCGCTTTCCGCGTTCACCCGCGATCGCTTCGAGGTGGATCAGGCTAATCAGCTCGCCGTGGCGGCCATCGACGCCGTGATCGCGCAGCCGGGCGTGCGCTACAATCCCCTGTTCCTGCACGGGCCGGCGGGTGGTGGCAAGTCGCATCTGGCGCATGCGCTGGGTCACGCGCTGGGTCACGCGCTGCAAACGGCCGGCGCGGCGGGATCGCACCGCGGCACCGTGGCCTGTCTCTCGGCGGCCGCCTTCGTGGACGAACTCATCGCCGCGATGCAGGACGGCACCATCGACCGCTGGCGCGCGCGCTACCGCACCGCCGACGTGCTCGTGCTGGATGACGTCGAGGTGCTGGCCGGCAAGGAACGCACGCAGGATGAGCTGTTCCATCTGTTCAATCAGCTCTACGAACGCGGCGGCCAGATCGTGCTTACCAGCCGCGTGGCGCCGCGCGATCTGACGGGCATCGCCGATCGGTTGCGCTCGCGGTTCGAGGGCGGGCTCGTGGTGGCTGTGCCGGCGCGTGCACCGAGGGGCGTCGCACCGCACAGCGAACCGATGGCGGGGGCGCGCGACCGCTTTTTCGCGGACCGCGAGAAGACGATCTGGGACTGGCCGGAGCTCAGTGGACGCCTCATCGAGGAGTATCGCTGATGGCCATCCGTGGCAGTCTCAGTGAGGCCTCGCTGGCCGATGTGTTGCAGCTGCTGGCGCTGGGCCAAAAAACCGGCTGTCTGAGCGTGGCGCGCGAGGGGAGCTTCGGCACGGTGCACTTCGCCGGCGGGCGCATCGTGCACGCCGCCTTGGTGAACCGGCGCGACCGTCTCGGTGATCGCCTCATTCGTCTGGGCGCACTGGCCCCCGACGATCTGGCCCGGGTGAACGCCGCCGGCGCCATCCACGACGACCGCGACCTCGCCCGCGTGCTCCTCACGCAGGAGCTGGTGCCGCGCGACGTGCTCGTGCGCGAGTATCGCACGCAGGTCGAGGAGGCCGTCTACCAGCTGTTCGCCTGGTCGCAGGGCACGTTCACCTTCGAGCCGGAGGCGGAGGACGCGACCGAGGCGCCGCTGCTATCCGTGGGGGCTGACTCGCTGCTGCTCGAAGGCGCGCGCCGGGTGGACGAGTGGACGCAGATCGAGAAGAAAGTGTCGAGTCTCGACCTGATCTTCGAGCTGGACAGCGCGCGGCTCGCCAAGCGGGAGGGCCCGCTCAGCGCGACCCAGGAGCGCATTCTGACGCTGCTCGATGGCACGCACGATCTGCTCACCGTCATCGAGCGCTCGGGGTTGGGCGAGTTCGATGTGGGCAAGGCGGTGTACGGGCTGGTCACCGCGGGGTACGTGCACCGGGTGGGGCGCAGCGCGGCGCGTCGTCAGCCGTCACCCGAAAGCCGCGTGGCGGAGCATCGCAACCTTGGCGTCGCGTTCTACCGCACGGGCATGCTCGACGAAGCGCAACGGGAATTCCGGCGCGTGCTTGAACTGCGCGAGGCCGACGGCGTGTCGCGTTTTCATCTGGGGCTCGTGCAGTTGCAGCGCCACGACTGGGACGGGGCCGTGGACACGTTCCGGCGGGCCGCGCAGGAGCCTGATGCGCCGGCGGCCGTGTTTCACAATCTGGCGTACGCGTACGAGCAATTGGGTGACCTCACCGCCGCCGCCGGGCACCTGGCGGACGCGGCGCGTCGCCTCACGCTGCCGGATCCGCGCCTCGGACTGTCGCGCGCCACGATCGCGCTGCGCGGCGGCGATCCGGCCGCCGCTGACGAGGCGCTCGCGGAGGCGCGACGCGCGTGGGGCGCGCGGCAGCCCTCGGCGGCCTGGTTTCATCTGGCCGGGCTGTCTGCCGCGTGCCGCGGCGATCTCGCGCAGGCGGTCGCGGTGCTGGAGGAAGGGCTCTCGCTGCATCCGCATGCGGCGGTGCTGCTCAATAATCTGGCGGTCGTGCACGAGCGGCGTGGCAGCGCCGAACTTGCCGCTCGCACCCTCGAGCACGCGCTGCTGGAGGATGCCAACCGCGCGCATCTGCACAAGAACCTCGGCGACTATCTGTACCGCGCGCAGCGCTATGACGATGCCCTCGAGGCCTTTGAGCGCGTCGCGCGTTTGGCGCCGTCGCACGGGCCCGACGTGTACCTCAAGATCGGCAATATTCACTATCGCCGCGGCGCGCTCGTGGCCGCGCGCGCGGCGTGGGATGCCGCCCTCGCGCTCGATCCCGATCACCGCATCGTGCGCGCCAATCTCGCGGCGATCCCGCCGGTGGCCGAGCCGGTAACAGAGCCGGTCGCGGCGGGGCTCCCGGCGCCGCTCGGCGAGGCCGCATGAGAGGACCGCGTGGCGGCTGAGCGCGTACGTCGGCGCGTACTCGTCGTGGACGACAGTGCATTCATGCGGCGCTTGGTGAGCGATCTCGTGGCGTCGAGCGGTGAGTTCGAGGTGGTCGGGACGGCGTGCGACGGAATGGATGCGCTGCGGCAGCTGCCGACGCTCGATCCCGAACTGGTCACGCTCGATATCGACATGCCGCAGGTGGACGGGCTGGCGTGCCTGGACCGGATCATGCGCGACTGGCCGCGGCCGGTCGTCATGCTCAGCGCGGACGGATCGGACGCTGGGGCCGACGTTACCCGGCGCGCCCTCGCCCTCGCCCGCGGGGCTGCGGGCTGCGTGCGGAAACCGTCGGGGCCGATCAGTCTCGATCTGGAGCTCGTGCGCGATCAGCTACTGGCCGCGCTCCGCGCCGCGGCGGCGATGCCGCCGGTGCGGGGGGCGCCCGCTGGCTTGCACGGCGCGGCCACCCCGGCGCTGTCGGGCGCGCCGCGGGCGTTGGTGTGCATCGCGTCCTCCACTGGGGGGCCAGCGGCGCTCACGCAGGTCATCCCCGCGTTGCCGTGGTTTGAGCAGGCCGCCGTGTTGGTGGTCCAGCACATGCCGGTGGGCTTCACCGCCAGCTTTGCGCGTCGATTGCACACCCTCTCGCGAGTGCCCGTGCACGAGGCCCGCCACGGCGAACCGCTGCGCGTGGGCCACGTGTACCTCGCGCCCGGCGGCGTTCATATGCGAGTGGGCGGTCCACGTCATGCGCCGGAGACGTGGCTCAATGAGGAGCCGCCGCTCTGGGGGGTGCGCCCCGCGGCGGATCCGCTGTTCACATCGGCGGCTGATTACGTCGGGGCCGCCTGCGTGGGCGTGGTGCTCACGGGAATGGGCCGCGACGGCGCCGACGGTTTGCACGCCGTCCGTGCGGCCGGCGGCATTGGGATCGTGCAGGATCGGGCCACCTGTGTCGTGGACAGCATGCCCGAGTCCGCCCTGCGCATCGCCGGCGCCGACGAGATCGTCGCTCTCCCCGACGTGGCGTCGGCGATCGTCCGCCACCTTGCTACCCGCGTCCCGCGGGACCGCATGATGCCGGATCGTACGCCGCGGGACCATGAGGCGGTGGTCCGCGATCGGTTGGGCGTCGGTACTGTTCCGAGGCCCGATTCCGTTCCGCCTTCACGCTGAGTACTGCCATGTCGACGTCCGGTCCCGACCTGCCGCTGCGCTACGACCAGATCCGCCGGGCGCTTGATGCCCGGCCGGCACCGGGCGAGCGCGAACGGCTGAAGCAGGAGATCATCGCGCTGTTCCGTGACGCAGACGCCGCGGCGGCTGCCGCCCTCGCCTTCAAGGCAAGTGTGAAGGAGCTCGTCGAGGTTTGGAAACAGCTGGATGGCGGGGCACCGGCGACGACGCCGGCGACGGCACTGGCGTCTGGTTTCTCCGGGCGCGTCGATCATCTGGGCGCCTCCACGTTCATCGAGAAGGGATGGTCGAAGCTCTCGCTGGGCGATCCCGCCGGCGCCGAGGTGGCGCTGCGTCGGGCGCTTGAGCTGGCGCCGGCGAGCGACGAAGCGGAAACGTTGCTGGGATGGGCGCAGATGCTGCAGCAGCAGTACGATGCCGCCACGCAGACCTTTGGGCAGGTGCTGGCGCGCGATCCGGAGCACGCGCTCGCCGTGACCAACCTGGGCTACATCAGTCTGCGCACGGGGCGCTACGGGGAGGCGATCGAGCACCTCTCCCGGGCCATCCGTCTCGACCGCGACCGCAAGGCCACCCTGTACGCGCACCTGTACCTCGGCATGGTGTACCGCGAGCGGGAGATGTACGACGATGCGGCGACGTTTTTCCGCCGTGCGCTTGCGCTCGGACCCAACCTGCTGGAAAGCTGGTATGAGCTTGGACACACGTACTGGCGCGCCGGTCAGCGCGACGAGGCCATCGCCGCGTGGCGCGCCGGTGCGGAGGCGAACAAGTTCAGTCCATGGGGGAAACGCTGCGCGGAGATGCTGGGGCAGGTGGAGCAGGGCGTCGCGCCGTCGCGCGCCGACTGATCGCCGCGCTGGTCGCGTCGGCGCTGGTCCCGTTCGCGCTGGTCGCGGCCGTCTGGCTGGCGGGGGGGCCGGCGGTGGCCACGCTGGCGGTGGCCACGCTGGCGGCCCAGTCACCCGAGGCGCCCGGCGTACGACTCGATGCCGGCCGCTTCACGGTGGTGGCCGTGGCCCGTGACGAGCGGCTCGCGCGCACGCTGCTCGCGGCGGCGCAGGCGAACGACAGCTTCCCCGGGCTGCCGCGCCCCACGGCGCGGGTGCTCATCGCCGTCGCGCCCGACGCGGCGCGATTCCGGCAGTGGGTGGGCCCGCACGCCCCGGAGTGGGGGGCGGCCATCGCGATCCCCGACGAGCAGCGGCTGGTGCTGCAGGGCTCCCGCGCCGGCAGCGCGGCCGGCGATCCGGTCGTGGTGCTCCGGCACGAACTGGCGCACCTCGCCCTGCACGAGTGGCTCGGCCGCCTGCCGCCGCGCTGGTTCGACGAGGGGTACGCCAGCGTGACGGCCGGGGAAT
>JARIEV010000017.1 GCA_031127225.1 Gemmatimonadota bacterium | reverse complement strand
TGTGCGGGTGCAACACCTTGATCGCGACTTCGCGCGCGAGCGAGAGGTCGCGCGCCCGCCACACACTGCCGAACATGCCCTTACCCAGCGGCGCGAGAATCTCGTAATCGTCGGCGGTGGCCCAGCGCAGGCGCGCCTCCGCGGAGTCGAGCGCGGCTGGCAGCTCATCGCCCTCGGGCGCAATCAGCACCGGACGGACCGACACGTGCCGGTCCATGTCGCGCAGCATCGCCGCCACGCTCGGGAAGCGATCGGCCGGATCGGTGGCCAAGGCACGTTCGAGCACCGCGCCCAGCGCGAGCGGACAGTCGGGGCGCAACAGCGAGAGCGGCGGCACGGCGCGCTCCGGCGGCGTCTCCCCCGTGAGCATGGTGAACAGCATCGCCGCGAGCTGCCACTGATCAGACGCCGGCGTGGGGCGCCACTCGCCCGGTCCCCATTCGGGGGGCCACGGCGTGTGCGCCGCATCCGGCTGCAAGCCGGCGGGGCGCTGATCGCGGGGCAGCACCCACTCCCACCCCAGCAACCAGAGCCGGCCGCCGGGCGTCAGCCACACCGTGCTGGCCGAGATCGCCCCGTGGGCAGCCCCGGTGTCGTGCAGATAGGCCAGCGTGCTCCCCGCTTCGCGCAGCACCTGCAGCGCGAACGGCACATCGTCGGGGCCCAGCCGCGAGATGCGCGAGAACACCGTCTCGCCGCCGATCCACCGACGCAGATAGCCCGGTCCACGTCGGCTCTCCTCATACGACGCCCAGTAGTGGTACGTCGTGGGCACCGACGGGTGATTCCGGTGCGCCAAGGCCCGCGCCTCATGCTGGAGCCACTCGTCGTGCGTCGCATCCGGCGCGCTCACCAGCGACAGCGACCGCCCCAGCGCATCGACCACTTCCTGATAGTGCCGATGCTCCCGCTGAATAGCCTCGGCGCCCCACGACCACCCCGGAGGCAGCGACCAGGCCTCGAGGTGCGGCGGCGGCGAGGCCGTATGCCGTTGATCGGAGGTGGGCGCGAACTGACTCATGCGAGACAGTTTAACCGGAGACGCGAGGTCATGCCGAGGGGGGACGCTGCAGCGTGATCCGAACCGTGGTGCCGACCCCGACGGTGCTCGTGAGGCCGATCGTGCCGCCCCACCCCTCGATCAACCGGCGGCTGATCGCGAGGCCTAATCCGCTACCACTCGTGCGCGTGGAGAAATGCGGCTCGAACACCTGCGGCAAGACGTCGGCGGGAATGCCCCCGCCGTTATCCGTCACATCCACCACGACGTGCGTGGCCGTGGACGACAGCTGCACCGACACGATCGAGGCGTGCGCCAGCCGTGCGTTTTCGAGCACGTTCAGCACGACGTCGCGCAACTCGTCACGCTGCGCGAGGGCCACGGCCGGTGCCCGCGACGGCTCCCCTCCGGACTCCGGTGCCCCAAAGTCCCAGCGAATGCCGTCCTCACCGTCGGCCTGATCACCCAGCCGTTCGAGCGCCATCACATCCTGCACGACAGCCACGACGTCGACCGGCTCCGGCGGCACGCGATCGGTGGGCGCCGTGCCGTAGCGGCTGAAGGCGCGCGCGATCTCGTCGAGGTGATCGATTTCAGCCAGAATGCGCGAGACGTTCGTCTCGAGGATCGCGCCGAAGTCGCCACGCGGGTCGCGATACGCGCGCCGCAGATGCTGCACGCCGAGCCGGATGGGCGTGAGCGGGTTCTTGATTTCGTGGGCCACCTGCCGCGCCATCTCGCCCCACGCCAGCACCCGCTGTGCGGTGGCCAGCTCCGTGACATCATCGAGCGTGAGCACGGCGCCGTGCGGCAACCGGGTGAGCCTGGCTCGCATCTGCCGCCCGAGCACCAGCAGTTCAAAGGCGTCCTCGTCGAGCGTGCCGGCGAGGAAGGCCACCGATCGGTCCACCAGCGGCGCGAGTGTGGACGACAGCACCGCCAGCGAGGTCGGCATCCCGTGCAACGAGAGACCGAGCATCGTTTCGGCGCGCGGGTTCGCAATCAGGATCTCGACGGCGTGGTCCGTCACGACCGGTGCATCCTGCGTGCGGAGGGCCAGCACACCGCTGGCCACATGCTGCAGCACCGCCTCCGTGCGGCGTTGCGCGGCCTCGAGCGCCGCGCGGCTGGCGGCCAGATCGCCGGCCATCCGGCCGAAGGCGCGATACACGGGCGCGAACTCGGTGGCCGGTGCCGCTCCCAGCGTCGGCACCTCCCGTCCGGCCGCGAGCGCGAGAGCGGCCTGACGCAGCGCCCCCACGGGCCGCGCCAGAGCGCGCGCCGCGAGGCCGCTGGACCAGATCGCGGCGAGGGCGCCCATGAGCGACGCGAACAGCAGCAAAATGCCCAGATCTTCCCGTCGGGCATCGAGAGCGAATTCGTCGCCGCGCGCCGGCGTGGCGAGCACGAGCTCGACGGGACCGGCCGGCAGCACGCGGAAGCCGACCAGCGCTTGCCGCTGGCCGACGGCAAGGCGCTGGGTCGTGAACAGGTCGTCGATGCCGGCGTCGTCGGTGGGCCGCGTCACCGGCAGCAATCGGCCGAGCGGAGCGAGTGCATCGAGCAGTGCCGCACTGGCTGCGCTCAGCTGCCCATCGCGGTACAGAAATAACGGCGCTCCGGTACTGGACGGCGCCGTCTCCAAGGCACGCTGCTCCGCCTCAGCGGCCGCCACGCGCAGCGTTTCCCGCACCAACAGCTCGCGGGCCGCGCGATCGTCGTCCTGCAGCCGATACCAGGCCCACGCCGAGAACACCGCCGCCGGGGCCACGAAAAAGGTCAGGAGCGCACCGCTCAGCCGGACGCGGTACGACCGCGACCAGCGGGCCCGGCGCAGGCGTAGCAGGCGGCCGAACGCACCGTCGGCCAAGGCGGTGGCCGACCAGAGCACAATCACCACGAGGACATCGAGCGCAATCAGTAGCGCGCCGCGTGGCAACAAAGCCTCGAGCGTCCCGAGCGCGACCTCCACGTGCACGCGCCGCACGTCGATCCCCGCACCGGCGACGCCGTCGCCATGCATCACGTCGCCACGACGGCGCCAGGCGAGCGGATGCGCGACCGTGTCACCGGCCAGGGGCGGCGCCAGCGCCAGACGGTACGGCGCGGCGGTGCCGCGCGCGCCGGTGACCCCCGTAAACGCGGCAAACGGATCGACCGGCAGGAGGCGCGTGCGCGGTGGCACCGTGATCGTGGTGACCACGCCGTCGGGAGCGGGCACGGCCGCCACGAGCAGCGTCGTCGGCCCATCTCCGACGGCGCGGATTTCCACGTTCCCGCTCTCGCGCGCCATGGCCGCGATGATGGCCTGCGCACCGATCGTATCGTTCACGGGGGCGAGCGCGAGATCCGACACCGGCACGGTGAGCTCGTCAGGCGCCCAGCGCGCGAGCCGCGCCGGATAGCCGGCCAGCGCCAGTTCACTCGCGGCGTACCGCCGCAACAGCGCGTCGGCGCTGCGCACCGGCCGCACCTCGTCGCGCATCGCCACGGCGAGTCGCTCCAGCAGCCGGGATGCGTTTTCGTCCACCGCCGAGATGCGTTCCAGATCGTACTGCGCGAGGTCCATCCGCGCCCGCACCGTGCCCCCCCACGTCAGGGTCGCGGCGGCGCTCCCGGCCACGATGGCCGCGGCCACCACCTGCCCCACCCCGCGACGGGTCGACGCCAGGGCGACTGACGCCACGACCCACAGCACCGGATACCACGTGGGCCACTCGCCGGGGGCATCCCACAGGACCGGTGCCGCCGCGGCCATCAGCAGCGCGAGCACCGGCGCCCACGTGGCTGGCAGGCCACGACGGGCACCCAGTGCAGCGCGACCCGCGGTGGCTCCGATCAGAAGGACCGCCACCCCAGCCAACGCGAGGGCCAGTTGCCACGCCGCCCACAAGCTGAATCCGGCCCCGGCGGCGGGCACCGCAATACCGCGCGCCAAATCACGCAGCAACACGGGACCACCGACCGCCACAGCCGCGAGTGCCGCCAGCGCGGGCAGACGGGGAAGCGCTCGCCCTGGCCGGCGCAGCATCAGCAGCAGCACCGCCAGCACGAGCGCGACGCTCATGAGCAGTGCGGCGACATTGGAGGTCAGCGGCCCTCCCATGGCCGCGAAGTAACTGGCCGGATCGAAGAGCGGGGACACGTTGGACAGCGCGGTGAGCGGCGCCACCGCGATCGCGAGCAACGCCGCGGCGGCCACGGCCACCCGCTGCCCCGTGGTGGCGGGCCGTCGCCACGCGCTGACGAGCAGACACAGCAGGGCGAGTCCGAGGCTCAGATTGGTGCGGGCGCGGGCGCGCTGCAGCAAGGCCAGCCGCGTCTCCCCCTCCAGAAAGTCGAGCGCACGAACCCGTGCCAGCCGGTTCCGTCCCTCGGGGACAACGACGACCGTGGACCCGGGGGCGACGCTCGTGGAGTCCGGCGATTCAACGATCGTGTGCGCCACGTCGGTGCGCCCCCACACCCGGCTCAGGAGCGGACGGGCAAACCAGTCGGCGGGCGGCACGGAGGCCACCAGCGCCACCGCCACTGCGTCCAGGCGTCCGTCGTCAGATCGCGCCCGCGCCACGAGCGACGTGTGAAACGCGCCCTCCACGAGCCGAACCCCCACCGGCCCCCCGGCGCCAATCGGCGTGCGCATCTGACCGGCCCGCGCGATCAGCCGGCCGTCACGGAACACCAGCAGCGCCGACTCCACATCGCCGGGCAACGGCGCAGCCGCCACCGCCAGCGTGTCACCCACGGCCTCGTCGCTGACGCGCGCCTCGGCGACGCGGCGCAGCGTGGCGGCCACCTCAGTCAGCCGCGCGGCCACCCGTTGCGCCCGATCCTCGCGCTCGCCGGCCGACCACGCGGCCCAGTCGCGCCGCACCGACGACAGCGTGACGGTCTCGACCACCGCGAGCGCGACCGTGATCGCGAGCAACAGCACCGTGCCGGCCGCAAAGACCCGCGGCCGCCGCACCGTGGGCAGCCGCCACGCCGCCGCACCCGTCGCGAGGACCGCGACGATGAGTGACGCCCACGCCGGATCCTGCTGCCACCACGCGGCGGCCACGAGCGCCGTCGAGGCCGCCGCGACCCATCCGACAGGCCACGAATCAGATCGCGCGAGGCGCGCACCGGAGAACATGGCCCACAATACCCCGATCTCCCCCGTCTGGCGAAGGGGAACGCCCGGTTCTGTTATCTTTCCACGATGCCTGTGTTTTCCGTGCCTCGGCTCGTCCGGCCGATCGTGCTCCCCGTGATCTGTACGCTGCTCGCCGCGTCGTGGCCGGCGGCGCCGATCGCGCAACCCGGCCGCCTCGACGTCGGCAGCTTTACGCTGCTGATCAATGGGCAGCGCGCGGGGCGTGAACAGTTTTCGGTGCAACGCGTGCAGTCGCCGGACGGCAGCACGCTGGAAGTCCGATCCGAGTCCGCCATCGGCGATCGCCGCGTGGCCATGCGCCTCGAGACGGATTCCGCCGGGACGCCGGTGCGCTACTCCGTCGAGGCCCGCCAAGGGGCCGAGGTGACGCTGCGGCTGGGCGGTCAGCGTGTGCGGGGGCGCTTTGCAACGCTTGCGCGCAGCTCCACCGGCGAAGCGGCGCGCGAGTACCTGCTGCGCCCCGGGGCGGTGGTCGTGGAAGACGACGGCGTCGTCCAGTACGCGCTGCTGGTGCACAACCGGGCGCTCGCCGTGGACAGCGGCGTGACCCTGCCGAGCCTCACCCCGACGGGCAACGGTCAGGGTGCCGTGCGCGTCGTCCTCGAGACGGCGTCGGACACGATTACACTGGCCGGTGGACGACGCGAAGCCCGACGGTGGCGGGTGGTGGTCGGCGACGGTGATCGCCGGCTGGTGTGGACCGACGCCGACGGGCGATTGCTTCGCCTGTCGATTCCGGCCCGCCGCCTGGAGGCGATCCGCGACGATGTCCCGCGTTGACACCGCCCGCGAACGTCCGGACCCATCGGTCCAGTTTGATGAAACCATCATAGTCCGTGGCGCGTACGCCACTCAGACGTTGTCTTCCACCCGCTTGCTCCCTATGAGAATTCACGCTGTCGCGCTTGCGCTTGGCCTGGCCGTCGGCGGGGCCCTTCCGGCACCCGTCCGCGCGCAAGCGCCCGCCCCGGGTGCTGTCCTGACCCTCACCGACGCCCTCGCACTGGCGCGCCGCAGCAATCCCGCGCTGCAAAGCGCCACGAACGCCCGGCGCACGGCCGCCGCCGCCGTGCGCGCGGCGAACGGGGCCTTCCTACCCAATGTGAACACCAGCATGGGGGGCGGCTATCGCGAAGGCCGCCAGACCTTTTTCCAGGGTCAGGGATTCGGCTCGACCAACGACCAGCTCTCCACTGATGCCAGCGTCTCGGCGTCGCTGAACGTGTCGATGGCGTCGATCAACGACCGGCGCGCGATCCTCGCCAATCAGAACGCCACGGAGGCGGACATCGCCACCGCCGAACAGCGCGTGCGCAACGATGTCACCAACCAGTACCTCACTGCCCTCCAGGCGCAGGCCCGCGCCTCGCTGCAGGACACCCTGCAGGCCACCACGCAGACCCAGCTGCAGTTGGCCCGCGCTCGCCTGCAGGTCGGGTCCGGCACCCAGCTTGATGTGCAGCGCGCGGAAGTCGCCGACGGCCAGCAGCGCGTCGCCTCGCTGAACGCGCGCAACCAGGCCGCCATCGAACTCGTCCGGCTGTTCCAACAGATCGGCATCGATCCCACCCCCGACGCCAAGCTCGACCCGGCGCTCCCCGCGCCCCCGGTCATCGATCTGGCGGCCGTGATGGATCTCGCGCGACGTTCGAACCCGGCACTCGGCGCCTTCCGCGCCCGCGAAGAGGCGGCGCGCCGCTCGCAAGCGTCGGCGCGCAGCGCGTACTACCCGTCAATGTCGCTCGCGGCAAACGTGTCCGCCTTCACGAATCGCTTCACCAACACCGGGCTGTTGATCAACCAGAGCCAGGCGAGCACCCTCGCTGCAAAGGCCTCGTGCATCCGCACGGAGGAAGTGCGTGACCGTCTCGGGCTGACCAACAACCTGGCGCAGTGCAACGCGATCACGTTCTCGACGGCGCAGGAAGCCGCCATCCGCGCCGCGCAGGGAAAGTATCCGTTCGATTTCACGCGCAATCCATACAGCCTGTCCGCCAGCTTTTCGCTGCCCGTCTTCAACGGCTTCCGCCGGGAGCAGCAGGTCGAGCAGGCCAGCGTGCAGCGCCGGAACGCGCAGAACGACGTGCGCGCGCAGGAACTGCGCATCACCGCCGACGTGACCGCGGCGTCCCTGTCGCTGAGCACGGCCCAGCAGACCGTGGTGCTGCAGGAGCAGAACGTGCGGACGGCGCGCACGGCCTTGTCGTTGGCGCAGGAGCGCTATCGTGTCGGGGCCATCAGCATTGTCGATCTCGTGCAGGCGCGTGGGGACTACGAACGCGCCGAGACCGATCGCATCACCGCCATTTACGATGTCCAACGGGCATTCGCCGCGCTTGAAAACGCCGTCGGCCGGCCCATCCGCTAACAGAGAGCAGTCATGACGAAAGGTGTAAAGATCGGGATTGGTGGCGTGGTCGTGGCGGGTATCGCCGCGCTGGCATTCCTGAGTGCGAAGAGGAACAGCGTCAAGCCGGTGGAAGTGCGCACCGAAGCCGTCGAAACACGCGACCTCGTGGCCTCGGTCACCGCGAGCGGCCAGATTCAGCCGCGCACCAAGGTCGATGTGTCGGCGGACGTCACGGGCAAGATCGTGCGCCTCGCCGTCAAGGAAGGCGACGTGGTCAAGAAGGGGCAGTTCCTGCTCCAGATCGACCCCGAGCAGGTCACGGCCGCCTTGCAGCGGTCCGAGGCCTTCCTGGCGTCGTCGCGCGCCCAGTCCGCGCAATCGCGCGCCAGCCTGCTGCAAGCGCAGCGCAACTACGAGCGCTCCCTCAAACTCAAGCAGCAGTCGCCGGAACTTGTGAGCGACGAGCAGCTCGAGCAGCTCAAGACGCAGGCCGACGTGAATAAGGAGTTGGCCGCCGCGGCGAGCTTCAGCGTAGACCAGGCGGTGGCCTCGGTGCGCGATGCGCGCCAAGCGTTGAACCGCACCACGATCGTCGCGCCTATGAGCGGAAAGATCACCCGGCTCAACGTGGAAGAGGGCGAAACGGCCATCATGGGCACGCTCAATAAGGACGCGGCCACGCTCATGACGATCAGTGACATGAGTGTGCTGGAAACGAAGGTCAAGGTGGACGAGACCGACGTGGCCCGGATCGGCGTGGGCGATTCCGCGCTCATCCAGATCGACGCCTTCCCTGATACCACGTTCGTAGGACGCGTCGTCGAGATTTCGAACAGTTCGGTCACGAAGTCGGCCGCCGCGAACACCGGCGACCAAGCCATCGATTACGAAGTCCGCGTGGAACTCGTGAACCCGCCGCAGGACACCCGCCCGGACTTCTCGGCGACCGCCAAGATCGTCACGGCGTCGCGGACGAAGGTGCTCAGCATTCCGATCATCGCCCTGACGGTCCGAGAGAATGAAGACCTGCCGAACGGCGACTCGGCCGTCACGGTTGGCCGTCAGCCGACAAAGGAAGTGGGCAAGCGCGACGTCGAAGGCGTCTTCGTGGTCGGTACCGATAACACCGTCAGCTTCCGCCCCGTGAAAGTCGGGATCGCCGGCGAGCGCCACTTCGAGGTGCTGAGCGGGCTCAAGGCAGGCGAAACGATCGTGGCCGGGACGTACCAGGCGATCCGTGAACTCAAGGACGGCGCCATGATCAAGACGGCGAAGGTGGAAGACAAGAAGGAGCCCGCCGCCGGTAAAAAGCCGTGAGCGGATCGGGCGACGACATCGGACTCAGCACCACGGGGGAACGCCGCGCAGTCACGACCGCGGCCGGCGCCGCTCCCGGGCAGGACTGGGTCATCGTGACCCGTCAGCTCAAGCGACAGTACGACATGGGTGGCGAAATCGTGCGTGCCTTGCGCGGGGTCGACCTCGCCATCCGGCGCAATGAGTACGTGGCCATCATGGGCCCGTCGGGCTCGGGCAAGTCGACGCTCATGAATCTCATTGGTTGCCTCGATACGCCCAACGAGGGCGAGTACTGGCTGAACGGCATGCTGGTCAGCACGATGTCCGACGATGCGCTCGCCCGCGTGCGGAACAAAGAAATCGGCTTCGTTTTCCAGACGTTCAACCTCCTGCCCCGCGCGTCGGCCCTGCAGAACGTCGAGCTCCCCCTCGTGTACGCCGGCGTCTCCGCCGATGAACGGAAGAAGCGCGCCACCGAAGCACTGGAGCGTGTGCAGCTCGGCCAGCGCATGCATCACCGGCCGAACGAACTCTCCGGTGGTCAGCGTCAGCGTGTCGCCATTGCACGCGCGCTCGTGAACCGTCCGTCCATTCTCCTCGCCGATGAACCCACGGGTAACCTCGACTCGCAGACCTCCGAGGAGATCATGCGCGTGTTTGAGGAGCTGGCCGCGCAGGGGCAGACGGTGGTCATGGTCACCCACGAGCCGGACATCGCGGTGCATGCCAAGCGCATTATCGTGTTACGCGACGGCGTGATCTCCAGCGATGAAACACGGGCGCAGTACGCCGCCAAGATCTCCGGCGAACGCGTCCACTAACCGGTACGACGGGTCGTTAGGACACACGGTATGACCGCCACGAGGCGCTCGGATTCCGGGCGCCTCGTGGTCGTTTCACGGGGGCGAAACTCTCGTTCATGCGCGCCGTAAATCCTCACAGACCCCACGCGGCGCGAGGCGCTCCCCCATGCATTTTTTCGAAGCCATTCGATTGGCTCTCAACACGATCCGTGTGCAGAAGCTCAAGAGCGCGTTCACGCTGCTCGGTGTGTGCATCGGTGTGATGTTCCTGATCTCCGTCGTCTCGATCGTCGAGGGGATGGGGCGTTACATGGAAGAGGACCTGATCGGCAAGCTGATCGGCGTCAACACGTTTGAATTGCGCAGTCGCCCCAACATCAACATCGGCGACATGGATGAGGCCACGTGGGCCGAGTATCAGCGCCGACCGCGTCTTGAACTGCTCGACGTGGCACCGGTGACCGACGCCCTGCCCGGCGACACGAAGTGGTACATCACCAGCGAAGATCAGGTGCCGATCACCTCGGCCACCAGCGGCAAGCCGCGCACGACACGGGTGTTCGCGGTGGATGGCCAGTACTTCGACGTCAAGAATCTCGGCGTCACGGCGGGCCGCATTCTTTCCGAGCAGGAGCTCTCGCGCGGCGAGAAGTCGGTGGTCATCGGCATCGATGCCGCCGAGCGACTGTTCCCCGGCCTCGACCCGCTCGGCCGTGAACTCAAGATGGGCGGCGTGCCCTATCGCGTCGTCGGCGTGGCCGAATCGCAAGGCAAGGCCTTCGGCATGTCGTTCGACAATTTCATCGTGACGTCGTGGCGTTCACCGGCGCGTCGACTGCTCAACTCGCGCCCCAACATCGTGGACGCCGTGGCGATCCAGTCACCGAGCCCCGAGGCGATGACCGAGACGATGGAAATCGTGCGTTCCGTGATGCGCGCACAGCGTCATCTCCGGCCGGCGCAGAAGGACAACTTCGCCCTGCAAACAGCCGACTCGGCACTCGAGTTCTGGAACAAGATCAAGGGCTACCTGGTGCTCGCCGGTATCGCGCTCCCGGCCATCGGCTTGGTCGTCGGTGCCATCGTCATCATGAACATCATGCTGGTCGCCGTCTCCGAACGCACGCGTGAAATCGGCGTGCGCAAAGCGCTCGGCGCGAAGCGAAAGGACATCCTGCTGCAGTTCCTGATCGAAGCGGCAACGCTCGGGATCGTAGGCTCAGCGATCGGCGTCGCGCTCGGCATCGGTCTCGCCGAGGGTATCTCCGCCTTTTCTCCATTACCGGCCAGCGTGGCGCCGTGGTCCATCGTGGTTGGTATCGCGCTGGGCGCCGGCGTCGGTGTCGTGTCCGGGGTGTACCCAGCCAGCCGCGCGTCGCGATTGGATCCCATCACCGCGCTTCGGCAGGAGTAGCTCATGTCTGCATTCACGACCCGCGTATCTGCCGTGGCCGAGGGCGTCCGCATCGCGATCGATTCGGTCCGTGCCAACAAGGTCCGCGCTGGCCTCACGATTCTCGGTATCGCCGTCGGCGTGTTCGTGGTGGTGGCGATCTCGGCGGCAATTCATGGTATCAACGAGTCCGTTGCCAAGGACTTTGCGAGCACGGGACCGACCACGTTCTTCGTGTCGCGCTACCCTATCAGTTTCGAAAACTGTGACGGGTCCGACGGCGCCTGCACGTGGCTGCGTAATCCGCCGATCCGACCGAACGAAATCGAGAGCCTGCGCCGCCTGCCCAGCATCGAGGCCGTCGGCGAGCGCCTGGACTGGGGCACGAAGGTGAAGTATCGCGAGCGCGAACTGCCGTCGGCGGGGGTGGAAGGCTACAGCGCCGAGTGGACGACGATCAGTGCTCCCGAAGTCTATCCCGGGCGCGCCTTCACGTCGGCAGAAGCGCGCACCGGTGCCCGGGTGGCAGTCATTACCACGCTCATGGCAACGCGCCTGTTTGACGGCTCCGATCCCATCGGCAAGGCGATCACGCTGAACGGCGTGCCGTTCGAAGTGATCGGTGTGTACAAGGACAACAGCAGCTTCCTGTCTGGCGGTGAACGTCCCAAAGCCGTGATCCCGGTGCAATCGCTCATTCGCTATGTGGGCGCGCGGGCCAGCGGCGTGTCGCTCGCGGTGAAGCCGCGCGAGGGCGTGGAGCGGGATATCGCGCTCGATGATGTCACCGCGACCCTGCGCGGCATGCGCGGCACGCGCCCCGGTGGCGAGTCGTCCTTTGCGATCATCACGCAGGACAAGCTGCTCGACACCTACAACAGCATTTTTGGCATGTTCTTCCTCGTCATGATCGCGCTGTCGGCGGTCGGCCTTATTGTGGGTGGCGTCGGCGTCGTGGCGATCATGATGATCTCGGTGACGGAGCGGACCCGGGAGATTGGCGTGCGGAAAGCCCTCGGCGCGACCAAAGCGACGATTCTTTGGCAGTTCCTGGTGGAGGCCGCCACCCTCACGGGGATCGGCGGCGCGATCGGCCTGTTCGTCGGCTGGCTGGCGGCGCTTGGCATCCGCAGCTTCACGCCGATCGAGGCCAGCATTCCCCCCATGGCCGTAGTGGTCGCCCTCGGCGCCAGCGCGGTCACCGGCATCCTGTTCGGTATGCTTCCCGCCAGTCGCGCCGCCCGTCTCGACCCGGTCGAAGCGCTTCGGCACGAATAACGGGGTTCGGCTATTATTCAAGGGTGAAAACACGAGACGCGATCGGTCTGGCCCTGACCCAGATTCGAGTTCAGAAACTCAAGAGCGCCTTCACCCTACTCGGGGTGACCATCGGCGTCATGTTCCTCATCGCCGTGGTCTCCATCGTCGAAGGGATGGGGCGCTACGTCGAAGAAGATTTTGCCGCCCGTCTGATCGGCAGCAACACATTCACGCTGCGGCGGTTTAGCAATGTGGGGCCGGGTGGCAACCGTGGATTTGACGCGCGGTCGGCCCAGCGACGCCCACTCATCCGGATGGCGGATGTCGAGGCCGTGCGGGCGGCGATTCCCGGGACGATGAAGTCCAGTATCGCGAGCGAGACCTTCAAGTACGCCTCGGCACCGGGGGCCCGCCCACGGCAGGTGCAGGCCGTTGCGACCGACGCGAACTATTTCGACATCAAGAACTTTCCGGTGACCGTTGGCCGGGCCTTCACGGATCAGGAAGTACGCGCCGGCGCGCGCGTGATCGTGATCGGCACCGAAGTCGCCGAGCATTTTTTCCCGGGGCTCAACCCGGAAGGACGGCAGCTCCGCGTCGCCGGCGTGCCGTTCACCGTGATCGGTGTCATCGAGAAGCAGGGATCGGTGTTCGGATTCTCACTCGACCGCAATGCGATCGCCCCGTACACCTCGCCGATGGGGCGCATCATCCGCCCGCTGCGTGATATCTCGTCGCTCATTGTGCAGGCCCCGACGCAGGCCGATCTGCCCGACGGCATGGAAGCGGCCCGCGGCGCACTCCGCTCGCTGCGCGGTTTGCGGGCGGGAGAGCCAGACGATTTCGGCCTCATCACGCAAGATGCCGCCTTCGGCTTCATCAAGCAGCTCAAAGGACGCCTCGTCCTGTTCGGCACCGCGTTGCCCGCGATCAGCCTCGTGGTCGGGGCCATGGTGATCATGAACATCATGCTGGTGGCTGTCGCCGAGCGCACCCGCGAGATCGGTGTGCGCAAGGCACTCGGCGCCAAGCGCGCGGACATCATGTCGCAGTTCCTCGTCGAGGCGGCAACGCTGAGCACGATCGGCGCCGCCATCGGCATCGGGCTGGGGATCGGTCTCGCCGAACTCATCGCCGCGCTCACACCACTCCCGGCCGCTGTCGCCCCGTGGTCCATTGCCGCGGCCTTGGTGACCGGGGCCGGCGTCGGCATCGCGGCCGGCTTGTATCCGGCCAGTCGCGCGTCGCGACTGGATCCCATCACCGCATTGCGCCAGGAATAATCGCATGAACCGATTCTTGCTGGTCTTTGAAGGAGTCGGGATGGCGCTGGAGTCCATCCGCTCGAACAAGGTGCGCGCCGCCCTCACCATCGCCGGGGTGGCGATCGGGGTGTTCGTGGTCGTCGCGATGGGTGCCGTTGTGAATGGCATCCGCGCCTCCTTCCAGCAGGACCTCGAGCAGATCGGCGCCACCACCTTCATCGTGCAACGCCGGAGCTCGGGGATCAGCGGCTGCGATGGCACCGACGAGAAGTGCCCGGATCGCAGCAACCCGGCGATCTCGTTTGCCGAGTGGGACATGATCAAGCGCATCCCCGGCGTCGAGAACGTGATCGGTGTGCTGGGTGGGCGCGGGAATTTTGCGTATCGCAACAGCCGCGTGGACAACGTGGGCTACGACGCGTACAGCGTGGAATGGCCGTCGGTGGATGCGTCGGACATTTTCCCGGGTCGCAACTTCACGCGGACCGAATATGACGCCGGCCAGCCGGTCGTGCTGGTCAACGACACCCTCAAGGCGCAGCTGTTCGGCGACTCGGAGGCGATCGGCAAGCAGATCATGATCAATGGACGACAGTTCACCGTGATCGGCATCTACGCGCCCAAAGCCGGCTTCCTGAAATCACTCGAGGGGAAGGGGCCGGACACGCCGCGCGCGATTGTCCCCATCCAAGCGGCGGTGCGCAGTCTCGATGTGTCGCGCAACAGTCTCAGCCTCCTCGTGCGTCCGGAGCGGACCGTCACGCAGGGCGAGGTCATGGATGAGGTGCTGGCATCGATGCGCGCCCGCCGCGGCCTTCGTCCCGGCGACCGCCAGACGTTCTATCTGGTGGAGCAGGATCGCCTGATGGACACCTTCAACCAGCTGTTCGGCGCGATCTTCGCCGTCGGGCTCGCGCTGTCGGCCGTCGCGCTGCTGGTGGGCGGGGTTGGCGTCGTCGCCATCATGATGATCTCGGTCACCGAGCGCACGCGTGAGATCGGCGTGCGCAAAGCCCTCGGCGCCACGTCGGGAACGATCCGCTGGCAGTTCCTGGTGGAAGCCTCCACCATGACCAGCATCGGGGCGTTCGTCGGTCTCGCGCTGGGCGCGCTGCTGGCGTGGGTGATTCGCACCAACACCTCGATTCCGGCGACGCTCCCCGGCAGTATCGTGGCCACGGCGCTGATTGCGAGCGCCGTGACCGGGGTCGCGTTTGGGATGCTCCCCGCCATGCGCGCGTCGCGCCTCGACCCCGTGGAGGCGCTGCGGCACGAGTAGCCGGCTGATCATGCGCTTCACCGACATCATCCGCCTCTCGCTGCTCCAGCTTCGGGTGAACCCGTTGCGCACCGTGTTCACCCTGCTGGGGATCGTGGTGTCGGTGGGCTTTCTGGTGGCGGTCGTGGCGATCATTCAGGGGATGAATGCGTACGTGAAGGAGAACATCGCCGACGCCATGATCGGCATGAACACCTTCCAGGTCCGGCGACTGCCGATCAGTCTCGGGCTCTTCAGCGATGATCAATTCCGGCTGCTCCAGCGACGGCCCCGCGTGGATCAGTACGACGTCGATGCCGTGCGGAGCGCTCTCCCCGATGCGCAGGCGATCGCCCTGCAATCGGGGTGGCCCACGCCGCAGGCCGACCTCGTGTGGCGCGACCGCACGCTCGGGAGTGTGCTGATCTTCGGCGTCACGGCCGACTACCAAACCGTGCAGGATTACCGCTTCACTGCGGGGCGCCCGCTCAGCGACATCGACGTGCGCGAGCGCCGCAACGTGGTCGTGGTCGGGGCCGATGTCGCGCAGAATCTGTTTCAGGGCGCGTCCGCCCTCGAGCAGGACGTACGCATTATGGGCGAGCGCTTCACGATCATCGGGGTGGTGGCGCGCAAGGGGCGTGTGCTGGGCCAGTCGTTTGACGGTTTCGCGCTGATGCCTATCTCGGCCTTCGAGGCGATCTACGGGCGACGCCTGAACACGACCATTTCCGTGAAGATGGCGGAGGCCGATCAGGTGGGCCCGGCCATGGCGCGTGCGCAGGAGGCGATGCGGCTGGCGCGGCGCCTGCGCCCGTCTGATCGCGACAACTTTGACGTCGGCACGGCCGATGCGCTCGTGGATTTCTGGAAGCAGCTCACCAAGGTGCTCTTCGCCGTCGTGCCAGCCGTCGTCGCCATCGGCGTACTCGTGGGCGGGATCGTGATCATGAACATCATGCTGATGGCGGTCACGGAGCGCACGCACGAAATCGGCCTGCGCAAGGCGATGGGGGCCACTGCCACCGACATCCGTCGGCAGTTCCTCGCCGAGTCCGTCGCGCTCGCCCTCACGGGTGGACTGCTCGGCGTGGCCGCGGGCTGGGCACTCGCCGTCGCGATCGCTGCCTTCTCGCCCCTGCCTGCCCGCGTCACGCCCTGGAGCGTCGCGCTGGCCCTGTCGCTCGGCGCGGGGATTGGGGTGCTCTTCGGCGTGTATCCGGCGGCCCGCGCAGCCAAGCTCGATCCGATCACCGCGATGCGCGCGGAGACCTGAACGGTGGCGATGCGTGCCGGCGCGGTGTCCGAGAACATCCGCCTCGCGTTCGAGGCGCTGCGCGTGAGCAAGCTGCGTTCGTCGCTCACCATTCTCGGCGTGGTCATCGGCGTGGCCACGGTCATGGCCATGGCGGCCATCGTGGACGGGATCCGCAATCAGATCGTCACCACGATCGAAGTGGCCGGCCCCACCACCTGTTACGTGTTGAAGAAGTTCTCGCAAACGCCGCTCAATCCGGACAACCTGCCCAAGGAGGTCCGCATCCGACCCGATCTCGCCGAGCGCGAGGCCGAGCGGTTGCGGCGGCTACCGGAAGTGGCGTACGCCTCACTGTGGGGGCAGACGCTGGCGCGCATTGAATCCGAGGGCACGCGCTCGCAGTCGATGGCGATCTTCGGAGCCGACGATGGGTTCACGCGCATTCAGGGCGGCGAGCTCGTGGAAGGGCGGTGGTTTACCCGGAACGAACTCTCCGCCGGCACCGCGGTCGTCGTGCTGCAGGAAGAGACCGCGCGGCGCCTGTTCGGCCGGGAGCGCATGCTCGGGCGACTCGTGCGTATCGGCGGGCGCCCGCTCGAGGTGATCGGCCTGTGGCAGGAACCCGGCAACATTTTTGCGCCCCCGGGACAATCGGTGGGCGCCGTGGTGCCGTACCGGTTTCTCGAGCGCAGCTTTCCGATCGACAAGACCAACGCGCTCTGGATTCCGGTCAAGCCGCGCGCCGGCGTGAGTGTGGCCGATGCGCAGGGGGCGGCCGTGATGGCGCTCCGTGAGATGCGCGGCCTGCGCCCCGGCAGCATGAACAGCTTCGATCTCGTGACGCAGGATCAGATTCTCGACACCTTCAACGGCATCACCAGTGTGTTCTTCCTCGTGATGATCGTGCTCTCCGGGGTGGCCCTGCTGGTGGGCGGGATCGGCGTGATGGCGATCATGACCGTGTCGGTCACCAGCCGCACCCGCGAGATCGGGGTCCGCAAAGCGCTCGGTGCCACGCGCCGTGACATCCTGCTGCAGTTCCTCATCGAGGCCTGCACGCTGACCGGCATCGGGGGCGTGATCGGCATTCTGGTGGGTCTCGCGATGGGGCGCGCGGCGTCGTTTGCGCTGGATGTCACCGCGCCGGTGCCGGTGACACTCACCATCATCGCCGTCGTGGTGTCGGTCGGCATCGGCATCGTGTTCGGCATGGTGCCCGCCCGACGCGCCGCCCGACTCGATCCGATCGAAGCGCTGCGCTACGAGTAAGTGCCGCTCAGTAGCCGCGCAACGTGAGGAACGCGTCCCACAGCGGCAGCGACACCGGCATCCCGAGCACCGACAGCTCCAGCACCCCCAGCACGCCCAGCACGGACAGCAGCATCATCCCCTGCCGCCGCAGCGGCGACGTGTCGCGCAGCGCGTGCACGATCGTGCGCAGCGTGAACAGCAGCAGTAGCGCGACGGTGATCGGCAACAGCACGCTGTTGCGCTGCGGACCGAAGTACGATTCGAGATAGGTGAGCGGCTCGGGAAAGAAGCCGCGGCCGGGATTCTCGACGCCGAGAAAGATGTTGATGCTGGCCGCTTGATGCGTGATCCAGAACAGCACTAGTGCCCACCACCCCGCGCGGTTGGCGCGGCGTGCCGTGAGGAAGCCGGTGATCGCGAGCACAGCCAGCATCGCCAACTGATACCAGAACATCGACAACACCGCGCGCACGGCCAGCGACCAGCTGGGCGCTTCGGCCGGCACGGGCCGCATCAGCGACTCCGGCCCCACCAGCCAGCCGCCGTAGAACGCGACCTGCACCCACGTCCACAGGAATGCCGCCCCCAGAAAGGTGCGGCGGGCGCCCGACGCCGTGTCCCGATCGCGCTCCACGTAGAGCAGCCACGCGCCCCACCCGGCCATCCCGGAGGCCAGCACCAGACCGAGCAGGCGCGTGGCGGGCGAGCGCTCCAGGGCGAAAATGATCCCCGTGGCACTCCACCAGAACAGCACGACGACGAGCAGCGAGCGCACGGCAACCCGCAGGGTCGTTTCGCGGGCGGTGCGCTCGGTCTCGTGCGGCGTGAAGCCATCGGCCGCCGAGAGCTCAGGCACGACCGCTACCGCCGCGAGACGCATCGCCACGATCGGAACCGTCAGCCATCTGCATGGCGGTGCGGACGAGTCCGCCCAGCGCCTTGGCATTCGCGGCCGGGAGCAGCACGTAGCGGGCCCGCATGGCGTCGGCGAGACGCCGCGCCACGGGCTCGCCGCGCAGTGAGGTGTCGACGAACAGCGCCGGAATGTTCTGCTGGGCCAACCGGCCGGCGGCGGCGATCGCATCGCGTTCCGCACCGGCGCGCCCTGGTGTGCCGTCGCGTGCAATGTTGGCGCGTCCATCGGTGAGCATCACCACCAACGGCGCGCTGCCGCCGCGCCGGGTGGCCAGCGCCTGCTCCAGCGCCGTCTCGATCGCGTGCGCCATGGGGGTGCCGCCCCCGCCGGGCAGCGCGGCCAGCACTTTCTTGGCGCGGGCCAACGCGCGCGTGGGGGGCAGCAGCACCTCGGTGCCCTGCCCACGGAATGCCAGCAGACTGACGCGGTCGCGGCGGGCGTAGCTCTCCGCGAGCAGCAGCTCCACCGCTCCTTTGGCCTCCGCCAGACGGTGCAACGCCGCACTCCCCGAGGCATCCACGACAAACAGCACCGTGGTTCCCGTTTTCTCGATGTAGCGGCGGATACGGAAGTCTTCGCGCCGGATGGCGATGCGGGGCGCGCCCGCCGGCGGCAGAGCCGCCGCCGTCGATGCCGCCAGCAGCGCCGCATGACGCTGGCGAACGCGCTGCCACGGCGCGGCCGCGCGCAGCGTGTCGAGCAGGTGCAGCCGTGCGCCTCCACGTGGCAAGCCACTGCGCGCCCCACGAGGGCGCCCGCGCAGCATGTTCTGCCGCTCGGCACCGACGCGGCCGTGCATCGCGCCACCAGTCACCTGCTCCAGCAGCTGCGCCAGCAAGCCCGGCGGGAGCGCCGAGGCCACCGCCTGTCGCAGCAAATCGGTCTGGCTCGAGGGCGACGTCGGCTGCTCGCGATCGGGGTCGTCGGGCGGTGTCTCCTGCTCCGCCTGCTCGGACTCACCAGCGGGCGGCGGTGTCGGTGGCGGGGCGTTCCGCGCCGCGCTGTCGGCCTCGTCCCCGGCGGGCGGTTGCTCGGGCGGTGTGTCCGGCGGCGTGTCCGGCGGCACCGGCCAGCGCGTCGCACGCGGCGCCAACACCAGCGCCGCCGCGATCTCGGCGTCCGCCTCGATCATCATGAGCCGGCCGTGCAGCGCGGCGTGCGCGCGGGCGCACCGCAGGGCCAGCAGCGGCGCGCGCACGGAATCGATCCCGAAGGCATCGGCCGTCTGGCAGAGCGCCTCAATCCACGTGTCGTCGATACTGACGCTCATCAAGCGGTGACGGGCATCGCGGGCGAGCCGAGCCCACGTGGCGGCCATCGGTGCGTGCACGTCATCGGGGAGCTCCGTGTCGGCCGTGCCGTCGAGGCGCACCACGAACGCGAGGCGTTCGCGCAGGGCGTCGTGCACGGCCTCGTCGTCGATCGACTCGTCCATGATGACGGCGCACACCCGCGCGGGATGACGCTCGGCAATCCCGTCGCGGGCCACCTGTACATCGGCGTGGTCGAGCACCTCGCACAGCGCCGTCCGGGCCGCAATCGACAGCCGCTCGGCCAGCGGCACCACGCGCACGCCGCCGTCGGCGGCCGCCAGCACCCCCTTCTCCGATACGATCCGCCCGCGCGACAGCGTCGCGGCGAGATCGACGCCGCCATACAACCGGTCGGGGGTCACCCCCGCGGGCACGCGGCGCAGCGGCGCGCCATCGGGTAAGGCGCGCTGCAGCAGCGCCGTGAAGGCACGTGCGTGCTCGTGCAGCGGATGATCGAGCACCGCGCCGCAAAGCCCGCGTGCATCGACCGCCAGCAACAGCGCCGTGAGCGCCGGACCGCCGCGCGGCAGATCAGCGTGGAGCGACGACATCGCCCCACAGCTCCGCGATGGCCCGCTCTACGCGGGTCGTGGACCCCGCGTCGTCGAGCACATTGCGGCGCAGGCGATGCCGCAGCGCCATCGGTGCCACGCGACGCAAATGCGTCATGGTGACCTCCGTGTCGCCATCGTACGCCGCCAGCGCCCGCGACGTGCGCAGCAACGTGAGCTCACCGCGCAGCCCGTCGGTCCCGAGCTGCGCGCACAGCGACGCCGCCCGCTCGAGCACCGCGTCGGAGACCGCCAGGGCGTCGAGTCGCGTGCGCGCCTTCTCGAGATGGCGCCGGATCTTGGCGTCCGCTTTGTGCCAATGCGTCATGAACGCGTCGGCGTCACGATCGAAGGCGTCACGCCGCTTAATCACCTCGATCCGCGTAGCGATCACGGTCGGGGTGCGGACGTCCACTGCCAGCCCGAAGCGGTCGAGCAGTTGCGGCCGGAGCTCGCCTTCCTCGGGATTGCCGCTGCCCACCAGCACGAACTTTGACGGGTGGCGGATGCTCACCCCTTCGCGCTCGACGACGTTTTCACCGGTCGCGGCGGCGTCGAGCAGCAGATCGACCAGGTGGTCTTCGAGCAGATTGACTTCATCGACGTACAGGAAGCCGCGGTGCGCACGCGCGAGCAGCCCCGGCTCGAACGCCTTTTCCCCGGTCGTCAGGGCGCGCTCCAGGTCGAGGGCCCCGACCACGCGGTCTTCCGTGGCGCCGAGCGGGAGGTCGACCACGGGAACGGGAGCCAGCGCCGACTTGACCGGTCCGCCGGCCACCATGCGGTCGTGACAGTCGTCGCAGCGCGTGGCGATCCCCTGCGGGTCGCAGCCGTAGCGGCAGCCCGCCACCACTTTCATGGGAGGCAACAGGCCGGCCAGCGCCCGCACGGCCGTGGATTTGCCCGTGCCACGGTCGCCAAATACCATCACCCCACCGATCGTGGGGTCGATCGCGACGAGTAACAGCGCCAGCTTCATTTCGTCCTGGCCAACGATCGCGCTGAACGGATAGACCGGTCTCATGCACACTCGCAAAGGGTCGTGGATGTCAAGCCGTGGAAGCTGCTCCGTGGCCGTGCCACCTCCGGCCACGTTAGAAGCGGGGGCACGACGTCGCAAGAGTTTGACACACGAGGTGTACACTTTTCTTGACACTCTCGGTAACGTGACGTAACGTCGGCGCGTGAACCCTCCCGAGCAGGCCCTGTCGGCCCCCCCGGCACAGGCCATCGCGCCCACGCGCGCCCGAACGCCGATCATGGCCCAACCCGCCCCCGGATTGGCTGCGCCCGCCGCTGCCCCCCCTCCCGCCTGGCACGAACGGATCCGCGACCGTTGGAACGCGCTGATCGCGACCGACAGCTTCCAGCGCTGGAGCGCCCGATTCCCGCTCACCCGCCCGGTCACCATGCGGCGGTCCAGGGCGCTGTTCGACGTCGTCTCCGGTTTCGTCTACACGCAGACGCTACTGGCCTGCGTGGAGCTCGATCTGTTCGAGTATCTGGCCGGGGGTGCTCGCACGATCGAGGAGATCGCCGAGCGGAGCAACCTGTCCACGGCGAGCACCGAACGGCTGCTGAACGCGGCGGTGTCGCTCCGCCTTCTTATGAAGCGGCGTCACGGGCGGTACGCACTCGGGGCGCTCGGGGCCCCGCTGGTGGGGAACACCGGCGTGCTGGCGCTCATCCGGCATCACCGGATGGCCTATCAGGACCTCAGCGATCCCGTGGCCCTGCTGCGCCAGGGCGCTGATTTCCGGACGGAGCTATCGCGCTACTGGTCGTACGCCGATGCCCCGCGCCCGCAGGCCATCGACGACGCCCGGGTGGCAGCCTACTCCGAGATCATGGCCGCGACGCTCCCCCCGGTGGCCAACGACGTGCTCGACGCCTACGACTTGTCGAAGCACGAATGTCTGCTCGACGTGGGCGGCGGTGAGGGTGTGTTTCTCTCGCTGGTGGGCGCCCGGCACCCCTCGCTGCAGCTGCGGCTGTTCGACCTGCCGGCAGTGGCCTCGCGCGCCATGCACCGCCTGGAGCAGGCCGGTCTGGGCGACCGGGTCAAGTGCCACGGCGGCAACTTCCACGCCGACGCGCTTCCTACCGGCGCCGACGTGATCTCGTTGGTACGCGTTCTGCTCGACCACGACGATGAGTCAGTGATGCGGCTGCTGCGGCAGGCCCGCGCCGCCCTTCCCGCCGGCGGGGTGCTGCTCATCGCGGAGGCCATGGCCGGCGTCCGCGGGGCGGAAACCGTGGGCGATGCCTACTTCTCCTTCTATCTCATGGCGATGGGCAAGGGGCGGGCCCGCCGGGCCGACGAGCTGCACCAGATGTTGCGGGAGGCCGGGTTCCGTCGCAGCCGCGAAGTGGGAACCCGCTTCCCGATCCAGACGGGGTTGATCGTCGCCGAGGTCTAACGGGGCGCCGGCATCGACGGGAACGGATGGCATCATTCAATCCCGAATCGGATCGCCGTGAATATTGACAGCTTGTGGTGTCAACCACACGTTACACCCGTGGACACCCTCGCCGTCGTCTTCGAACAGCCGCAGCAGCTATCCGTGCGTACCCTCGAGCTCGTTCCGGCCACCGCCGCGGACGTGGTCGTGGTGATGCGCTGGTCGGGGATCAGCACGGGCACCGAAAAGCTGCTGTTCACCGGACGGATGCCCCCCTTTCCGGGGCTCGCCTATCCGCTGGTGCCGGGATACGAGGGCGTCGGCGAGGTCGTCACCGCCGGCGCCGAATCGGGGCGTGAGGTGGGGCAACTGGTGTATGTGGCGGGCTCGCGCGGCTTCACGGGTGCACAGGGGCTCTTCGGGGGGCAGGCCGCGACGGTCGTCGTGCCGGGCGCCAAGACCATTCCCCTACACCGCGACCTCGGGGAGCGAGGCACACTCCTCGCCCTGGCCGCGACGGCCCATCACGCATTGGGCGACAATCCCGCCACGCGCCCCGGCCAGATGCCGGAACTAATCGTCGGCCATGGCGCACTGGGCCGGCTCATCGCGCGGCTCGTGGTGCTGTACGGTGGAACGGCACCGACCGTGTGGGAAACCAATCCGGTACGCCGCGATGGCGCCCACGGGTACAGCGTTATGCACCCCGACGACGACCAGCGTCGCAACTACCGCACGATCTGCGATGTAAGCGGGGCCGACGGCCTGCTCGACACCCTGATCGAGCGTCTCGCGCCGGGCGGTGAGATCTGTCTCGCCGGCTTCTACAGCGAACCCGTGCACTTCACCTTCCCGCCCGCGTTTCTGCGCGAAGTGCGCCTACGCATCGCGGCGCAGTGGAAGGAGCAGGACCTCCATACCGTCGCACGCCTCGCGAACGACGGCACGCTCGACCTGCATGACCTGATCACGCACCGCGAGCCTGCGGCGCGTGCCGCCGAGGCCTATGCCACGGCCTTCGGTGATTCCCGTTGTGTCAAGATGATCCTCGACTGGAGAACGGCAGCATGAGTGAGAACGGTACCAGCACCGCCCAGGGCGCCCTGCATCAGTTGCACTCGAGCGTGCGCAACGAAGCCGCCGCCGCGCCCGATGCGGTACACACCGGACCGGTCACCAAGGAAACGCAGATCATCGCGATCTACGGCAAAGGCGGCATCGGCAAGAGCTTCTCGCTCGCCAATCTCTCCTACATGATGGCGCAGCAGGGCAAGAAGGTGCTGCTCATCGGCTGCGACCCCAAGAGCGACACCACGTCGCTGCTCTTCGGCGGCCGCGCCTGCCCCACCATCATCGAAGTGTCATCGCGCCTCAAGCTCGCCGGCCAGCAGGTCTCCATCAGCGACGTCTGCTTCAAGCGTGACGGCGTCTTCGCGATGGAACTGGGCGGCCCCGAAGTGGGCCGCGGCTGCGGCGGACGCGGCATCATTCACGGCTTCGAAATTCTCGAGAAGCTCGGCTTCCATGAGTGGGGCTTCGACTTCGTCCTGCTCGACTTCCTCGGCGACGTGGTGTGCGGCGGATTCGGCTTGCCGATCGCGCGCGACATGTGCCAGAAGGTCATTGTGGTCGGCTCGAACGATCTGCAGTCGCTGTACGTGGCCAACAACGTCTGCTCGGCCGTGGAATACTTCCGCAAGCTTGGCGGCAACGTCGGCGTGGCCGGCATTCTCATCAACAAGGACGACGGCACCGGCGAAGCCGAAGCGTTTGCGGCCAAGGCGGGCATCCCGATTCTCGCGAAGGTTCCGGCCAACGACGACATCCGCAAGAAGAGCGCGAACTACGAAATCATCGGCTATCCGGGCGGTGAGTGGGGGCCGCTGTTCGGGGAACTCGCGCAGGCCGTGGCCGATGCGCCGCCCGTGCGTCCAAAGCCGCTGACACAGGACGAACTGCTCGGCCTCTTCGCCGCGAGTCAGGTGGGCGGCAACGTCGTGCTCGAACCCGCCACCATGTTCGATCTCGTCGGACGGGAAGATGTGACCAAGCCGTCGCTCGAAGTCGTATACGACACCGTTTAATCACGAGATCGCGATGAGCCATCCTTCGAGCGGCGAAGTCGTCTACGACGGCGCGGGCAGCACGCCCACGGCGAACGATGCCGACCAGCCCACCTCCCGTGCGTTGCCGGTGATCGACGGCAGCGCGATCAACACCGCGGCGACCGCCGCCGATGGACTCGGATGTCACGCCGGCGCCGACGAGATGCTGGCGGCCGCGAAAGCGGCCGGCAAGAGCGAGACGCTCGACCGCTACGCGGCCGACTATCCCAAGGGACCGCACGATCAGCCACAGAGCATGTGTCCCGCCTTCGGGTCGCTGCGCGTGGGACTGCGTATGCGCCGCACCGCCACGATTCTCTCGGGATCCGCGTGCTGCGTGTACGGGCTCACCTTTACGTCGCACTTCTACGGCGCACGACGCACGGTAGGCTACGTACCGTTCAACTCTGAAAGCCTCGTGACGGGCCAGCTGTTCGAAGACATCCGCGATGCGGTGTACAAGATGGCCGACCCTGCGTTGTACGACGCCATTGTGATCACCAACCTGTGCGTGCCGACCGCGTCGGGCGTGCCGCTGCAGCTGCTGCCGAAGGAGATCAACGGCGTCCGCATCATCGGCATCGACGTGCCGGGGTTCGGCGTGCCCACGCACGCCGAAGCGAAGGACGTGCTGGCCGGTGCCATGCTGCGCTACGCACGCACCGAAGCGGAGCTTGGCCCGGTGGCCGCGCCGCGCGGCGGCGTGAGCGACAAGCCCACGGTCACGTTGGTGGGCGAGATGTTCCCCGCCGATCCCGTGGGCATCGGCATGATGCTCGAGCCGATGGGATTGGCAGCCGGTCCGGTGGTGCCCACACGGGAATGGCGTGAGCTGTACGCCGCGCTCGACTGCGTGGGCGTGGCCGCCATTCATCCGTTCTACACGGCCTCGTATCGCGAATTCACCGCTGCGGGTCGTCCCATCGTGGGTTCCGCCCCGGTGGGCTACGATGGCACGGAAGGCTGGCTCGAAGCCATCGGTCAGATGGCGGGCGTGGCCCGTGAGCGCATCGATGCGGCCAAGAACAAGTTTCTGCCGGCCATCAAGGGTGCGCTCGCCAAGATGCCGATCTCGGGACGCATTACGATGTCGGGCTATGAAGGCTCGGAACTGCTGGTGGCCCGGCTGTTGGTGGAGAGCGGCGCCGACGTGCGCTACGTGGGCACGGCATGTCCGCGCACCGTCCACAGCGATGCCGATCGTGAATGGCTGACCGCACGCGGGATCCACGTGCAATTCCGCGCGTCGCTGGAGCAGGATCTCGCCGCGATGCACGAGTTCAAGCCCGATCTCGCCATCGGCACCACCCCAGTGGTACAGAAGGCCAAGGAGCTGTCCATCCCGTCGCTGTACTTCACCAATCTCATCTCGGCGCGCCCCCTCATGGGCCCCGCTGGTGCCGGCTCGCTGGCCACCGTGGTGAACGCCGCGCTCGGCAACAAGGCCCGCTTCGACACCATGAGCACCTTCTTCGAAGGCGTCGGCACCGGCTTTGCGAGCGGCGTGTGGGAAGAGGTGCCGCAGGATCATCCCGAGTTCCGCGATCACTACAAGCGCCACCTCGCCAAGATGGCGAAGGCACGTAAGGCGGAGGAGATGGTCTGATGCTGGTGCTCGATCACGATCGCGCAGGCGGATACTGGGGCGCCGTGTATGTCTTCACGGCCATCAAGGGGTTGCAGGTCGTCATTGACGGCCCGGTAGGGTGCGAAAACCTACCGGTCACCTCGGTGCTGCACTACACCGACGGCCTGCCGCCGCACGAACTGCCCATTGTCGTCACGGGCCTCGGCGAAGAAGAACTCGGCCGCAACGGCACCGAAGGCGCGATGCGCCGCGCGCACAAGACGCTCGACCCCGAACTGCCCGCCGTGGTCGTCACGGGGAGCATCGCTGAAATGATCGGCGGCGGCGTCACGCCGGAAGGCACGAATATCCAGCGCTTTCTGCCACGCACGATCGACGAAGACCAGTGGCAGGCGGCGGAGCGGGCGCTCTACTGGCTGTGGACGGAGTACGGCCTCAAGAAGGGCGTGGCGCCCAAGCGCCGCGAGCGGAAGGAGGGCGACAAGCCGCGCGTGAATATCGTGGGTACGATCTACGGCACCTTCAATTCGCCCAGCGACCTAGCGGAGATCCGCCGCTTGGTGGAAGGGATCGGCGCCGAGGTGAACATGGTGTTCCCCATGGGCAGCCACTTGGAAGAAGTGCCGCGCCTGGTGGACGCCGACGTGAACGTGTGCATGTACCGCGAGTTCGGGCGCATGTTGTGTGAAGCGCTCGACCGTCCGTACCTGCAGGCGCCGATCGGCCTGCACAGCACCACGAAGTTCCTGCGCACGCTCGGCGAGATGCTGGGGCTCGACCCCGAGCCGTTCATCGAGAAGGAGAAGCACACCACCATCAAGCCGTTGTGGGATCTGTGGCGCAGCGTCACGCAAGACTTCTTCGGCACGGCCAGCTTCGCGATCGTGGCGAATGAAACGTATGCCCGTGGCGTGCGCCATTTCCTGGAGACGGAGATGGGACTCCCCTGCACCTTCGCGTTCTCACGCCGCCCGGGCGTCAAGCCCGACAACCAAGCGGTGCGCGAAGCGATTCGCGCCACGCCGCCGTTGATCATGTTCGGCAGCTACAACGAGCGCATGTATCTGGCGGAAATGGGCGCGCGCTCGATGTACATCCCCGCGTCGTTTCCCGGTGCGATCATCCGTCGCCACCTGGGGACGCCGTTCATGGGCTACTCCGGCGCGACGTACTTGATTCAGGAAGTGTGCAACCAGCTGTTCGACGCGCTGTTTCACATCCTGCCGCTGGGGACGGACATGGACAAGATCGACGCCACGCCGGCGCGCATGCACAAGGAGCTGCCGTGGGATGACGAGGCGAAGAGCGCGTTCGACGAGATCGTGGAGACGTACCCGATCCTGATCCGCATCAGCGCGGCCAAGCGGCTGCGGGATCTTTCCGAAAAGGACGCGCGCGACCTGAACGATCCGGTCGTCACGCGCGATCACGTGCTGGCCTCACGGCGCGGACTCGCCGGCGCGACCGCGTAGCACTACGGCCCCTCGATCCGCGCCAACACCTCGTGGGGGTGCTCTTCGGGGAGCAAATGGCCCCCGAGCACGTCCACGAGGGTCGCACTGGGGAGTCGCGCGGCGGCGCGGCGCAGCGACGGAAGCGGCACCCACCGATCCTGCCGCCCGGCGAGAAGGGTGAGCGGGGTGCGGAGGGTCGCCGCTTCCCGCATCAGCGCCGGGAGGTCCCAGCGGGCCATCATGGCGAGGGCGGCGTGCACATGGTCGGGCTGCCGACAGAGCCACTCGTACCGGGCCAGCTGCGGCGCGGTGAGCGGGGAGCCCGCACTGCCGAGCATCAGGCGCACGAGGCGGGTGCGCTGGGCCATCCAGGCGCCGCCGTGGGCGACCGCGTCGGACTCGACGATGGTGGCGAGGAGAGGCGCCACGAGCGAGACGTACCACGCTGGCGGCGCGACCAGCGCGGGACAGACCCCGAGGATGTGTTGCGGCGCGATGTCTCCCCGTAGCGCCAGCTGCATGAGGACGGGCATGCCAGCGGAGTGCCCCACAGCAAAGCGGGGAACGGCGCCGAGGTGGCGCAGGAGTCCGCCCAGTGCGGCGGCCATGTCGGCAAGGGCGAACGGCTGCTCCGCGCGGGCGGCGGGGGAGGCGGCGTGCGTGAAGCCGTGCCCCGGCAGATCCACGGCGACGACGTGATAGCGCTGGGCGAGCGGCCCGACGCAACCAGCCCAGGAGTGTGTCGCGCCGCCGGTGCCGTGAAGGAGGAGGACGGTCGGCCCACGTCCGCGCTGTTGGACGTGCCAGCGGACCGCGCCAAGGGTGTGAAAGGACGAAACGTCCCGATCCGGCCAATTTTCCGGTATTTGCACAAGCGCTGACGCGTGTTTTGAGGGTGACATGAGGGCGAAACGGTGCGGGCGGGGAGGAAATCTTCGAAAAACTGTAAGTTTTCCTTGACGGTTTACACTGTCAGGCGCAGTTTACACCCGCATTCAAAAGGCAATGTCGTACCCCGAACGGGGAACGACGCCCCAGCCGCGCGGGACGAGCGCGGCAACTTCGAAAACACTCCGGAGGTTTCGATGTCGATGTACGACAAGAGCGGCATGACGGAAGAGGAAGCGATCCGCTTCAACAAGTACTGGATCGCGGGAACGGGTGTGTGGGTCCTCGGCGCGGTGGGTGCGCACCTGTTGGCGTGGTCGTGGCGTCCCTGGTTCTAGGCTTCGCCAGACCATCTCTCTCAACAGCGTAATCAGGAGACTGACATGTACCGTATTTGGATCGGGCTGGATCCGCACTTGATCATGGGCGGTATCGGCTCGTTTGTCGCCGGCGCCGTGCTGTTCATGCACCTGTTTGCCTTCAGCCAGCTGAACTGGCCCGCGTCGCTCAAGGCGACGTACGCGAACACGGCCGCCCCTGCCGCCACCCGTTAAGGAGCCGTCATGCATCGGATATGGCTCATGTATGACCCGCGTCGCGTGATGATTGCCGTCGCCGGCTTCGTCGGTGCGCTCGCGTTCGTCATCCATTTCATCCTGCTCAGCTCGCAGCGCTACTCGTGGATCGAAAACGGGACGCTCTCCGCCGCGCAGGCCCCGGTCGGCATTTCGGCCCCGGCGGTTGGGGCAGAAATGTCGCCGCTCCCGCCCGGCCGGTAACTCTTCGCGCGTCCACGCCGGAGTGGCAATTCGCACGTGTCGGTGCGATGCCATCTCCGGCCGACGCCAGTCTCAGCCCTCGTCGCTCGCTTGGAGAAATCGCCCATGGCGATGCTCAGTTTTGAGAAGAAGTACCGGGTTCGCGGTGGCACGCTGATCGGCGGAGATCTCTTCGATTTCTGGTTCGGTCCGTTCTACGTGGGCTTTTTCGGCGTCGCCTCCATCTTCTTCATTGTCCTCGGCACGGTGCTCTGTGTCTGGGGCGCCGCGATGGGGCCGACCTGGAACCTCTGGCAGATTTCCATCGCTCCGCCAGACCTCAAATACGGCCTCGGCTTCGCCCCGCTGCGCGAGGGTGGCCTGTGGCAAATCATCACGATGTGCGCAATCGGTGCCTTCGGCAGCTGGGCGCTGCGGCAGGCCGAGATCAGCCGGAAACTCGGCATGGGCATGCACATCCCGTACGCCTACGGTGCGGCCGTCCTCGCCTACGTCACGCTCGTCGTGATCCGTCCGGTGCTGCTGGGTGCCTGGGGACATGGATTCCCCTACGGCATCTTCTCGCACCTCGACTGGGTGTCGAACGTCGGGTACCAGTACCTGCACTTCCACTACAATCCGGCGCACATGATCGCCGTCACCTTCTTCTTCACCAACTGCCTCGCGCTTGCGATGCACGGGTCGCTGATTCTGTCGGTCACGAATCCGAAGAAGGGCACGCCGGTCGGTACCAGTGAAACTGAAAACGTGTTTTTTCGCGACCTGCTCGGCTACTCGATCGGCGCGATCGGCATTCACCGCCTTGGCCTGTTTCTGGCCATGGGCGCCGCCATCTGGAGCGCGATCTGCATCGTGATCTCCGGGCCGTTCTGGGCCTCGGGCTGGCCGGAGTGGTGGGGCTGGTGGCTTAATCTTCCGATCTGGCGCTGAGGAGAATCGACATCATGCTCGAATACCAGAATCTCTTCACCCGCGTGCAGGTCCGCACGGTCCCCGAAACGGGGCTGCCGATCGAGGATTCTCCAGGCCTCCGCGTGGGCAGCGGCACCTTCTCGTATCTCGCCGGCAAGTTCGGTGATGCGCAGATCGGACCGGTGTACCTCGGCACGGCCGGCACGCTGTCCCTGCTCTTCGGCTTTCTCGCCTTCGAGATCATCGGCCTGAACATGTGGGCCTCCGTCGGCTGGAATCCCATCGAATTCATCCGGCAGCTGCCGTGGCTCGCCCTCGAACCACCGCCGCCCCAGTATGGATTGCGCGTACCACCGCTGCAGCAGGGCGGCTGGTACCTCATGGCGGGCTTCTTCCTGACCGTCAGCATCATGCTCTGGTGGGTACGGGTGTACCGCCGCGCGACCGCGCTCAACATGGGTACGCACCTGCCCTGGGCGTTCGGCTCTGCGATCTTCCTGTATCTCTGCTTCTTCTTCCAGCCGCTGCTCGTGGGTAGTTGGAGTGAGATGGTGCCGTTCGGTCTGTTCCCGCACCTCGACTGGACGTCAGCGTTCTCGATCCGCTACGGCAACCTGTACTACAATCCGTTCCACGCGCTCTCGATCGTGTTCCTGTACGGCAGCGCGGTGCTCTTCGCCATGCACGCCGCGACAATCCTCGCCGTGGCCCGGCTGGGTGGTGAGCGTGAAATCGAACAGATCACCGATCGTGGGACGGCCGCCGAGCGTTCCATGCTGTTCTGGCGCTGGACGATGGGCTTCAACGCCACGATGGAGTCGATCCATCGCTGGGCCTGGTGGTTTGCCGTCCTGACCACCTTCACCGGCGGCATCGGCATCCTGCTCACTGGCACCGTGGTGGACAATTGGTATCTGTGGGGCGTCAAGCATGGCCTGGTCGCACCGTATCCGGACCAGAACACGCTGACCCCGGAGCAGCAGGAGCTGCTGCGCGGACGCTACCAGGGCACCGCGCCGGATTCCTTCCCGACCTACGTGGTACCGCAGCCGGCGGTCATGCCCGACTCGGCCGCCCTCATGGTCCCCACGGATTCGCTGACGGCGGACTCCACCACCATCGTCACTCCCGCCGCCGCTCCGGCGGCGGCGACGCCGCCTGCTCCGCCCGCCGGAGGAAAGACGCCATGAGCCGCACCACGAGCACGCTTCGCCGTTCCATCGTGGCGGTCGCCACGCCGCTCGTGCTGGTCTCGCTCGCCGCGTGTGGCGATGCGAAGACCGACTCGGTCCAAGTGGGGTATCGCGGCACCGCCATGGAGCAGAACTACGACCATGGCGACCTGAAGGCGAAGTTCGCCGCCGTCAAGATTCCCGCGCCGCTCCCTCCGGCCGGCGCGTCGCCTCCCGGACCGCTGCCGTGGAAGAACGTGCAGGTCCTCAATGACATCTCGGTCGGTGAGTTCAACCGCACCATGGTGGCGATGAGCACCTGGGTGGCCGGCACTGGCAACTGTGCCTACTGCCATAACATCGCCAACATGGCGTCCGACACGCTGCCCAACGGCAAGCCGCTGTACACCAAGCTGGTCGCGCGTCGCATGCTGCAGATGACGCGCCAGATCAACGGACAGTATTCACAGCACGTGAAGAACACCGGCGTGACCTGCTACACCTGCCACATGGGGAAGCCGCTGCCGAACGGCCTCTGGTTCTACTCGAGCCAGACCGACTATCTGCGGCACTATCTCGATCGGGACGGCGCACGCGTCGTGTCGCGCGAAGTGGCTCCGTCGAACATGAACCGCAGCTCGGTGAAGCAGACCGAGTGGACGTACGCGCTCATGATGTCGCAGTCCTCGTCGCTGGGGGTGAACTGCACCTATTGCCACAACTCCCGGCAGTTCGCCAGCTGGAAGGAAGCACCGCCGGCGCGTGTCACCGCATACCACGGGATCCTGATGCTGCGCGACGTGAACCAGAACTATCTCGCGCCGCTGCAGCCGGTGTATCCCGCGGTGCGCCTCGGCCAGCAGGGCGATGCCCCGAAGGCCCAATGCGTCACCTGCCACAACGGGGCGTACAAGCCGCTGTACGGTGCACAGATGGTGAAGCATTACCCGGCGTTGTGGGGACGTGCCGAATGGAACGGCCTGCCGTTTCCTGGGCTCGGACCGACCATCGACTCGCTCGCTCCGATGGACAGCGCCACCAAGAGCGCTGCGCCGGTGGTCCCAGCGGTCAAGGCCAGCAGCAGCCGGTCGGTCCCGGCTGCCGCGGCCATGGGTGCGGTAGGAAGTCTGAACCAACCGTAACCGCACTACCCATTCGCGCTGGTCGGCCGTCTGCGACCAAATGCACCGCGCACAGGGCTTCTGCCCGCCGCGCGTCCGACCCCGCAATGCCGATCCGGTGTTGCGGGGTTTTGCATCCATCGATGCCACCGGGCATCCACCGCTTGACGATGCCGCGCACCGGCATGATGATCCTCCATCCTCGACTCCTCTACGCCCCGAATTGATGCCCATTCCGACCGATCGACGCACTCCATCCGTCCGAGTACTGGCTACGCTGGTGTGCCTCGGCTTGTCGGCGTGTGGCGGCACGCTCGTACAGCGTGTGGACACGGCCATGAGCGGCTGTATCAGCCTGCGGAATCCCGACTTCGTGAGCGGACGAGGCGCCGCGACACTGGACCGGGCGCTGCCGGCGTCGCTGGCCAAGGCAATGGACCGGATTGCCTACATGCGGACGTTCAAACTGATGGAGGCCATTGCCTCCTCAGCCGCTGACCAGGTCACGCTCGTGTGTGCCCTCGAGATCGCGTCGCGCCTGCGGCATCAGGAAGTGGCACTGCTGCTCACGCGGTACAGTGCGCATCCGGACGAAGCAGTCGCCGCCAGTGCCAAGCGCCTGCTCACGGGGCAGGATCCACTGCCCGGAACAGTGCGCGAACCGCTGCCGATGCCGGCGCAGTAGCCGTCCGCCCCGAACCGCCTCAGCGGGGCGGAGCGGCCGGTGGCAGGACAAGCAGGCGGTCGAACGCCTCGACCTGCGTGACGCCGAAGCTCGTAATCGTGACGGAGCGCTTCGTCATGGAGTCGGACAGCACCAGCCGACCGTCCGCATAGCGCACCAGCTGAAAAGGCGCCTCCCGTCCGACGCCCGCCATGGAGCGGCCACGCGTGAGGGCGCGCAGCGCGCCACGCAGAAACCCGTTCGTGCCCGGCGGCAGCGACGCGGCGACCGCCTTCGTGTTGGCGTCCACCACGAGAATGCCGCCGTCGCTGGCATCGGCGAATGTGAGCTGGCGCGCGGCGATCACGGCGGACGGCGGCTGTTCGGCGAACGCACCGAAGCCGAACACCCGCGCCGAGATCGCGAGGACAAACACTACCGCGATCAGCGCCGCCGCCATCACGAGCGCAGGCTTCGGGACCTCCAGCGGCGGCGCGTCCGGGCGTGCCCCCGGCTCCGGCTCGAAATGGATCGGACTCACGCCACGCCCGATGCCACCGTACCGACCACGGTTGGTGCGGCGCCGGACGGTCCGGCCGGCGCCAGTGTCACTGGCGCGATCTGCACGTCCGTCTCCCCGGCGGCGGCCACGGCATTCACCAGCAGCGCGCTGATCGCCTTGGGATCACGCAGCGCACGGAGGACCGGCTCCGGGTGGGCGAAACGAAACACCTGACAGTGCGGCCACAGCGCGATGTAGGCCAAGCGATGCGCCTTGCCCAGCGTAAGCACGAGTTGCCCCGTCCCATCACCGAACGTGCCGATGCGCGCGCCATCGATAATGGAGAACGGGATGTTGATCGACATGGGGAGTACCACCCCGAGCCGCAGCACCACCCGACGATTGGTGATCGCGTACCATGATGTCCGCGCCGACGCGCGCGCGAGCCCCTCGGCGACGCCCAGCACGATCAACGTGAGGACCACGCGCAGCGCGAGACCACGGACGAACACGGAACTGGTGACGGGGTCAGTGGTCGCGACCGCCCACCAGAGCAGCATCGCGCCGAAGTACGCCGCCACGAGGCGACGATGAAACACATGCACGGCCATCGCCCGCGCATCGGGCGCCCCTTCCCACAGCACGTGCTCACCCGCTGGGAGCGGATGGGGAACTCCCTTGATGTACGAGGCGTGCCCCATCCCAGCGCCGTTCATATGATCGGCTCGCTCCGGTCGGCGGTGGCGTACAAATGCCCGCCCGCGAAGTAGGCCATGACCTTGTCCTCTTCGAGCAGTGTGATCTGATCGTCCCGACGAATGGCCGGCACGTCGGCGAACTGCGCCGCCGTGATGGCCTTCACGAGCAGGCGATCGTTGCCCCAGAGCCCGAAGTTCGGCCACTGCACGTACCCGGCGGGCAGCATGATGCGACGATCGGAGTCCGTGAGCCGGACTTCGTAGTAGCGTACCTGCGGCTCGGCGCGATCGACCCAGAGTTCGATGACCGTGCCGACCACCACCTTGTCGACCGCTTCCACCGGCAGTCCGCGCGGATCGGGATCACCCGACGCCACCGAGAAGGTCGGATCGAGCCGCATTGGCACGATCTTGGGCGTGCCATGGAAGGTGCGATCGGGTTCATCGGCGCGGTTCGCCCACGACGCGGGGCCCACGCCGTCGATCATCGGGTTCCCGGTGGGCACCATCGGCGATCCATTGTAGCCGTCAACCGGCACCGCCTTGATCTCCGACATCAGTGCGTCTCCTCGCCGCCATGCGGCCGATGAAGGTAGGTTTTCGGACCGGCCGACTTGGGCCACCCATCACGCGGTCCCTGCGGTGAGTCAAGCGGATATCCTTCCCGCTTGTCTTCCCGCCGAATGTAGATGATGAGCCCTGCGAAGAATATCCAGAACGCGTATAGCGCGATCTGGGCTCCGTCGATGTACTGCATCGCTACGGCTCCGTGCGTTGAAGTGTGGTCAAGCGGGAATGTCCGCCAGCCCGAACGAACGGGCGGCTCGATCGCGCTCGGCTTGACCGGCGACGCGACGGGAGACGAGAGGTCCCAGTGCCACCAGCGTGGCGAACAGCATCAGGATCTCGAGATGATAAACGGCGGAATACGGGACGGACGGCAAATTCAGGCCGGGGCTGAGCGCGCCACGCTGCACCAGATGTGACAGCCAATCCTTCAGCACCCCGCTCAGCGCGAACGACAGCCCCTCGGCGGTGGCGAACACGGCGCCCCAGGCTCCAAGCGCGATCCCGTGCTGCGACGGATCGCGCAGTTGCATGGCGTACGACAGCGTCCCCACACCGAAGAACCCTTCGCCGAAGCCGAGCAACGCGACGCCCGTGCGGAACATCAGCGCCGATTCGACGGGACTGGCGAACACGATGAGCGCGAAGCCGATGATGCCCACCATGACTCCGATGGCCGCAAGCCGGATGGGATCGA
>JARIEV010000195.1 GCA_031127225.1 Gemmatimonadota bacterium | reverse complement strand
GGCGGCCTCCGCCCGTCCCACCCGCCCGTGCCCATCGGTGAGCGTGAGCAGGACCACCGGGAGGACCGAGATCACGCCGCGCGCGATCTCGAAGGGCTCCACGAGGTCCCACTGCTCGATCGCGACCGCGCCGGCCAGCATCGAGGGATTACCAGCAGCTCAGGAGGCGCAGCCGCACGCCGACCCGCACCCGCCGCCGTTCCGCATTGGTGCCGCGGGGGCGGCGCCGCCGGTGAAGGTGGCGAGTCCGCCCGAGAGCACCCGGCGCACCGGCGCGCCGGTGTCGGGGTGCGCGGTGAGGCAGGGCTCGGACATGGACTGGCGCAGCTCGAAGGTTTGCGGCCGGTCGGCGCCGGACTGCGGGATGGTTTCGTAGACGTAGACGGGCATGGGCCGCTCTCGCGGTGGAAGGGGCGCGCGCTCGCCGAGTACGGAGCGCTTCATAAAGATACGCGTGGCGCCGCGCCGCGTGGCGTGGCGTCGCGCCCCTCGGTACTGTTGCCCGCGATCAGGTTCACGATCACGATCCCGTCGTGATGCGGTCGCGCATCCTCGCCGTGTACATCGTCTCCCGCCCGACCTCTCATGCTGCTGCCACGACTCGCCCGAGTGTGCCTCGGGTTGTGCGCCCCCCTGACACTCGTTGCGCAGGTCCCTGTTTCGCCGCCGTCCGGCGTGCCCGCCTCCGGCGTACCCGCCTCCGGCGTACCGGTGGGGTCGGCGGCGGTGGAGCAACGGGAGCCCGGTGCGGACGACGGGATGCGGGTGGTGATGTCGTTCGACGGCCTGGGCGCGAGCTTCCGCGGCCCGCACGGCACGGCGGCGCTGCGCAATCCGTCGGACAACTCACTGGCGGTGGGACGCCGGTATGTGCTGCAGACCGTCAATTCGCGTTTGGCGATTTTCGACAGGCAGGGTGTTCCCCGCTACGGGCCGGTGCCCACGAACACCGTGTTCCGCGGCTTTGGTGGGGCCTGTGAGCAGGAGTTGAGCGGCGATGCCGTGGTGCGATACGACCAGCTGGCGGATCGGTGGTTGCTCGTGCTCCCGGTGTTCCGCAAAGTCGCGCCACGGACGTTGCCGGCGGGGCCACGCACCGCGGTGTTGCCGGTCCCGCCGCTCGCGAGTGAGCTCGCGATACCAACGGCGGCGTCGCCGCCGCGGGGGCCTGAGCCGGCTGATGGCGCGTACGCCATGTGCTACGCCGTGAGCGCGACGGCCGATCCGTTCGGCGCGTGGCACCGATACGAGTATACGCGGCCCCTCTTCCCCGACTATCCGCGTCCGGCGGTGTGGCCCGATGGGTACTACACGCCCACCAGCACCGGCGACGAGGTGATTGAGAAGCATGTGTGCGTGGCCGACCGCGCCCGGATGCTGCGTGGCGCGGATGCGGCGGAGCAGTGCCTGATCGTGCCGGGCGTGAATTTTCTCAATACATCCGACCTAGATGGCACACGACGGCCACCAGCCGGTGCGCCGAACATCATCGTGGCGGCGGGCGGCACCCAGTTGCAGGGGGTGATCGACGCCGACGCGCTGCAGAGCTGGCGGCTGTACGTGGACTGGCGCGATCACCGCCGCACGCGCCTGGAGGGGCCGGCGTCACTGCCGGTGGCGCCGTACCGGTACCTCTGCGGCGGACAGCTCACGAGCTGCGTGCCGCAGCCCGGCACCGAGCGGCGGCTGGACGCGCAGGGGGACAAGATCATGGCGCGCCTGGTGTACCGGCGCTTCCGCACCCACGAGGCGCTGGTGGCGGTGCACGCGGTGAACACGGCGGCGGGCGGCGGCGGCGTGCGCTGGTACGAACTGCGCGTGGGTGCCGACCGCGGGCTGGCGCTGGCGCAACAGGGGACGTTCGCCCCCGACGGCGACTTCCGGTGGATGGCGAGTCCGGCCATCGATGCGCTGGGGAACATCGGCATCGGCTACTCGTTCGGCGGGGCGTCGCATTTCCCGGGGCAGCGCTTTGCCGGACGGTCGCCGGCCCACGCGCCGAGCACGCTCGGCTTCCGTGAACTCCGGCTGGCCGACGGCGGTGCGTCGCAAACGACGACGCTGCGCTGGCAGGACTACACGCAAACCGCCATCGATCCGGTGGACGATTGCACGGTGTGGTACGTGGGCGATTACCTGCGGGCGGGTGATACCGCGTACTCCACGCGGATCAGCGCCGTCCGGATGCGCGGCTGCGGACGGTAACCGCGAACACGCGGGAGACCGGGCAGCCGTCGAGGTCGTCGACGGCTGCGCCACAATGCGAACGCCCGGACTCGAACCGGGATGGGTTGCCCCGCCAGCTCCTAAGGCTGATTGGCTAGGGATGGCGGGGCCTTCGTACAGAGGGCGTGAGAGGGCAGGAGGGGTCAGGAGCGGTCAGAGCGGTGCAACAGTTTGTGCGACAGGCTTTGGCCGACAAAAGCGCCTCAACCGCGGGGCCAGACACCCAGCTGCGATCTACGCCGCTAGGCCAATCGCAGCAAGGCAGCAACCGGGCTGAGCGCCCGAAGATGGGGTCTCCAGTCGTGTTCAAACGCGCGCAGCGTCGGCAGTGCACCCGGCGCGTGAATGCGTGCGGCAGCCAGAAGCGACATTAGATGCCAAGAGGTTCCATAGAATGCCACTAACGGAAAGGCTTCAGGATTGCGCGGGTGCAGCACGCTGACGCCGTCTTCCTCGATTTCTAGGTCTGCAGCCCAGCCACGGGGGTGTACTTGGCCAGAGAACAGATCATAGATGGTATCGTACTCCCAAGGGTAGCCAAAGGCATAAGCCAAGTCGCGAATGCTATGTACCGGTGTGGAGGAAAATGATGGCGTATACCACGCCGGCTCATCATCGAAGCGCCCAGTGTCGATGAGTCGCGCAGGTGTGCTGTCGCCGAAGTAGGCCCACTCTGCAGGGAAGTCGCTGCGAAGCGTGTTGAGTTGTGTCGTCAGCTCGGCTTCAAGGGCGTCGAGCGAGGATAAGTCCGCCGGGCGATATGGGCTACGCGGAGAGAGAATGAGCGCACGCGATCGTAATGCGCGTCGTTGTGCGGCGACGTAGTAGTAGCGGCTACGCGCCACTCGCTCCGATGCCAGGGACGGCGTATCGGCATAGATGCTTGGCGTTGCGCCATACGCGTAGCATCGTGTCGCAAGCCATAGCTCGAAGATCGTGCGGCATACCGACTTAGCCGGGTCGAGTGATGCACCCTCAATCAAAGCGCGAAGTCCGCCAAACGCAGATACTGTTTTTCGGAGCAGCGCGACCCCGACCAGCCACTCAAGTGGATCGGACACCGGCGTGTTGATTCCCTGCTTCTCACTGTCCTTCGGAGTATCACGTGGTGTATCCCCGCATCTCGACAGTATTTCGTGTCCGACGCGATCGAGCTCAGTGATCGCACGCATTGCCTCTGGGTGATCGAGCTGAAGCTGGCGCGCATTGTGCGCCCCGCTTGGGCAAACCCACGGTTCGATTGTAGTCACTGGGAGTCGGCTTGATTGACGGTAGTAAAATTACGCTCCGCACTGCTTCTGAAGGCGCTAGGTGATCAACGACAATGACCACGTGATTGTCGCATGTCGCCTTTGGGAGTGTTTGTTCGTCGTGTTCGACTAATGCGCCAAAAGCGCAACGGTCCTCGAGTCCTCATGCTCAAACGCCGAGCGCATACGCTCGATCTCCGACGCGGCAATTCCGAAACGCGTCGCCACGGCGCCCCATCGGGCCGTAGCGACCCCCACCTCTGCTGCAACACGCTTTGCGTCGGCCGCCTTTAGCCCGAACTGCGTCGCTACCTCAAAGGCAATGTCCAGCGAAGCCGTGGGGTCTCCGTCGACTCCAATCGCCGTCGAAAGCACCCGAGCCTTGATGTCCGTCGGCACCGGGTTCACGTCGAAAACCGGCGACAGGCGCCAGCCTATGGCCCCCGCGTAGAGGAACCCGTGATTGCGCAGGTGGTCATCGGTGTTGGAGATGAGCACCGAGAATACGATGCGCCGCCAGAGCTCTGCCAGATCCTGCGAAGCAGCGGCGCCATGCGCCCGCAGCGCGTCCGCGATCTCCACGTAGCTCCGCCGCTCACCGTCCACCGCGCCAAGCATGCTCATGGCGGAGAGGTACGGAATACGGCGCACGCCCTGGTCGGTCACCTGGCGGTCGAAGCGCGTGACGAGCAATACGTCATGGTCGGCGACCCGATCCAGCCGCGATTCCGTCGTGCGCAGGCCGGCATCGCGGGCGAGCTGCAGGGCCACGGCCTCCCACGCGACCACCCGGTAATCGTCCTCCTCCCGCTTGGGAAACTTGGCGATCAACAGGGTGCCGTTCGTATCTCGCACGGACGCCTTGGGCCGGGCACCGCCAAGCGACGACCCCGGGGCCAGCAGGAGGCGCAGATCCTCGGCGGTTTCCTGGTCGGACAGATATCGATCGGACGCCGCGAGCAGCGCCGGCAGTTCGACGAGCGGTGGAACCCCGTTGGGCCGCTCGGGGGCGACGAATGGGCCGCCCTCCGTCAGCGCAAGACGAAGCGCGCCCTGGCGAACACTGTCCGTCACGCCGAGCAGGAAGTCGACCTCGCGCAGGGCGCGCGGGGCCCGGTTCTCAGCCTTGGCCTGTTGGCGTTCGGCGCGGCGAAGGAGTGTCTGCCCCCAGCGATCCGGCGCGGAGTCGCCGAGCGCGCCGAACATCCGGCGATCCTCGCCAGCGTAGTGCGGGGCGCGCGACACCGACAACGCTGGTTCGAGGGCGAAGCTGTCGCTGCTCGCGATCCAAGCGTCGTCGTACTGGAACGTCGCGGTCTCACGCCCCCGATGCGAGTTGACGTACAGACGCCCAACCAACCGCGGCACCCCGTCCGTGTCGATATACGCGTAGGCAGTCGGGGCGCTCATGAATTCCCCTTGTCCGCCCGCGGCAGCCGAACGCGCTTGGGCAGGCGCTCGGCCTCCAGCGCCAGTCCCTCGCGGTCACCGGCCGGCGCGGCCAACTCTCCCAAGCGGTTGGCGAGCCCGAGAGCGAAAAGCACAGCGGCCCATGTCCCAATCGCCACCCGCGGGTCGCCGCGCTCGATCCGGGCCACTGTTTGCCGGGTGGTCAGCGCGCGATCGGCCACCACTTCCATAGGAAGCCGACGGCGGCGCCGAGCCTCACTGACGTCGGCGCCGAGGCGTTCGAGGGCGCGCTTGACCTCCGCAGGGACTGGAGCCGTTGGCGTAGGCATACAGTGGATTGTTCGGATAACACAAAGACTACTTAATGAATCACGAAGATAACCTAATGCTAATCTCAGCTTGGCGCGAGGGCCAGCGCCGCGAAGTCCCTGGCCCCGGATCCCTCGCAGCGCGGTCGGTGAGGGATCCGGGGCGGGGAGCACGTTCGCATTTCGCCGGGAAGCGTAACAGAATAGGTATTCTGAGCGGGGGCACCTGCGCTCAGTAGGAGCGGGCCGGCGTCTCCGTGGTCAGACGGGCTACCACTAAGCCCGTCGGCCTGTCCCACGGCGCCCCATAGGTTCGAGGTCCACCGGGCCCCGAAAGCGACCCGCTGAACGCCGGTCGCGGTCCGCCAATCCCGAGAATCGAGGTATCCACGCAACCTAGTTCACGTGGATACATCGATTTCGACTAATGGCGCCCACCTTCGCACGGGCGTGAGTTCCGTAAGTGTCGTGATAGAAATGCGTTAACGAAATTGCCGCTTCGCCAAGCGAAGTGCGATACAACCCGCCAGTGATATGGGCCTACCCTCCGGAACTTGAACTTCGGGTGCCATTCCCGCGCGCCCCCTGGACGCCGGTGCTCGTGCGCGTGCACGGTCAACCATGAGACCCACATTTGAACTGGTCGAAACGGCCCCCCGCCCGTCCCCGGCGCTTCGCACCGCACTACTGGCCATCGAGGCGTTGCGCCGCCAGACGTGCCTTGCCGAAGTCGTCGTCGACGAATGTCGCATCCGATTCCCTACCGTGGCCGCCCTCGACAACGTCGGTCCCGTCGGCGATCGACTACGTGAGCACCTGGAAGCGTATGCCGACCATGAGGCAATTCTGCGATGGATGAAGGAGGCCGATTGGCCGTACCGCCCTGACCTGACATGGGCCAAGAAGAGCCGAAAGCGCGCCTGGATCAGACTGCGCAAGGCGGCGCGCCGCCTCGAGCCGCTGGTCCACCCACCCCCTGCGGTGCCCACCCCCTC
>JARIEV010000194.1 GCA_031127225.1 Gemmatimonadota bacterium | reverse complement strand
GAGCAGTGACGCCGACACACCAAAGGCGATGACCGCGCCGACCGCCATGATCGCGGTGAGCATGGTGGTCTGGGACACGGACAGTCCCAGCACTTCCCCGCCGTAGGGCTCCAGCAAGACGTCCTGCAGATTGAAGGCGAAGAAGCCCAGCCCCGACGCAACCAGCAACCGGACGGCCTGTCCGCCAGCGGCGAACGTGCGCCACGCCTCGCGGAACATGGGACGGCGCTCACCCTTGGCGTACTCGACGATGCCTCGGACGCGGGCTTCCTGCTTCCACAGCGAAATCATGTTCACGAGAATCGTGAAGACCGCCGTGCCCTGAATGACCTGAATGAGCCGCAGGGGGGTGAAATCCCGCAGCACCGACTCAAGGAAGAGCGCGCTGATGAGTGTGCCCATCAACATCATGAGATACATCAGCGCGATGACGCGCGGCCGCTTGTCCTCGGCGACGACATCGGTGGCCAGGGCCAGCCCTGCCGTCTGCGTGGTGTGCGCACCGGCACCGACGAGCAGGAACGCGATGGCCGTGCCCACGTGCCCGATCCACGACGGGCCCACCCGCGGGCCGTCGGAGAGCACCAGCAGCGCGAACGGCATGATGGACAGACCGGCGAACTGCAGCATGGTGCCGCCCCAGAGGAACGGCACCCGTTTCCACCCAAGAATGCTCTTGTGCGTATCCGACTTGAAGCCGATCAGGGCGCGGAACGGCGCGGCCAGCAGCGGGATGGCCAGCATGATCGCCACCAGCGATGCGGGCACCCGGAGCTCGAGAATCATGACGCGGTTGAGCGTGCCCACGAACAGCGTCTGCACCATGCCCACCGACAGCTGAAACAGGGACAACCGCAGCAACCGGCTGAGCGGCATGTCCACCGTCGCCACGTCGGCGAACGGCATGAACCGCGTGCCAAGCGTCAGCCAGACGCGAACGGAAACTCCGGGTTTCGCAGACATCGGCGTTACCAGACCGGCTGCATGCGGACGTCGGCCGGCAGCGCCTGCCGGTGCGGCGTGCGCAGGAACAGCTGCACGAAGGTCAGCGCATTCGCCGCCTTGAGCAGGGTCACCTTGACCGTCGAGACGAACCCGCCGGTGGCTTCGGCCCGCCGCATGGCATCGGTGTTCCGCCACATGCGGTCCATGAGCCCCCAGAAGGCCTCACTCTCGGTGTCGATCGTGTCGGGGAACACCTGGCGGCAGATGAGATTGGTGAGCTTGATGACCCGACGGTCGTAATCGTCGACATCAATGCCCATGTGCGCGAAGAACGGCGCGCGCGCGTGATCACGCACGTACATCGTGCAGAACACCGCCAGCAGGAAGAAGCGGATCCAGAGCTTGTTGCGCCCCTCCAGCAGCTCGGGGTTGGAGCGCATGAGTACCGCAAAGGCTTCGCCGTGGCGGAACTCGTCGAGGCACCAGTTCTCGAACCACTTGAAGATCGGGTGAAAGCGCTTGTCCGGCTGCTTCTCGAAGTTGCGGAAAATGGTCACATAGCGCGCGTACCCGATCTTCTCGGACAGATACGTGGCGTAGTAGATGAACTTGGGCTGGAAGAACGTGTACTTCTTCGCCTTCGTGAGGAAACTCAGATCAACCGCGACGTCAAAATCGTTGAGCGTGTGGTTGATAAAACCGGCGTGGCGTCCTTCGTCCCGGCTCATGAACCCGAACAGTTCGCGCACTTCAGGGTTCTTGATGCGCTTCTTGATTTCGGCGTACAGGATGCAGCCGCTGAACTCGGCGGTCACCGACGACACCAGGAACTCAATGAACTGTTCGCGCAGCGACGGGTCCATGGCCGAGAAATCGGCGTCGAACTCCTCGTTGCGCTTGAAGTGGTTCTTGTTCGGATCGCGGCGGAATTCAGCGAGGATGTCGTCCCACATCTTCTGATGTTCCGGCTTGATGCGGAGCGCGTCGATCTTGCCGAAGTCGGTCGTGTAGAACCGCGGATTCAGCATCGCATCCTGCTGCGCGTTCTTCGTGCTCTCGTTCACGTGGTCGTATGCGCGAACGGGCAGGTCGGTCGTGGTGGAGTACATAGTGGGTCTCTCCTCAGCCTTCGAAGCCGACGTCGTACAACTCGTACAGTTCCGTGCCGCCGGTGAGCTTCACGAACTGGCGCCGTAGCCAACTGGCGCGCTGCACCGTCGCCCGCGAGGCGTACGTGCGCTGCGTCCCGAACGGGATGCGGGTGGGTGTATTGTGGACCAGCACGGCATCCCCCGGGTCAACCTCGACGCCGTCCAGATCAACGTGCGCGTGAAAATGATCGTGCGTCGACTCGAGGTCGATCGTACACGCCACATCCACGGTGCGTCGCATCATGAACCATCCCGCGGTGGCCATCACACCGATCGCCGCGATCCCCCATCCCATGCCATCCATACCAAGCTCCTCGTCGTGAACCGTCAGGCCCGCGGGCCGCGCGCGGCGGCCAGCGATCCATTTTGCAACGCAATCGCCATCGAGCGATAGAACCCCCGCTCGACCAGCCGTGTCCCCACCATGCCCCAGCTGTCGAGCGCCGGCGTATGCAGCAGCCCGTTCCGGAAATCCCGCTCCGACACCGGCACGATGGACGGCGCCCGGTCCTGCCGCGGAAACAGCTTCCCCACAAAATGCATCGCGGACAGCAGCGGCGTTTTGGGCGCGACGGTCACCAGCATCCGCTCGCGGATTCGCGGGGCCAGCGCGGCCAGTGCCGCCGTCATCTCCCGCGGCTCGTAGTGGATCAGCGAGTCCATCGCGACCATGACGTCGAACGTGCCGAGCGCCGGATCGAGCATATCGCCGCTACGGAAGTCGATCTCCACACCCTCGGCCTCAGCCCGCTCCCGCGCGTGCTCCACCAACGTGGGCGACAGATCGATGGCGACGACCTCCGCCCCGCGGCGGGCCAGGTCGATGGCCAGTGTACCCGTGCCGCAGCCGGCGTCGAGGATGCGCACCCCGTGCAGGTCGGGGTTGATCCAATGCAGCAGCGTGTGGCGCATCTGGTCGCGCCCCGCCCGCACCGACGCGCGGATCCGGGACACCGGCGCATCCGAGGTCAGCGTTTTCCACGCCACGGCAGCGGTGCGGTCAAAGTACTCCCCGATCCAGGCCCGCCGCTCGAGGTACGACGCCGATGTGGCGTGCGAACCCCCAGGCGACGTAGCCCCGAACGACGAACCCGGAGTCGGGGAGATTTCAGGAGAAAGTTGCGTGGCCATCAGTCGAACCCCAGCAGGTCGAAGATTTCGCGATCCTTGAGCGGATTCGCGGGCAACGGCACCACTTCGTCGAGCATACGCGACGCCAGCAGCATGTACTGCTCCTGCGCCGCAATCACTTCCGGCGAATCGTCCATCTCGAAAATCGTACACTTCTTGAGACGGCTGCGCCGGATAGCGTCAATGTCCTGGAAGTGCGCCATCGTCTTCAGGCCGACGGCCTTGTTGAACCGGTCGATTTCGTTGGTGTCCTTGGAGCGGTTGGCGACCACGCCGCCGAGGCGCACCTTGTAGTTCTTGGACTTCGCCTGAATGGCTGCGATGATGCGGTTCATCGCGAAGATCGAGTCGAAGTCGTTGGCGGTGACGATCAGGCAATAGTGCGCGTGCTGCAGCGGGGCGGCAAATCCGCCGCACACCACGTCGCCCAGCACGTCGAAGATCACCACATCGGTGTCTTCCAGCAGGTGGTGCTCCTTGAGCAGCTTCACCGTCTGCCCGGTCACGTACCCGCCGCACCCGGTACCGGCCGGCGGTCCGCCCGCCTCGATGCACTGGACGCCGTTGTAGCCCTCGAACATGAAGTCCTCGGGGCGCAGTTCCTCGGAGTGGAAGTCGACCGACTCGAGCACGTCGATCACGGTCGGCACCATCTTCTTGGTGAGCGTGAACGTGGAATCGTGCTTCGGATCGCAGCCGATCTGCAGGACCCGCTTGCCCAGCCGTGAGAACGCGGCTGAGAGGTTCGATGAGGTCGTGCTCTTGCCAATGCCGCCCTTGCCGTACACGGCAATGACGAGGGCGCCGTCAATTTTCTGGTTGTCGTCGAGGTGCACCTGCAGGCTGCCCTCGCCGTCACCCACGGCGTCGAGAATCGGAAGTCGCGTTGCGGTCATCGTGTGGCTCCAGTCGTGTGACAGATCATGCGTGCACCCCCTCCAGACGGTCTTCGAGGTCCGCTGCCGCATCGCGCAGCGCCTCGAGCGTCTCTTCATCGGGGGCCCAAAATCCACGGTCGTTCGCTTCCAGCAAGCGCTGCGCCAAGCCGGAGGCGGCGTCAGGATTGGCCTGCGCCAACCGCTCCCGCATCGCCTCGTCGAGCACGAACGTCTTGGACACCTCGGCGTACACCCACTGCGGCACTGCCCCCGCACCACCGGTGGCCGACCATCCCAGCGTGGTGGTCATGTGCCCGGCGATGTTGCGCACTCCTTCGTAGCCATACTGCAGCTGACTCTCATACCAACGCGGGTTGAGCATCTTGGTCCGCGTCTCCAGCTCGACCTGCTCGTTGAGTGTACGGACCTTGCCCTTCGCGCCGTTATAATCGCCCACGTACACTGACGGCGCACTCCCCCGCTCCTTAGCAATCACGCGCGTCATACCGCCGAGCGACTCCACGTACTGGTCGATGTCGGTGGCCCCGAGATCGACCGAGTCGAGCCCCTGAAAGGACAGCGCGGCTTGACTGAGCGCCCGCTTCATGAGCGCCGGCTGCGCCGTGGGACGACCGTCGCAGCCGTAGGCAAAGCTCTTGCGCTGCACGAACAGGTCGGCGAGTTCGTCTTCGTTCTGCCAGCGACCGGTTTCGATCAGCAGATTCACGTTCGACCCGTACGCGCCGTCGGCGTTGGAGAACACGCGCAGCGACGCCTGCGCCAGATCACAGCCGGTATCGGCCATCGTGGCCAGCGCGTGCTTGCGCACGAAGTTCTGCGACGGGTCTTCATCAGCCTGGGCGCAGAGCAGCGCCGCTTCCGCCAGCAGCTTGACCTGCAGCGGCAGGAGATCGCGGAAGATGCCGGAGAGCGTCACGATCACATCGATGCGCGGCCGCCCCAGCGACGCCAGCGGCAGCAGCCGCGCGCCCGTGAGGCGTCCCACGCTGTCGAAGCGCGGCACGACACCCATGAGCGCCATCACCTGCGCCAGCGGCGTGCCTTCGCTCTTCATGTTATCGGTGCCCCAGAGCACCACGGCAATGCTCTCGGGACATTCGCCGGTGTCTGCGGCATGGCGCGCCAGCAGTTGCTCGGCGCGCGTGCGCCCTTCGAGCATCGCCGCGGCACTGGGCACGCGATAGGGATCGAAGCCGTAGATGTTGCGCCCCGTGGGGAGCACCGCGGGATTGCGTAGCAAGTCACCGCCGGGCGCCGGCGCCACGTACCGCGCATCGAGCGCGCGCAGGATGCCCGGAACCTCGTGATCTTCGCGCAGCGCCGCGTCATAGCCGGAGAGGAGCGCGAGATGCTGGCCGAGCGCTTTGCCATCGGCCAGCGTGATACCCTGCACCTTCGCCTCGGCCTTCGCCGCCTGCAGCGCGTGCGAGGCCTCGCCGGTGTTCACCAGGGCGCGGACCGCGTGCTGCACCACCGCTTCGGCCACCCGCGCGGCCTCATCATCGCCGGCGCGCGCCGAGTGACCGGCCATGACCGTATCACCGATCGGCAGCAACTCAGCATCCGGGCGGCCGCCGCGCGCGATCTCGACGAGCACATCGACCCGCGCGTCCGGCGCCATCGCCTCGCCGACCACATGCAGCCCCATCGGGATGAGGCTGTACTCGAGCTCCAGCAGCCGCTCCCGCAGCGTGGCGATCTTTGCGTCGGTCTCCTCGGCCGTCCATGACGGCTCGGCGACGGCCAGTTCCACCGCGGCGGCCTGACGCTGCACGAGTTCGCGCAAGGCATCGGCCTCCGCCGCCCGCGCGGCGTCGAGGGCGCGCCAGCGGTCGAGCGTAGCCTTAAGGTCGAGCAGGCCGCGATACAGCCCCGCATTGGCGATCGGCGGCGTGAGATACGACACCAGCGTGGCGTTGCCGCGGCGCTTGGCGAGCGTGCCTTCGGACGAGTTGTTCGACGCGTACAGGTACACGTTCGGCGTGTCGCCGATGAGGCGATCCGGCCAACAGGTGGCGTCGAGACCGGCCTGCTTGCCGGGCATGAACTCGAGGGCGCCGTGGGTGCCGAAGTGCAGGATGGCATCGGCC
>JARIEV010000193.1 GCA_031127225.1 Gemmatimonadota bacterium | reverse complement strand
GCCCTCGGCCCGCGCTTCGAACGGGCCACGCTGCGCCAGCTCGAATTGGTGCGCGTGTCCTCGGATCGGCTGTTGATGGTCCTGACGCTGCAGGGTGGGGCCGTTCGCACGATCTTCGTCGAAGTGCCCGGGGTGATTGCGGATGAGGCGTTGATCGAAGTGACGATCGTGCTGAACGAGCGCTTGTCGGGCCTGACCCTCGATCAGGTCCGCACCTCGCTGGCGTCCCGTCTGCGCGATGTGCACCTCAAGCCCGAGACCGCGGAACTGCTACACATCTTCCTGCAGGAGGGTGAGCAGGTGTTCGGGCGAGTGGTCGATCCCTTGGAGACCGTTGTGATCGGGCAGCCTTCCTTGCTGGCCGATCAGCCGGAATTCGCCACCGGCGAGCGCCTGCGCCAACTCATCGAGCTTACGGAAACGCGGCAGCAGCTGGCTACGCTGCTCGAGGCGAAGCCCGGGGCGAACGGCATTTCCATCACGATCGGCAACGAACACAAGGATCCTCGTCTCGAGCCGTTCACCGTCGTGACGGCCGAGTATCAGGCGGGGTCGCTGAGCGGCGTGATCGGCGTGATCGGCCCCACACGCATGCCGTACGACAAGGTCATTGCGTTGGTGGATCACACCTCGCGGCTCGTGTCCGATCTGCTCTGCTGAGCGGGCGCCCCTCGCTTCGGGACGCCGTTCCAGTCGATATTTCAGCGGGTCAGCGGGTACGGTTCTAGCGTTCACCGACGGGTGCGGGAGTCCTGCCCCGTCGTTCGACTGTGTGGCGCGTTCGCGGCGCCTTTCTCCGGATTTTCGACATGGCTGATTTTTACGCGGTGCTGGGTGTGCCGCGCGATGCATCCGACGACGACATCAAGAAGTCCTATCGTCGTCTCGCGATGCAGTGGCATCCCGACCGTAATGGCGGAGCGAAGGAGGCCGAAGAGAAATTCAAGACGATCACGGAGGCCTACGACGTCCTGCGCGATCCGCAAAAGCGGGCGGCGTTCGACCGGTACGGCGAGGCGGGGCTGCGTGGCGGGGGACAGCAGCAATACGAGCACGTGGACCTCTCGGACGCCCTCAACACCTTCATGCGAGACTTCGGCGGGTTCGGCGACCTGTTCGGAGGTCAGGCCGGGGGTCGCCGCTCGGGCCCGCGTGCGGGTGCCGATGTGAAGCTGCCGCTGCCGCTCACTCTGGCCGAAGTCGCGACCGGGGTCGAGAAGACGGTCGTCCTGAAAGTCCTTGAGGCGTGCGACAAGTGCGAGGGATCGGGTGCCGAGTCGGGGACGAAGCCGCAAACCTGCAACACCTGCGGCGGCGCCGGCGAGGTGCGACGCGCTCAGCGGTCATTCTTCGGACAGTTCGTGTCGGTGGCCCCGTGTCCGACGTGCGCCGGCGAGGGCGTTGTGGTGTCATCGCCCTGTAAGAAGTGTCGCGGCGAGGGTCGTGCGCGCGCCGAGCGCACGTTGAAAGTGCAGGTGCCGGCGGGTGTCGCCACGGGGCAGTACATGACCCTGCGCGGCTCGGGGAACGTCGGTCCGCGAGGTGGGACGCGTGGCGATGTGCTGGTGGTGTTCGAGGTTGAGGACGACGAACGTTTCGAGCGCGACGGCGAGGATCTCTTTTGCGAGGCGCTCGTGACGTACTCGCAGCTGGTGTTCGGGGCCGATATCCGAGTCCCCGGCGTGCTCGGCGATCTCTCCTTGCGGGTGCCGGCCGGGACGCAAAGTGGCACCGTGTTTCAACTCCGTGGGCGTGGATTGCCCCGGGTGAACGCCACCGGAACGGGTGATCTGCACGTAAAGGTGCAGCTGTGGACGCCGCAGGCGGTCGAAGGGGAGGAAGCGTCGGTCATCGAGCGCCTCGGCGCCCTGCAGGGACAGGCACCGCCGCAGCGCGAGAAGGGCTTCTGGTCGAAGATGAAGGAGGCGCTGGGTGCTTGATGTGTCTGCACGGTGGACCAGCGTTCGCGTCCGTCCCGGCGCCGAGGACGGGTGCCGAGAGCTGTGCCTGGCGGCCCTCTTCGCTGTCGGTGCACAGGGCGTGCACGAAGACGGGCTGTCGCTGGTTACCCATTTCCCACCCAGCACCGATCTCGCGGCCGTGCATGCGGCGCTGACCGAAGCGGACGAAGGGGTCACCATCGAGACGGCACCGGTGCCGGACATCGACTGGAGCGAAGCGTGGAAGGCGCGGATCAGCGCGCACGACCTGGGATCGCTGACGGTTACGCCGCCCTGGCTTGCGGAGGGACGTGATCCGGCGCGGACGATCGTGATTGACCCGGGTATGGCGTTCGGAACCGGCGAGCACGCCACCACGCGCGGCGTCGTGCGGTTGCTTCCCACGGTGATGCGTGACGGCGATGTCGTCGCGGATCTCGGCGCCGGGAGTGCGGTGCTCGCCATCGCCGCCGCGAAACTCGGGGCGTCGCGCGTGTACGCCGTGGAGTTGGATGGCGAGGCTATTCCGGATGCGGAGCAGAACGTGGCGCGTAACGGTGTCGCCGATCGCGTGCACGTGTTCGAGGCCGATGCCAGTGTCCTGTTGCCGCTGCTGGCCCCCGTCCGGGTGGTGCTGGCCAACATCATCTCGTCGGTGCTGGTGCAGCTCCTGCCCATCATCGCTGAGTCGCTCACGGCCGACGGCGGGGCGATCCTGAGCGGCATTCTGCAGGAGGAGCGCGCCGAGATGCTCAGCGTTCTGGAATCGTCCGGCTGGCGCGTGCTGGACGAGGATGCGGAGGACATCTGGTGGTCGGTCTCGGTCGCGAGGGCGTAGGCGCCGGGCGCCCGAATTTCGTGACCGCCGAGCCGTTCGCGGCCGGGGTCACCTGCGTGCTCGACGAGCACGCGGCGCGGCATATGCGCGTGCTGCGCCTCGATTCGGGCGCAATGGTCGGCCTCCGCGACGGATTCGGCCATGTCGGCGCCGGGCAGCTGGTGCGCCTCACCAAGACGCAGGCGTACATCGAGGTCACCGAGGCCGTCGAGGTGGCGCCGCTGCCGGCGGTGCATCTGCTCGTGCCGGTGGCGGATCGTGATCGGATGCTCTGGCTGGCGGAGAAGGCCTGCGAGCTGGGATGTACCAGCTGGCGTCCTGTGCTCTGGCGCCGATCACGTAGCGTGTCCCCCCGCGGCGAAGGGATCAATTTTCAGCAAAAGGTTATCGCGCGCATGGTCGGCGCCTTGGCGCAGTCCGAGGGGGCGTGGCTGCCGCAGCCGTTCCCCGAGGCGACCCTCGAACGGGCGCTGCTGGCCGCACCGCCGGGGCAGCGGCTGGTGCTGGACCCGTCGGGCGATGCCCTCGTCGGCGCGGGGACCCCGCTGATTTCTGCGCCCGTGGTGCTGGCGATCGGCCCCGAGGGGGGCATCGAGATGGATGAGCTCGACGCCCTGCGCGAGGCCGGTTTTCGCCCCGCGCGCCTTGGCCCGACGATCTTGCGATTCGAAACGGCGGCCGTGGCGGCGCTGGCGATTGCACGGACCAGCCTCGGCGCCAGCGCCGTCCACCACCCTGACTGACCCCTCCGAACGTGGCCGATTCCATGCCTGAGCGCTGTGTCTTTTGTCGTATCGCGAGCGGTGAGCTCCCCGTTGCCCTGATCGCCGAAAATGATCACGGGGTCGTGTTCCGGGATCTGCACCCGCAGGCCCCGGAGCATCTGCTCGTGATTCCGCGCCGGCATGTGGCGTCTTTGGCCGACGCCACGGACGGGGCCGAACTTGGGGCACTCCTCCTGCTGGCCGCGGACGCGGCGAACGCGGTCGGCCTGGCCGCCGGGGGATACCGGTTGGTCGCCAATACTGGGGCGGACGGCGGTCAGACGGTGCATCATCTGCATTTCCACATCCTCGGAGGCCGTGCGATGCACTGGCCCCCGGGATAAATGCGTGTTCTGAGACGAATTCCGCCAGTTGTACCTTGACCGCCCTCCTCGTTTCCGATAGGATTTAAGGCTGTCGTCCGAACGCAACGTGTCTGTCACGCCATCATTTACGAGGTTTCGTTTGTCCGAAGTCATCATCCACGAGGACGAGAATTTCGAGCGTGCGCTCAAGCGCTTCAAGAAGAAGTGCGAGAAGGCCGGGATCCTGTCCGACCTGCGCAAGCATCGTCATTACGAGAAGCCCTCGGAGAAGCGCAAGCGCAAGATGAACGCGGCTGTCCGCAAGAATCGGCGCACCCGTAACGGGTGAGCAGTTCCGTGGATGCCGGCGGTTCTTTGCTGGCGCGTTTGCAGCGCGAGCAGGCCGACGCGCGCCGGGAGCAGTTGAAGGATCACGTGATGCTCCTCGGCATGATCATCTCCGAGGTCAAGAATCGCGAGATTGAAGTGCGTCGCGATGCCACCGACGATGACGTGATCGACGTCATCCGCAAGGGCATCAAGCGTCGGCGCGAGTCCGTCGAGATGTATGCGAAAGCAGGACGGACCGATCTCAGCGAGAAGGAGCAGCGCGAGGTCACCGCACTCGAAACGTATCTGCCGGCCCAGATCGACCCCGAGGAAATCCGGGCGGCGGTGCGGACGGCAATCACGGACGGTGCGGCCAACGTCGGTGCCGCGATGGCCAAGGTGATGCCCCTCTTCAAGGGGCGGGCAGACGGCAGTACGATCAACGCGATCGTGCGCGAGGAATTCGCGCGCGGGTGATGACGACAACGCAGGACACGTCGCGGCCAGCCGAATGACAGATCTCTGCAGATTCCGAACCCGGACCAGCGCATACGGCGGTCCGGGTTCGTGCCGTTTCAGGAGCGTGGCGCCCGCACCTCGCGGTCGCACGACCATGAGGAGACGTCCGTGAACGCGCACGCGCTGGGTATCCTCGAATTTCCCCGCATGCTCGCGCACGTGGCCGGTCGTGCTAACTCGGCGCCGGGTGCCGCCGCCGTGCGAGCGTTGGTGCCGCGGGCCGACCGGGAGTGGATCGAGGGCGAGCACGCACGCCTCGGTGCCATGCGGACCCTGGTGGATTCTGAGCTGGGCTGGCCCAGTGAGCCCATTCCAGAGCTTGGCGAGGCGCTCCGACGGCTCCGCATCGAGGGGCTCACGTGGTCGGCGCTCGAGTTGCTGCAGGGGGCGATCCTACTGCGTTCCTCGCGGCGCGTGCGGGAGGCCCTGCGTGATCCCCGGCGTCCGCGCCTGACGGTGGCGTTCCTACAGGCGTTCCTTGATCGCCTCGTCGATCTGCGCCCGCTCGAGGACGCGATCGGTCGTGCGATCGCCGACGACGGCACCGTGCGCGATGACGCGTCGCCTGCGCTCCGTCGGGTGCGACGCGAGCTCCGGCAGGCCGAGGGGGAGCTCGTGCGTCTGCTCGAGCGCGAGATGGCCCGCCTCGAGCCGCACCATCAGGTCAGCGATCTGTCCGTCACGATGCGCAACGGCCGGTGGGTGATGCCTATGCGTCGCGAAGCGCGCGGCTACGTTGGCGGCATCGTGCATGACAGTTCTGGAACGGGCGCCACGATTTTCGTGGAGCCGCCCGCCGCGGTGGAATTCGGCAATCGCGTGCGCGAACTCGAATACGAAGAGCAGCGGGAGGTCGAGCGGGTGCTGCGCGAGCTCACCACGCAACTGCAGCCGTATCACGAGCAGGCGCTGGCGGCGTTCGGGGCACTGGTCGCGCTTGATGCCCTCTACGCGAGGGCGCGCTACGCGATCGACGCCGGATGCGCCGCGCTGGCGTTCTGCGCGCCCGCCGACGGGCTGGCGATCGTCGATGGACGACACCCCCTGTTGCTCGCCCGTGGGACGCCGGTCGTGGCGTTCGACCTGACACTGTTCGCGCAGGAACACACGCTGCTGGTGTCCGGGCCGAACACCGGCGGCAAGACGGTCCTGTTGAAGGCAATCGGGTTGCTCTGCATGCTCGCGCAGGCTGGCGTGCCCGTCCCGGTCGGTGCCACCAGCCGCCTGCCGGTCTTCGATGATGTCTTTGCTGATGTCGGCGATGAGCAGAGCATCGAGGCGAGTCTGTCCACGTTCAGCGCACACCTCAAGAACCTTGGGGAGATTTTGCGATCCGCGACGGCGCAGTCGCTGGTGCTGATCGACGAGCTGGGATCGGGTACCGACCCGGCCGAAGGCGCGGCACTTGGCGGCTCGATTCTTGAAACGTTGACGCATCGCGCGGCGACGACGATTGCGACGACCCACCTGGGGCAACTGAAGCTGCTGGCCACCGAGGTCGAGGGCGTGGTCAACGCGTCGCTGCAATTCGATGCGGTGCAGCTGGCCCCCACCTACCGCCTGCTGAAAGGAGTACCCGGTCGTAGCTACGGTCTGAGTATCGCGCGCCGGC
>JARIEV010000192.1 GCA_031127225.1 Gemmatimonadota bacterium | reverse complement strand
GGCATTCTGGTCAACATCGGCAGCGAGCGTGAGCGCGTCTACGGCACCGCCGCCACCGATCCGCTCGGAGCGCGGCCCGCATGAACACGGCCGCACGGACCCGCGTGTTCTTCGCCGGCGGCGGCACGGGTGGGCATCTCTATCCCGGCCTCGCCATCGCGCGCGCGCTGGTCGCCCAGGCCCCCGCGATCGAGCCCCACTTCATCGGGGCGCACCGCGGGATCGAGCGCACCGTGCTCCCGACCACCGAGTTCGGGTTCACGCTGCTCGACCTGCATCCGCTGTACCGGCGCACGCCGTGGAACAACTGGCGCACACTGCGCGGCGCCGTGGGGGCGTGGCGCGCGATCTCGCGGCTGGCCGGCCGCGACCGGCCGCGCGCCGTGATCGGCACCGGCGGCTATGCCGCCGGCGTCGCGCTGGCGTGGGGGCGCGCGCACGGTGTGCCCACCATGCTGCACGAGCCGGACTCGCATCCGGGGCTCACCACCCGTGCCTTCGCCAAGGGCGCGCAGGCACTGTACCTGGGCTTCCCTGAGGCTGCCGATCGGCTCACCGTCGGTGCGCACACTCGGGTCCTGCCGCTCGGCTGTCCCATCGAACCGCCGCCGGCCACGCGCCGTCCCCGTGACGAGGCCCGCCGCGCGTGGGGGCTGCCGGCCGATGCCTTCGTCGTCCTCGTGGTCGGGGGGAGTCAGGGGGCGCGGGCGCTCAACGAGGCCATCGCCGCGTGGACGCGTCAGGGGTTGCCCGGGGGCGTCGCCGTCATCTGGGCCACCGGGACACAGCAGGCGTCGGCGTATCTCGACTGCGAGGCGGGGATGGTGCGCGTGCGCCCGTATCTCGCGCCCATCGCCGAGGCGTACGCGGCCGCTGATCTCGCCGTCACGCGGGCCGGGGCGATGACCATTGCGGAGTTGCTGGCGTGGGAGATCCCCGCGCTGCTGGTCCCGCTCCCCACCGCGGCGCAGGATCACCAGAGCCACAACGCGCAGGCCATGGCCGCCGTGGGCGCCGCCCGGTATCTCCCGCAGCGCGACCTCACGGTGGCTACCCTCGATGCCACCGTGCGCGCGCTGCGCGACGATCCGGCGGCGCTGGCCCGCATGCGGCTGGCCGCGCGCGCGCGGGCCCGCCCCACCGCCGCCGCCGATATCGCCCGCTCGATCCTCGAGCAGCTCGGCGCGTCGTCGATAGGGATCGGCTGAGCGTTCCGCCATATTGCACGCATGTCGCACGCCTGTCTTCGCCGCTCTCCCACGCCGACCCCGCTATGACCACGACTCGCGAGCCGTCGCGCACGGCGGCCGTGCTGCTCGACCGGAACGATCCGCGTCCGGTCCACTTCGTGGGGATCGCCGGCGCGGGGATGAGTGCGCTGGCTGAGCTGCTGGCGCGACGCGGCGTTCCCATTCAGGGAACCGACGCCAACCCCACCGGCGCGCCCGACCTCGCGCGCTACGGGATCCGCGTCTCGGCGCACGATCCCGCCATGGTGCCCGGTGCGCGCGCGCTCGTGTACTCCTCGGCCATCGCCGCCTCACACCCTGAGATGGTCGCCGCCCGCGCCGCCGGGCTTCCACTCGTCCGTCGCGCCGAAGCGCTGGCCGACGCCGTGAGCGGTGGACAGCTGATCGGCATCGCCGGCACGCACGGCAAGACCACCACGACGGTGATGACCACCGAGGCGCTGGCGGCGGCCGGGCGGGATCCGACGGGCGTCGTCGGTGGGCGCGTGGGATTGTGGGGCGGCAACCTGCGGCTGGGCGGTGACACCTACGTGGTGGAAGCCGACGAGTATGACCGCTCGTTTCTGGCCCTCGATCCCGCCGTGGCCGTGGTGCTCAACGTCGAGGCGGACCATCTCGACATCTACCGCGATCTCGACGACATCCGGCGCACCTTCGAGCAGTATGTGTCGCCGGCCCGCGTGGTGGTGCGCTGCGCCGATGACGACGGGGCCATGTCGCTCCGCCTCGCTGCACGCGGCGAGGTGATCGCGTATTCGGCCACGGCGCCCGGTACCACACCGTCCGCGCACGCCGGCGACGCACGCCTCGTGGCGCAGCAGCTGCAGCTCGACGCGAGCGGCGCCCGCTTCGACGTGTCCTTCGACGGCGAGATGCTGGGCGCGATCACGCTCGCCGTGCCGGGGCTGCACAACGTCCGCAACGCGCTCGCCGCGATCGGTGCCGGGCTCGCCATGGGGTGCACCGTGGCGCAGATGGCGCCCGGGCTGGCCGCGTTCCGGGGCGTCGAACGGCGCTTTCAGCGACTCGGGGCCGCGCAGGGCATCGACGTGGTGGACGATTACGCGCACCACCCCACGGAAGTGCGTGCCACCGTGGCCGCCGCGCGCCATGCCTTCCCCGACCGGCGGCTGGTGCTGGCCTTTCAGCCGCACCTGTACTCGCGCACGCGTGACCTGCAGGTCGACTTCGCCGACGCGCTCTCGGCGGCGGATCTCGTGCTGCTGTGCGACATCTACGGCGCGCGCGAGGTGCCCGAGCCCGGCGTCACGTCGGATCTGATCGGCGATCGCCTGCGCACCGGCGCGCTGGCGTGGCGCGGTCCGCGCAGTGAGGCCGCGATCGCGCTCCGGGACCTCGTGCGCCCCGGTGACGTGGTGCTCACGATGGGTGCCGGCGATATCACGCGGACCGGTCCCGAACTGCTCGCGGCGCTCCGGGGCTGATGCCCGTGGCCGGGCCCGCTCCCGAGAAGGCGTCGTCGGCCAAAGCGATCCCCCGCGGCACGCGTCCCACGTGGGTGCGCTGGCTGCGCGCGGTCGCGGCCGTGACCGCAGCCGGGGTCGTGATCGGGGCGCCGTGGTGGGGCCCCCGTGCGCTGGCCCGGCTGGACTATTTTCACGCCCGTCGCGTCGTCTTCGAGGGGGTGCGCTACGCGCGCCCCAGCGAACTCGTGGCGCGGCTGCGGGTCGATACGCTGCAGTCGGTGTGGCAGCCCCTCGAACCGCTGGCGGAACGGGTCAACGCGCACCCGCTGGTGGCGAGTGTCGTGGTCGAGCGACAACTGCCCGGGACGCTGCTCATCCGTGTGGTCGAGCGTGAGCCGGTGGCGTTCGTCCCGCGCCAGGGGCAGCTCCAGCCGGCCGACGCCGACGGGCGCCTGCTCCCCATCGATCCGGTGCGGTACCCCCTCGACGTACCGGTCGCGGCCAGCGCTGACAGCGCCTTGCTGCACCTCCTCGACGGGTTGCGTCAGGACGCGCCGGGGCTCTACGCCCGCGTGTCGCACGGTGAGCGGGCCGGACCGGACGAATTGCGTGTCCGGATGGGCGCCGTGACGGTGCGAACCAGCCCCGACGTGACCGTAGCGCGGTTCCGGGACATATTACCCGTGGAAGCGGACCTCGCGCGGAATCATCTGCGTGCGGTGGAGCTTGACCTCCGCTTCCGTGACCAGGTGATCGCCAGACAGCCATGACTTCCGAACCCATTGTCGCCGCCCTCGATATCGGCACCGCCTACACCACCGCCATCGTCGCGGCGGTCCACGGCGACTTGCCACGCACGCCGACGCTGCGCGTGCTGGGCGTGGGGCATACCCGCACGATGGGGCTGCGGCGCGGCGTCGTGTCCGACATCGAAGAGGCCACGCGATCCATCCGGAAGGCGGTCGAAGAGGCAAGCCGTGTGGCGGGCGTTACCCCCGACGCGCTGTACGTCGGCATCGCGGGCGAACACGTGCGGGCCATGTGCTCCACCGGCGTGGTGGCGATCAGCGGCAACGAGATCCTGCGCACCGATGTGGACCGCGTGAACGAGGTGGCGCGCGCCATGGCGATTCCGCAGGACCGCGAACTGCTGCACGCCATTCCGCAGGAATACCGCGTGGACAAAACCGACGGGATCCGCGATCCCGTCGGCATGATCGGCACGCGCCTCGAGACCGAGATGTATCTCGTCACGATCGGCAGCTCGCCGGCCATGAACCTGCGCAAGAGCATCGAACGGGCCGGCTTCAAGACCCGCGAACTCGTGCTCGAGCCGCTGGCCAGCGCGCTGGCCGTGCTCACGGAGGAGGAGAAGGAGCAGGGTGTGGTCCTGCTCGAACTCGGCGCCGGCACCACCGATCTCGCCGTCTTCCACGAAGGCAAGATCCGCCACCTCGGCACCATCGCGTCCGGCGGTAATGCCGTGACCAGCGACCTCGTGCAGGGGCTCGGCATCACGAATCAGGACGCCGAGCTGCTGAAGGAAGCGTACGGCTGCGCGTACGAGCCCATGGTCGACCCCGAGCAGGTCATCGCGATGCCCGCCACGGCGTCGCACGGGGAGCGGCATATTTCGCGCGAGCTCATGACGCACATCATCCATCAGCGCATGGACGAGATTTTCGATAAGGTGCAGCGCGAGGTGCAGGTGGCTGGCTTTGCGGGCCGTCTCAACGCCGGTGTCGTGCTCACCGGCGGCGGCGCCGCGCTGGAAGGGATCAGCGAACTCGCCGCTGACGTGTTCGGGCTTGGCGTGCGCGTGGGCGTCCCGGGTGACAACGTGAGCGGCTTGGTCGAGCAGATCACCGAACCGCGCTTCGCCACCGCCGTGGGGCTGGCGCTGTATGGCGCCCATCGTGTCGCGTTGGGCGGTGTCATCGCCCGTCGTCCGTCGCTCACCGGCGCCGGGGTCGACAAGCTCGCCACCCGCGTCAAGACGTGGCTGCAGGATTGGTTCTAACGGACCAGCGATGTCGGGCGTAAGGACGACGGGGTACGGAGACGGTGTCTCGGTACCCCGTACTCGCTTTCGACCTCCTCCGTACTCCGTACTCCGTACGTCATTCTCCATACCTTTTCGGGGCTTGCTAGTGATCGACGTTGGTCTCTCCCGTTTCCGGGCAGTACACCACCTCCGCCAAGCGCTGCTGCTTGGACTCGTGCCCTTCGTGTCACTGGCTGCGCAACAGCTCACGACCGACACGCGCGATCCCAATCAGAAGCAGGATCCGACCTTCGCGCAGAGCTATCAGGAGTGGCTGGCCAATCCGAAACACGGCAGCCCGCTGGTCGATCACTTGCCACTGGTGGCCGGCATCCCCACGCCGCGCGACGTGCTGGGCTATCACATCGGCGCGCCGCGCAAGCTCACGTACTACGCCGATCAGCTGAAGTATTATCGCGCCCTCGCGGCGGCCTCACCGCGCGTGAAGATCGAAACCATCGGACGCTCGGACGAGGGGCGTGAACTCGTGGTGGTCTGGATCGCGTCCGAGGCGAACATGCAGCGCCTGGCGCAGAATCGGGCCAACCTGGCGAAGATCGCTGATCCGCGTGGCATGACCGAGGCGCAGGTGAAGGCCGTGCTGGCCGACACCAAGCCGCACTATCACTTCATGGGCGGCCTGCACAGCGGCGAAACCGGCCCGTCGGAAATGTTGATGGAGCTGGCGTACCGCCTCGTGACCGAGACGTCGCCGCTCATCAGTCAGATCCGTGAGCAACTCTACGTCTCAATTACGCCGGCGGCTGACGCCGACGGCCGCGACCGCAACGTGGACTGGTTCTTCCGCGGCCTCGACATGGCGGCCGCCATTCCAGCGCCGGCGATCACGCCGGTCGTGACGCCGGCACCGGCGATGCCGGTGGCCGGTGACACCGCGCGTCGCGCGCCCGCCGGAGCGCCGACCGCCGCACCTGCGGGTGGTGGTGGATTCGGTGGCGGTGCCGGTGTGCCGTACTGGGGCAAGTACGTGTATCACGACAATAATCGCGACATCAACATCAAGCTCGTGCAGATGCGCGCGATCATCGACTGGTACTTCACGGCGTATCCGCCGATCATGCACGATCTGCACGAAGCGCAGCCGTTGCTGTACACGTACACGGGTGGCCCGCCGCAGAATCCGAATCTCGATCCCATTCTGTTCGCCGAGCTCCCCTGGTTTGGCAACTGGGAAATGGCGCAGATGACCAAGTGGGGCATGCCGGGCGTGTACACGCATGCCTTCATGGACGGCTGGTCGCCGGGCTATCTCGGCTCGGTCGCGTACAACCACAACGGTCTCATGAAGATGTACGAGACGCAGTCGGGGCGTGATCTCGACAGCACGGCGATGGCCAACGCGCGTCGCGGCGTGACCGCGGCAACCCCGGCGCCAGGCGGTGGTCTAGGCGGTGGGCGCGGCGGCGGCGTGCCGACGGGTCGCGGCGGCGCACAGGATCGCGAGTGGTATCGCCGGCGGCGAAGCTCTGCTCGGCCACCTGCATCGGCACCGTACGCAGCAGATAGCGCAGCGTGACCATGTGGTTTGAGCCCGTATGCGCCACCGCGATCGCGGCAGTGCCGGTGCCGCGCGTGTTGCCCT
>JARIEV010000016.1 GCA_031127225.1 Gemmatimonadota bacterium | reverse complement strand
CTCACCCTTCTTCACCGACTTGAACAGCTTCTCAGCACCCGAGTACAGCACGTTCGCATCGTGGCGCGACAGGATGAACGGCGTATTCCAGTTCCAGCGCGTCGCCACGTTGGGATCGGCCAGCGCCGTCTTCATCTGCACGCGGATGTCGGCGATGCTCTTCGTCTGCTCCGGCGTGAGCGGCGTGGTGCCGGCGCCGCGGATGCGCGCGATCTGCTGTCCGAACTGCGCGCGGGTGACGGTGCGGGCCTTCACGCTCATCACATCACCCGTGGCCACATTGCGGCGCGCAATGTTGCCGCCCTGCGACTCGTAGTACACGTAGTCGGGATTGAACGGATCCTGTGCCGTCTGCAAGCCGTCGGCGGCAAAGATCGCGAACCAGTCGGTCATCTGCAGCGGGGCGCTGGCGCGACGGCTCAAGCCGCACGACGTGCCGTTGTCCTGCAAGCCGCCGCACACGCGATACGGCACCTGAAAGTCGTAGCTGATGCCGTAGAACTGGCCCATCGCCATGTTGTTCACGGCGTCGTACGTGCCGCCCTTGTCCCACGTCTGGAAGATGCCCGCGTCACCACCGACGATGAAATGCTCAGGATCGTTCGGGTCGATCCACATGGCATGATAATCTTCGTGAATGCCGACCATACCCGCGCGCCACGACGCACCACCGTCATTGGAGAAGGCGAAGTCGACGGCCATGCGATACACGCGGTCCGCGTTCTTCGGATCGATGCGGATCTGCGAGAAGTAGAACGGACGGTTGTTGATCGTGCTCATCCACGTCCACGTCGCGCCGGCATCTTTCGAGCGATACAACCCGCTCAACAGCCGCTGCGGCTTGGCGCCGCGCACGCTGTCGGCTTCGACCATGGCATACACCATGTCGGGATTGCTTGGTGCGATGGCCAGGTTGATGCGTCCCTTTGTCGTGGCCGGGAAACCACCACCGGTGATCTCCTTCCACGTCGTGCCACCATCGGTCGACTTCCAGAGCGCCGAGCCCGGGCCACCGCTCTTGAGGAAATGCGCCTTCCGGATGCGCTCCCAGCTCGTGGCGTAGAGCACGTTCGGATCGCGCGGATCCATCGCGAGATCGACGAAGCCGGCCTTGTCGCTGATGAACTTGGCGAGCGTCCACGTCTTGCCGCCGTCGATCGTCTTGTACAACCCGCGTTCGGGATTGGTGGCCCACAGCGCGCCCAGCGCCGCGACGTACACGATGTCGGGGTTGGTGGGATGCACGAGAATGCGCCCGATATGCTGCGTTTTTTCGAGGCCCATGCTCTGCCACGTCACGCCGCCATCGACCGACTTGTAGATGCCGTAGCCGGGCGCCACGGAGTTGCGTGAATCTTCTTCGCCCGTGCCGGCCCAGATGATGTTCGGATTGCTTGGGGAAATCGCGAGGTCGCCCATGGAGGCGATCGGGCCTTTCTCCCAGAGCGGCACGAACGACGTGCCGGCATTGACGGTCTTCCAGATGCCGCCGGTGGCGCCGGCCACGTAGAACGTTTTGGGCGCGCTGGGATGCGCTTCGACGTCGGTGATGCGCCCGGCCATGTTCACGGGGCCGATCGAACGCCAACGCAGGCCGTTCAGTGTCGCCGCGTCGGGCGTTTGCGCGCCCGCGACGCCAGCGAGGAACAGCGTCGGTGCGGCAAGACGAAACAGAGAACGCATGACAGTCACGTGGAGGTGGAGAAGGAGATTCGGATCAGCGAACGCGACTCAGCACAAGCTGATCAGCACAAGCTGATCAGCGCATTCCGGCGTTCTGCAACGCGGCCGTACCGCCCACGATCGGCAGCAGGAACCGTGACTTCGCGAGATCGAGCGTGAGCTCGGCCCCGGCCTTCGGCCACAACGTGAACTCGCGGTCGCTCGACATGATCATGACCGCGAGCTGCTTGCCGGCGGGAATGAACTCATCGGTGGGCTCGAGATCGAAGGTGACCTCGCGATACTCGCCGGCTTGCAGCGGTGTGCCGCGCTTCGCCGAGGTATACTCGCCGCCCGACGTGAGGGACTTGGCGTTCTGGAGGTCCGCCCAGCCGTGTGAGACGCTCCCCTTGTAGCTCTGCGAGCCGGCCCGGGCGGAATCGTAGGGCAGCATCACCAGCCACACACTGAGATTGGCCGCCTTCACGTTGGCCGCCACGCGAAGGGTCACGCGCGGCGTCCCCGACAGGTGCACCGTGTCGCGGAACACCGGCGTCGAATACAGCAGGCGGTTGGCCGACGTGGGCACACTCGCGAGCGCGCTGCCGCTGAAGGCCACGTCGTCGATCAGGGATTCCGTCCCCGTGCGCGCAGCCGTGTACGACAGCGACGCGATGCCGCGTCCGCCGGCGGACGGATACAGCGTCACCGGCACGGTGCCCGGCACCGGAAACGAGGCGAACGGCGTGGGCAGCGCGGTGACACGTCCACGCGGCGCCGGCGCGGCCGACGGCGTGGCCGGCGCGGTGGCGGCGGCGGCCGAGGGCGCCTGTGCGCCCGCATCCTGCACGATCCACGCTTCCGCCTCGCCCCGCACGCCGTTGTCCACGCCGTACAGGTAGTGACTGAACCAGCGATTGAGCATGTCGGCCGGCGGGTTGCCGCCGTGGCCGCCCTGATGGAGATACAGCGACACCGGCAGCCCGCGCTTCTTCATCTCGTCGTAGATGCGCACGCTGTGCGCCGGCGTCACGTTGTAGTCGTTGAGGCCGTGCGCAAGCAGCACCGCCGCCTTGATGTTTTTCACGTGCGGCAGCAGATCGCGCTTCTTCCAGAAGTCGTTGAAGTCGCCGGTGGCGCGGTCCTGTCCCGTCGGACCCGCGAACACGTTGGTCTTCCAGAGCACGTCGCAGCGCGCGCGCGTGGCGGGATCGCCACTGGCCACGAAGTCGTACAGCACGTCCACGTCCTCACCCAGATAGCCACCCGGTGAGCGCACGAGCCCGTTGGCGCGGTAGTACAGGTAGTACGACGTGTTCGGCGACACCGGCACGACCACCTCGAGCCCCTTCACCCCGGTGGTGGCCGCCGCGAGCGGCAGCGTGCCTTCGTACGACGTGCCGATCATCCCCACCTTGCCGGTGGACCACGCCGTCGCGCGCACTTCGTCGCGTCCCGTGGGCGACGTGTAGCCCTTGGCGCGGCCGTTGAGCCAGTCGATCACGAACTTCATCGGCGCGCGCTCGGGGTAGTCGCCCACCGTGGCGCACCCCTGCGACAAGCCGGTGCCCGGCGCTTCGGAGTGCACCACGGCAAAGCCGCGCGGCACCCACTCGTTCACCAGCACGTTCGAAATACGCCGGCGGTTGGGCTGATGCACCGGCGCAGCGAGCGGGCGACGCGTGGGCGGCTGATCGCCGAGCTCCTGCTGCACGTTCCAGTTGGAGTCGTCGCGTGACGTGCCGGCGAAGTACGGACTGGCCCCGTACAGGATGGGCACCTTGAGCCCCGCGTCGGTCTGCGCCGGGCGCGTGACGTCCACGTGCACGCGGTCGCGGCGCCCGTCGCGGTCACTGTCGAAATCGGTCTCGACCCAGAGGTCCTGCCGGATCCAGGTGGTGGAATCGCGCCACGCGGGAACCACCTGCGCCATGCCGTTCACGAACACGGGCGCCGCCGGTGGGGCCGCCGGTGGGGCGGCCGGCGGGGTGCCCTGCGCGGCCGCCGCGCGGGCACAGGCGAGGGTCGCCAGCACGGCGGTGACACGCGCCGCCACAGGGAAAGAACGACGAGTCATGCGCGAGGGGGGCGGGAGGGGAGACAACGACGGTCAGCCGGGCGTGAGCAGGTGGGCCAGGGTGGCATCATCGAGCCGATGTCCCCCGACGAAGGAGACACACGTGTACGACACACCACTCTGATCGAGACGGGCGCGCTCGTCGCGCAGCATCGCCTCGGGGATGAACTTGTCGCGGGACCCCACCACGATCGTGCAGCGCGTCTGCCACACCGCGGACTCCGGAGAGAGCGAGGCCGCCGGGATGGCGCCCCAGAGGATCAGGTGCGCCGGCGCCACGCCCCCCGCATCCACCCAGCGCGCGGCGGTGGCGGCGCCCTGCGAAAACCCGAGCACGGTCACCGGGGTCCCCGGCGCCACGCGGGCACGATACGTCGCGAGCACCTGATCGAGCCAGCCCAGTTGATCCACGATCTCGTCGTCACGATCATCGCGGGTCATCCACGAGGCCCCCACGGGGTCCGCCGCGGAGGTGAAATGTGCCAGGGGTGCCTGCGCGCTGTAAAAGCGGGAGAGGGCCTCGGGGGCGACGATCAGCCGGTGACCGTCATCGGCCGCCGTGCACCCCGCGATGAAGTCACGCGCCAATTGGCCGTAACCGTGCAGGACGATCCACAGCTCGCGGACGGCCGCCGGATCGGCGGGGCCGCGGACGGCGCACCGGGCGGTGCGGCGGGTGGTGAAACGTTCGACGTGCATCGCGGAAACAGTGAAGTCAGCGCAGCAAGGAGGGAGCGCAGCGGGTGGCCCCACGGGAGGCGCGACAATCCGACCGGTGCACCGGGAGACCGTGCAATGTGGACGCCACCGCGAGCCCTCGGGAAGGGCTGCGCCCGCGAACGGCGTCTGACGGACGGCGGGTGTCGCAATCGCTCAGCCAGCGAGCCGGCGCTGCACCGCCGCGCGATCGGCGGCCAGCAAGGCGCCGGGGCCGACGGCCTCCACGGCGAACGCGGCGATCGCCGCGGCGACCCGTAGCACCTCCTCGTCGGGAAGCGCCGGCCGCTGCGCCAGCGCGGCCATGAACCCACCCGCGAACGCGTCACCCGCCCCCGTGGTATCCACCACCGCCCGCACCGGCGCCGCCGCGGTCGCCACCGGCACGCCGTCCCGGCGCTGCAGCCACGCCCCCCGCGCCCCGCGCTTCACCACCACCACCCCGGGCCCGAGCGCCAGGACGCGCGCCACCGCGGCGGTGGCGTCGGTGTCACCGGTGGCCTGCACCAGTTCCTCCTCGTCCACGAACAGCACGTCCACCTGCGCCAGCAGCGCGCGCAGCGACTCGGCATAGTCGCGCCACCAATGCGCCATGCTGTCGAGCCCCACCACGGCCGCGGTCGCGCACGCGTCGCGCACGTGCCGTTGCACCCGCGGATCGGTGCTCCCCAAGAGCAGGGCGTAGCCCCCCGCCGGCATCGACGGCACCGTGGGCAGCCGCCCCGCCGCCACCCCGGGATCGCGCGACAGCGTCTCGCGCGTGTCACCGTCGGGCGCGTAGCGCGCCTGCCAGCGGAACGTGCGACCGGGCACCACGTCCACCGCCGAACGGTCACCACCGCGCGCCCACAACGGCGCCAGCGTATCAAACGGGAAGTCGTCCCCCACGATCCCGACCATCCGCGTGGGGAGCAGCAGACTCCCCGCCGCCGCCGCATACAACGCCGACCCACCCGGGACCTCGGCGTGCACCACCCCTGCCCGCTCGGTGGTGTCGAGGGTGAGCGTCCCGCTCACCACGAGCGTGCGCACGGGGTCGTGACCGCCAACGCCCGCGGCGCCCCACAGCCGGTTCACGGCAGCAGCACCCCCGCCACGGCCGCGGTCATCAGCGACGCGAGGAGTCCACCCAGCAGCGCACGCATCCCCAGCTCCGCCAACATCGGCCGCTTGCCGGGGGCCAGTTCACTCATGCCCGCGATCTGCATCGCGATCGATCCAAAGTTGGCAAACCCCGCCAGCGCATAGCTGGCCAGCACCATCGACCGGTGACTGATCGCACCCGGACTCTGCAGCTGGTCGGCCAGCTGACGATAGGCCACGAACTCGTTGAGGATGGTCTTCACCCCGATGAGCTCCCCCACCACCTGCGCGTCCGACCACGGCACACCGATCAGCCACGCCACCGGCGCCATCAGCACCCCGAGCACACGCTGCAGCGACAGCTCCGCCACGCCCGCCGTCCGCCCCAGGAGCCCCACCCCGGCGTTCACCATTTCCAGCAGCGCCAGGAACGCGATCAGCATGGCGCCGACCCGGAGCGCCATGAACAGCCCCTCGGTGGCGCCCCGTCCGGCGGCGTCGATCAGGTTCACATCAGCGCTGCGCTCCGACTCCACCGGCAGCGCCCGCGACGTCTCGGCCGCCTCGGTTTCCGGATACAACAGCTTCGCCACCGCCAACGCCGCCGGCGCCGACATGAACGACGCCGACACCAGATGACCGCCGATGTCCGGGAAGAACGGTGAGAGCAGCCCCACGTACGCCACCAGCAGCCCGCCGCTGATCGACGCGAGCCCGGCCACCATGAGCGCAAACACCTCCGACCGCGTCATACGCTCGAGATAGGGGCGCACCAGCAGCGGCGTCTCCATGAGCCCCACGAAAATCCCGCCGGCGGTGGCCAGCGACTCCGCCCCCGAGGTGCCCATCGTGCGCTGCATCACCCACGCGATGCCGTGCACCACCCGCTGCATGATGCGCAGGTGATACAGCACCGCCATCAGCGCCGAAAAGAAGATGATCGTGGGGAGCACGTGAAAGGCGAAGTACGCCCCCGTGCGTGCCACCTGTGTGCCGGTGCCCGACAATGGTCCGTTGGTGCCGGCCACGCCGGTCCCCACCGGGATGTTGTTGAACACCAGATCGCCAAACAGGAAGCGCGCGCCCACGTCGGAAAAGCGCATGATGCCCAGCAGTGCGTCGTTCACTGCGCTGAAGAACGACGCCCCCGCCGGCGTAAGCAGCACGAGCACACCGAACAGCAGTTGCAGCCCCACGCCCCACGCCACCACCCGCCACGTCACCGCGCGGCGGTTCCGGCTCAGCGCCCAGCAGAGCGCGACCAGCAGCAGGAGCCCCAGCAGGGAGCGAAGGCGGAGCAGCGGCATCGGCGGCGGGCAGGAGACGGGAGACGCACACGGGAATGATCGGGACCGCGAACGCGACAATTTGTGTCCCTGCCTTCGCTAACGCGAGCACGCGCCGAACGGTATCTTGGCCCGATCGATACCCGCGTGTGTCCCCCACCGAGAAAGCCCCATGCGTTCCGTCCGCCGACTCGCCGTCCATCCCCTCGCGGCCCTCCTGCTGAGTGCGGGTGCCCTTAGCGCGGGTGCCCTTAGTGCCTGTGCCGGTACACGCGGCGCATCCCCGTCGTCAGCCTCGGCCGGTACGCGTTCCGTCACGGCCATCACGCTGTGGCAAAGCGGCGCCTCGGCCTTCGGCATGTTCGTCCCCAGCGAGCGGGCACCCGCGCCCGGCAGCAACCGGCTGCCGCCGGTCTACACAGCCGAGGGCGCGCAGGCGCTCGCCGAGAATCCGCTGCTCGACTACCTGTTTCTCAACCTCGAAGGCGCGTACGACGCCGACGCCGTGCGCGCCATGGTGGCCGGCATCGCGCGCAGCAGCGCGGCGCGGCGCCCCACGCTGCTGGTGCGCATTCCCACCATCGAAACCGCGGGCGAGGCCGACACCCGGGCGCGCGTGAAGGAAGTCCTCGCGCTCGGCGCTGATGGCGTGGTGATCCCGCACGTCCGCACCGTGGCCGAAGCGCGCACGGCCGCCGCGTTCTTCACGGAGGCCGGTGCGAACGTCTGGTCACCGGCCAACCCGCGGGGCACCGTGGTGGCGATGCTGATGGTGGAGGATGCGGGGGCAATCGAGGTGGCGGCCGACATCGCCGCGCTTCCCGGGTACAGCCTGCTCTCGTGCGGCATCGGCAGTCTCACCCGCGACATGGGTGGGAACGCCGCCGGCGCCGAGGCGGCGTGCCAGCGCGTGCGCGATCTGGGTGCGAAAGCGGGCATGCCGAGCATGATGACCGCGACCGCGGGGAGCATCACCGACCGCATCGCCAAGGGCTATCGCGGGCTGCTGCTGTCGGGCACCGCGGAACAGGCGTCAGCGATCATCCGGACCGGACGCGCGGCTACAACGCCGCGCTGAGATAGAAATCGGTGCGCCACTGCTTGAGGGGATACAGGCCGCGCGAGAAGTCTACGCGGATGAGCCCGTCCAGTGCGCTCAGGCCAATGCCCGCGCCACGCTGCGGCTGCACGGCACCGAAGGTGCCGCGGCTCCCCGCCCAGCCGATGTCGTAGAAGCCCACGGGGCGGACGATCCCCTGGCGCGTGCCCACCTCGGCGCGCGCCAGCCAGAACGCGTCACCGTCCTGTGTGCCCGCGATCTGGCCGCGCACCGTCCGCACGCCGCCCACGAACCAGCCGCGCTGCCGTGGCAGATCGCCCACGGCACTCCCGATCGCCCCGGTCAGCGACGCGGCGAACCGGCTCACGGGCTGCGACACGGTGCCTTCCACCGCCGCCCGCGCGTACTGGAAGGTGCCGGTCCCCGCTTCCGCGCTGACCACCGCCGTCGCGCGCAGTCCGCGCGGCTGCTCCAACAGCACCCGCGTCCAGGTACCGGCCACCCCGGTCACCGACACGTTCTCAGCTTCGATGTTGCGGCGGAACCGACGGTCGGCGATCAGCTTCGCCAGCGAGAAGGTGTTGACCACATTGGTGTCGCCGGCCGTCCACTGCCGCTCGAGGAAGAGGCGGTACTCGAGCGACCCATGTCGTCCCGTGCGACGTTCCCCGAGTTCAGCGCCGAACGTGCGGTAGTAAAAGCCTTCGTCGCGGCCGTACACGAACGCCGGTAACGACGCGCCCAGCGACAGCCCGCCGGCCCACTCCGGGTTGGTAGCGGCGAGCCGGTGGAAGAGTGTGGCCGTCACGGTGCGCGCGCCGTTCGTGCGCGCCAGGCTCAGTTCACCGTTCGCGTGCCGGTCGGCGTGTCCAATGCGCCCCACCGCGTTGAGCGAGTACCCTGCGCCCAGCACCTGCGACACGTTCACGCCGGCCGAGATGCCCTCCACGCGGTTGTAGCGCAGCAAGTCGGAGCCCAGTCGCACCTTCGGCATCTGCGGCATCCAGCCGGGCTGCAACGACAGGTCGAGGGCGGCCAGCAGTTCGTCGCGCGCCCGCACGTCGAACACCGCATCGTCCGTGGCGCTCGCCGGCGGCAGCGCCGGCGAGGTCGCGAGCGACGCCGCATCGCACGGCATATCGTACGCCACGCGCAACGCCCCCTGATAGCGCGACTCCACCCGCGTGTACGTGGAATCCTGCGCGCACAGCCGACGCCGGAGGCGCTCGGTGGCCGACAGCTTCACCGTATCGACCGTGGCGTTGCCGGTACCGCCCTGCACGGCGCCGCCGCCGATACTGATGGTGACGTTACCACTCCCCACCAGCACCGTGGTGTCACTGCGCGTCCCGGCGCCGGAGAGACGCGCCGCCGGGATCGCCGCCAACGAGAAGTCACCGTTCACCTCGTCGTACGTGAACTTCTCATCGATGCTGAATGGCGTACGGATGAAGCCGATCTGCGCCGACGCCGTGGCACTGTTGGCGCGCGGCAACCAGAACGTGCCCTGATACAAGCCGTACTCCACGGTGATCGCATCGAGCTTCGCCTTGGCGGGACGGAACGTCGCTTTCACCCACGCCGGTGGCCCATCGTCGGCCCCGGTCCCGCTGGCCCGCGCCTGCACCGACGGTGCGCGCAGGATCGAATCCTTGACGTACAGATCACGCGGCATCCGCGCCCGGGCAATCGAATCACGCAAACGGTCCGCCTCGCGGCTCACCTTGGTGTCGGCCTCGCTGTCTTCCGAGGCGACATCCCAGATCTCGAGCTCGGCCGCCAGCCGATACGCCGCGCGCACCAGCTGGCCACCATCACGATCGAACCAGAACGAACCCACGAACACCCGCCAGTCGGGACGACGCGCCGTGATGCGCAATTCGCGCAGCTTGATCACACGCCCGCCATCGAGCGTGATGTCCACCGAGTCGCCGGTGGCATACTGGTAGTACGTCTCGGCGCCGTTCGCGAGCGGATGAATGATCTCACGTTCGTCGATGTCGCTCTTCACCACCCCGAAGTTGCTGCTTGGGAACCACAGCGTTTCACGCCCCGGGAAGTACGGAATGGAGAGCGCACCGCTGAAGTCACCATTCGCATTGCCGCCCATCGGCACGGTCATGCGCGACCCGATCGGACGCACCCGGACGCCCACATCGCGTCGCCACGAGATCTCGGCCACGTTGTCCCCACGGAACAACAGCTTCTCGAGCCCCAACCGCTTGGCACCCATGCCCATCGAAATGCGCTGCGTGGCGGTCGCCTTGTAGGCCCGAAGCGCGCTGTCCTGCCGAGTGCGCGCCTCGCGGGCCCGCAGCAAAATGCGCTGCGCTTCGGGGTCGCTGAAGGCCGACGCGCTGGCCGAATCGGCCCGCAGGCGCCGCACCATGCTGTCGGGCGACAGCTGACGGCGAGCCATGGCGCGGGCGTCACGTGACGCCTCGCGCGCCACCACCCGCTCCTCGACCGTCAGCGTGTCGCGCTTGACCGGTGCCTTGGGTCGCGCCTGGCCGAACAGCGCCTCGGGACACGCGGCGCACACCACACTCATCACCCCGACCAGGGCCAAGGCACGAAGCGAATTCGAAGGAGGCATGAACCGGGGCACAGGAAAGGAGGACAAAACCACCGTCGGATGACCGTACGCGGGTCCGGAGCGAGCGGTTTCCCTGCCTGAAACGTAATTTCCGGTTTCGCCGGCGTTGCCCGATTCGTCGCGGCCCGCCGGTGCACCCTGATCGCGATTCGCCGACCACCTCTGGAGTTCGCCGTGCATCCGACCCGATTTCGACCCGCCCGTTCCCTGCTGCTGGCGCTGACCACGCTGTCTGCCGCCCCGGTGGCCACGCTCGCGGCACAAGCCGCCGCCCCCGCGGCTGCTCCCACGGCTGCCCCCGCCGACCCACGCCTGGCGAAACTCAAGGCCGAGGCGCTGGAGATGGTCCAGGGCCGCGCCAAGCAGGTCCAGGAGATCGTGGACATGCTCTTCTCGTTCCAGGAGCTCGGCTTCCAGGAGTTCGAGTCGCAGCGCTACATCACCACGCTGTTGGCCAAGGAAGGCTTCACCATCGAGAAGGGCGTGGCGGGCATTCCGTCGTCGTGGACGGCCAAGTGGAGCAACGGCACGGGCAAGCCGGAGATCTCGCTCGGCTCCGACGTGGACGGCATTCCGCAGGCCAGCAACAAGCCGGGTGTGGGCTACCGCGATCCGATGGTCAGCGGCGGCCCGGGCCATGGCGAAGGACACAACGCCGGTCAGGCCGTGAACATCGTGGCCGCGATCGTGGTGAAGCAGCTCATGCAGCGCGACAAGATCAACGGCACGCTGCTGCTGTGGCCGGGCATCGCCGAAGAGCAGATGGCCGGCAAGGCGTTCCTCGTGCGCTCGGGGCTCTTCAAGAACACCGACGTCACGCTGTTCACGCACGTCGGCAACGACCTCGGTGTGTCGTGGGGCGCCAGCGGATCGAGCGCGCTGCTCTCGGCCGAGTTCCGGTTCCGCGGCTCCAGCGCCCATGCCGCCGGTGCGCCGTGGAGCGGCAAGAGCGCCCTCGATGCCGTGATGCTGATGGCCCAGGGATGGGAATACAAGCGTGAGCACCTGCGTCTGCAGCAGCGCTCGCACTACGTGATCAAGGACGGCGGCGATCAACCGAACGTCGTGCCCAGCACGGCGAGCATCTGGTTCTATTTCCGTGAGCAGGACTATCCGCGTACGATGGCGCTGTTCGAGGTGGGCAAGAAGATCGCCGAAGGCGCGGCGATGATGACCGACACCAAGCTCGACACGATCGCCATTCTCGGCTCCGGCTGGTCCGCGCACTTCAGCAAGCCGATCGCGGAAGCGATGCACGAGAACGTGCAGACGGTGGGCATGCCCAAGTGGGACGACAAGGACCAGACGCTGGCAAAGGGGATCCAGAAGGAACTCGGATCGCCCGACTTCGGCCTGTCGGACCAAGTGAACAAGCAGCTGCGCGGCGCCGAAACGCCGCAGAACTGGATGGGTGGCGGTTCCGACGACATCGGTGACATCGCGTGGAACGTGCCCACGATCACGCTGCGCTTCCCGTCGAACATTCCGGGACTGCCGGGGCACAACTGGGCCAACGCCATCTCGATGGCGACGCCGATCGCGCACAAGGGTGCGCTGGCCGGCGCCAAGGTGCAGGCGCTCACGATGCTCGACATCTTCCTCACGCCCAAGGTCGTGGCGGACGCATGGGACTACTTCAACAACGTGCAGACGAAGAACGTGAAGTACCAGCCGTTCATCCGCCCGCAGGACACGCCGCCGACGTACCTGAACGCCGACATCATGGCGCGCTACAAGACGCAGCTGCAGAAGTTCTACTACGACCCCACGAAGTTCAAAACGTATCTCGAACAGCTCGGCATCGAGTACCCCACCGTGCGGCCGCAAGTCACGCAGCCCAAGGGCGACCAGCCCACGCCGTAACCTGACGGCGGTGGTTATGAACGACACGAGGGGCCGGCGATGATCGCCGGCCCCTCTGTGTTGCGACCGCCCGCGCGATAACCGGCGGCGCGACGATCGACCCGACGGCTAGTGCTTGGTGTTCGCGGCCTTGAAGCGGGCGCGGATGGCCAGCAGCTCATCGCTGTGTGCCACGTTCTTCTTGGTGATATCCTCGAGCATCTTCATCACGGCGAGACTGTCGTCGATCACCGTGGGCGTGCCGCTGAGGTGCACCCCGAAGCCGAAGTGCTCACCCGGCACGAGCACCATCTCGTTGTGGAGCACGACGTCGCTCGTGCCGTCGGACACGCGCACGGCCACGAACTTCTTGCCGGTCTTCTCCATGAACGAAATGCGCAGACCGTCCACGCCCTCGGGCCACGGGGCATAGGCATGCTGCGCCCCATCACTGCCCTCGAACGACGTGGAGGCGGTGGTGAGCGTCGGGAAGTTCCGTTCGAAGCCGCCGACGTACATGAGGGCGTGTCGCATGCGTGAGATCCTTGGGTCGTGGAGACAGGTGAAGAAGGGCGTCGCGGGAATATCGCACCGACGGGGGCTGTTGGCGAATCCCGGTCAGGAGCGGCGGGGGGCCAACATCAGTCAGGCACCGGGTGCGTCTGCTCCTGCGCCTGCTCCTGCACCTGCTCCGGCGCTGGCGCGCGCCGCGGCCCGGCGCGCCGCGAACGCGCGGGCGCGCAGGAGGCGCAGGTACAAGCCGCCCGAGAAGAACACCAGCGCGCTCAGCCCCAACAGTTCCTCGCGCGTGAGGTTGGTCAGGACCCAGATGCAGACGGTCGCCGCCAGAACCGGGACGAGCGGTCCGCCGGGAATGACGAACGGCGGCTCGGCCCCTTGCACCCCGCGCCGCCGCAGCTGCAGCACGGCGAGACAGACGGCCACGTCCACCAGCAGCAGCGACGAGGTGCCCAGAATGGCCAGCGGCTTGAAGGCGCCGAGGACGGCTAACGTGGCGCAGATCGCGGCGAACACCACGATCGCCACGTACGGTGTCTGGAACCGCGGATGCACCCTGGCCAGCGGTGCCGGGAGCAAACCATCCTTGGCGGCGGCGTACAGACAGCGCGGCGAGAGCAGCAGATCGCCGTTCAGATTGGCGAAAATCGACAGCGACACCGCGCCCAGCAGCATCGTGCGCCCCCAAGGGCCCATCAGCTGACCGGCGGCGGCCGAGAGGGGCGACACGGACTCGCGCGGCAGATCAGCCCCGAGCACCCCCTCGGCGACCAACTGCAGTCCGCAATACAGGCCCACCACGGTAGCCACGCCCATCAGGAGACCGAGCGGCACGGTCCGACTGGGCTGGCGCAGCTCACCGCTGGCCGACAGCGAGGCTTCGCCACCCACGAATGCGAACATCAGCAGCAGCACGCCACTGCCAAGCGTGGACGCATCAGGCACACGGGTCGGCACGATGTGTGACCACTCGATGTGCGGGATGCCGACCACGAGCAGCAGCACCAGCGGCAGCAGCTTGAGGACGGTCAGCCCGACGACCACGCGCGCGCCGGTCTTCACCCCCATGATGTTCACGCCGGCCGTGCACGCAAACAGCGAGATCAAGGCGATCGCGCGCGGGATCGGCTGCGCGAGCGCCGGCACGGACGTGGCCAGTGCGCCGACGAGAACATCGGCGAGCGCCGCATTGGCACAGGCGGAGAACCCGAACCACACCAGATTGGCGGCGATGAATCCGGCGAAGGGGCCGAACGCCGTACCCACATAGGCGTAGGCCCCGCCGCTGTCGTGGACGCGACTGCCCGCTTCGGCGAAGCAGAGAAAGATCAGTATCACCAGCACCGCGCAGATCGCGTAGCCGAGCGCGGTCGCGCTGCCCAGCGTGGCGGCCACCAGGCCGGGGAGCGCGAAAATCCCCGCGCCGATGGTGCCGTTGGCGAAGAGGAGCGCGAGCGTGCCGGGACCGAGGACGCGGCGCAGCGCGCCGCCGTCGGTCATGACGGACCGTCGGGGACGCGCGAATCGGCGGCGATCACGGCGTTGAGCAGCACATCGGCCCCGTTCGTGATATCCGCCGCGCGGGAGAATTCCTTGGGCGAATGACTGATCCCGCCCACACTTGGAATGAAGATCATCGCCATGGGGGCGATGTGCGCGATTTCCTGCGCGTCGTGTCCGGCGCCGCTGGGCATACGCTGCGACGACAGCCCGAGTGCCGTGGCACTCGACTCGATCCACTGCATGACCCGCGGATCGGAGATGGCGGGCCGGCTGTCGGTGAGTCGCTTGAAGGCGAACGTGGTCGTGGTGGCGGCACCGATCTCGCGCGCCAGCCGCGCGAAGATCTCGGTGAAGTGCTCGATCTTGGTCTGATCGAGATCGCGCAGGTCCACCGTGAGCACGACCTGTCCGGGGATGACGTTGGTGGTGTTCGGCGACACCACCATGCGCCCCACCGTGGCCACCTGCCGTCCCGGTTCGGCGCGCACCGCATCGTTCACGGCCACCGTAAACTTGGCGGCCGCGAGCATGGCATCCTGCCGCTGATCCATAGGCGTCGCGCCGGCGTGATTGGCAAAGCCGGTAATCGTGACTTCGAACCAGCGCAGCCCCACGATCCCCTGCACCACGCCGATCTGCTTGCCGGCCTTTTCGAGCAAGCCACCCTGCTCGATGTGCAGCTCGATGTAGCAGGCGATATCACCTTTTCGCTTCACCGCTTCACCCAGACGCGACACGTCGCCGCCGATGCGGCCGATGCCGTCGCGAATGGTGATCCCCGAGCGCGCCACCTTGGCCAACTCGGCGTCGGTGATCTCGCCGATGGCGACCTTGCTGCCGGTGGTGCCGCCCTCTTCGTTCTGCCAGATCACCACATCGAGTGGATGCCGCAGCCGCACCGCCTGCTCGCGCAGCGTGCGCGCCACTTCGATGGCGCCGAAGGAACCCACCGGACCGTCGAAGTTGCCGCCGTCGGTAACCGAGTCGATGTGCGAGCCGATCAGGATGGGCGCGAGCGTGCCGTCGGTGCCGTCGAGACGCGCGTAGATGTTGCCGGCGGTATCAATACGCGGCGTGAGGCCGGCGTCGCGCAGGAGCTGCAGTGTGAAGGCGCGACCGGCGAGATCAGCCTCGGAGTACGCCACACGATTGATGCCGGTCGGCGTGCGTCCGATGCGGTCGAACTTCGTGAGCCACTCGTTGAGCCGCGCGCCGTTCACCCGGAGCGGCGCCGCGGCAGCGGCGGACCATACATCGGACAGCGAGGGCATCACCAGCGGCATGGCCGCGAGCGCACCGGCGTGACGGAGAAACGTACGGCGCTGCATGGATCAACCCCGGGCGGCGATGGTGCGAATGGCCGCCGCCAACTTGTCGGCGTCGGCGGGCGTGTTGTACAGCGTGGGCGTCACGCGCACACAATCGCCCTTGGCGAGGCCGGTGCGCTGGAAGGTGAAGACGCCAAACTCGTCGTGCAGCGTGGCGGCGAGCGCGCGGTTGGCCTCGCCAGTGCCGCGGCCGTGCAGGCGGAAGCCGGTAATCGCCCCGGTGAGGGCGGCATCCTCGGGCGTGAGAATGGTCACCCCCTTCACGTCGGCCACGGCATGCACCCAGCGGTCGCGCAGGTAGCGCAGTCGTGCGGCCTTCTGCGGAATCCCAATGCTGAGCTGGAAGTCGATGGCATCGGGGATCGTCATCACCGTGGGGAAGTGGGTGGTGCCGGTGTGGATGCGGCTCTCGATGCGATCGGCCGGCGCGCTTTCGTCGGCGTGGGCGCGGTCGATCGCGCTGAGCCGTCCCTCGCGGATATACAGCGCCCCGGCGCCCACGGGGGCGCCGATCCACTTGTGCAGGTTGAGCCCCACGAAGTCGGCGTCCATGTCAGCCATCGTGAGCGGCACCTGCCCGAAGGAGTGCGCCGCGTCGACCACCACGTCCACGCCGCGGGCCCGCGCCAGCCGCGCGATGGCACCGACCGGTAGCAGCAGCCCGGTCTTGTTGTTGCAATGCGTGAGCAGCAGCAGCTTGGTGCGCGGGTTCGCGTCGAGCGCCGTGGTGTACGCCGCCAGAATGGCGTCGTGCGAGGCGGGCTCGGGAATGTCGAGCGTGACCACCTTCGCGTTGCAGCGCGCGGCCAGCGCATTCATGGCCCACTGCATCGCGTTGTAATCGAGGTCGGCGTACATCACGGTGTCGCCGGCCTGCACGCGGTTGTACTGCCCGATCAGCGCTTGCAAGGCCTCGGTCGCGCCGCGCGAAAACGCCAGCTCGGTGGGCTTGGCGCCCACGAACGCGGCCACGCGCTCGCGCGCCGCGCGGAACATGGCGGGATACTCGCGCCGGGCGAAGTATGAACTCTCGCTGTTGGCGCGATCGATGTAGCGGTGATACGCCTCGAGCACCGGCAGCGCCATCATGCCGAAGTAGCCCGCCTCCAGATTCGTGGTGCGCGGCGTGATGCGGTACTGCGCGGCCACGGTGGCCCAGTAGGCCTCATCGCGCGCGACGTCGGCGAGCGCGCCGGGGTGCGGCGTGAGCGGCGCGTGCCGGTCCGGTGTGAACGGCGCCGGGGTCGCGGCGGCGGCCTGCGGAGCGGCGACGGCGGCGGCACCGAGCAGGGCGGCGTGCTTCACGAAATCCCGACGGGAACGATGTGTAGGCATAGCAGACGCTACGGACTGGGCGGCGTGGGCGCAATCAGTCAAATTGGACCATGCGCTTCTTGCCTCGCCTTGCTCCGCGGCCCCGTGCCGGCACGCCCCGTACCGGGCGGCACCGCACGTTCCTGCTGACCCTCGCGGTCGCCGGTGTCACCGCCGGTGCCGCCGCCTGCGGCGGCTCGGACGCCGCGGCACCGACGCCCCCAACCGCACCGACCACGCCGGTCGTCCCGCCGGCCCCCACGGTCTACGTGGCCGGCCAGTCGTATTTCGGGCGCAACAACTACGTGGAGTACCTCGCGGGGAATGCGCCGGTCATCCTCACGGCCCCCCACGGCGGGGCACTCACCCCCAGCGGCATCCCCGATCGCACTGCGGCGGCCTGCGGCGGCTCGGCCACCACGGTCACCGACGCCAACACGGCCGATCTCGCCCGCGTCATGCAGGCGCGCTTCGCCGCGCGGTTCGGGTCGTACCCGCACGTGGTCATCTCGCACCTCTCACGCCGGAAGCTCGACCCCAACCGGCTCCCGCTGGAAGCCGCCTGCGGCAACGCCACGGCGGCCGAGGCGCTCGGGGAATGGCACGGGTTCATCGAGCTCGCCAAGAGCGCGGTGCTCAAGTCGCACGGCAAGGGCTGGTACATGGACATGCACGGCCACGGCCATGCGGTGCAGCGGCTGGAGTTGGGGTACCTGCTGTCCAGTGCGCTCCTCGACGGCAGCGACGCCGCCCTCGACGCCGCCGGCACCGCGGAAAATGCCTCGAGCATTCTCACGCTGTCGCAGCTGTCGCCGCTCTCGTTCTCGGCCCTCCTCCGCGGACCGGCCAGCCTGGGCACGCTGTACGCCGCGCAGGGGTTCCCGTCGCTCCCCAGCAGCAGCGACCCGCGGCCGGCGGGCGCGGACTACTTCACCGGCGGCGAGAATACCCGCCGTCACACCTGCGGTGCCGGTGCGGCGTCCGTGGGCGGGGTGACCGGCGGCACCATCTGCGGGGTGCAGATCGAAGCCAATTTCACCGGCGTCCGGGACACCCCGGCCAACCGCGAGCGCTTCGCCGACGCCACCGCAGTGGTGCTCGAGCAGTACCTCCGCACGCACTGGGCGCTGCGAATGACGCCGTAGGGGGGTCGGTCGTCCTACCAACATGGGGCACTTCGTCCGTGGATACCGGCAGTCCGGTCCTTCCACTGGCGGGAATGTCCGTTGGTCCGGATACTTGCGGATCGTGTCGGCAAGCCCTGCCGTCTCTCTCCAGCCTGACCGCTCCATGAGCCAACAGCCATGATCGTACACAAACTGCTGTGGACACGCCCGACCGGGTGGCGCACGATGCGCGGCGAAGGCACGCCGATCACGCCGCAACTGATCCTGCTGTTCGGTGCCCGCGCGGCGCTGCAGGAGTCCGATGCACTCGCCACGCTCCGTACGCAGTATCCTGGCGCGAGGTTGGTGGGGTGTTCCACCGCCGGCGAGATCTGTGGCACCGACGTCTCCGATGACGCGATCGTGGCCGCCGTGGTGCAGTTCGAGCACACGCAGATCCGGGTCATGCACCTCCCGCTCACATCGATGGATGAGAGCCACCGCGTCGGCGCGGAGCTCGCCGGCGCATTGCGCGCCGACGATCTGGTGCACGTGCTGGTCCTCTCCGAAGGACTGCAGGTGAACGGATCGGAACTGCTGGCCGGACTCCGGGAGCAGCTGCCGGCGCATGTGCTCGTGACCGGTGGGCTGGCCGCCGACGGCGCGCAATTCGAGAAAACCTCCGTCTGTATCGACGGGGGCTGCGCGGGGCACGCGGTGGCGGCCATTGGCCTCTACGGCGACCGGCTGCAGGTGGGACACGGCTCGCTGGGCGGCTGGGACGCCTTTGGCCCTGAGCGCGTCATCACGCGCTCCAAGGGGAACGTGCTGTACGAACTCGACGGCGCCCCGGCACTGGAGCTGTACAAGAGCTACCTGGGGCGCCACGCGGGCGACCTGCCCAGCAGCGGCCTGCTCTTCCCGCTCAGTGTGCGCGGCGCCGCCAACGAGAAGGGCGTCGTCCGCACCATCCTCGGTATTGATGAAGCGGCCGGCAGCCTGACCTTCGCCGGCGACGTCCCGCAGGGACACCTGGCCCAGCTCATGAAGGCCAATGTGGACCGGCTGGTGGACGGCGCGCAGGGGGCCGCGAGTGCCTCCCTCGAGGCGCTCGGCAGCACGCCGCCCGAGCTCGCCATTCTGATCAGCTGCGTGGGCCGGAAGCTGGTACTCAAGCAGCGCGTCGAGGAGGAAGTGGAGAGCGTCCGCGACGTGCTGGGCGACGACGCGGTGCTCGTCGGGTTCTACTCGTACGGCGAGATCGCGCCGTTCAGCGGATCGACCGCGTGCGAGCTGCACAACCAGACCATGACGATCACCACGCTCCGTGAACGTTGAGCTCCGCCATAAGCTGCTGATCCGTCAGCTGCGTCGGCACTTCGGCAATCTCGCCGACGTGCCGGCATCGCTGGCGCCGTTGCTCGGGGCCATCGAGGCCGCGTACGGCGACGCGGATCACGACCGCGCCATGATGGAACACTCGCTCGAAACCGTGTCGCGTGAACTCGCCGACCGGCTGGAGCGGATGCGCACCGCCATCGGCGAGCGCGACGAAGTGCAGCAGGCCATGTCGCTGCTGGAAGCCACCCTGGAGGCGAGCTCCGATGCGGTCATGGTGCTCGATCTCGAGGGGAACGAGGTGCGCAGCAATCAGCAGCTGCGCCGGCTCTGGAAACTGGCCGCCGTGTCCGGCGATTTGCTCGACGCCATTCCGGTGCGCGTGCGGATTGCCGCGCAAGTCGAGCAGGGACCGCGCTTCCGCGATTGGGTGCACAGCGGCCACACCGAGCGCCCCCTGCGCGAACTGGAGGTGCTGCGCACCCACGATGGCCGCGTGATCGAGTGGCACTCCAGCCCGCAGTATCTCGGCGACACCATCGTGGGCTGGGTCTGGAGCTTCCGCGACATCTCGGCGCGGATGCTGCTGGAAGACCAGCTGCGGCAGTCGCAGAAGATGGAAGCGATCGGCAAGCTCGCCGGTGGGGTGGCGCACGACTTCAACAACCTGCTCACCGTCATCGAGGGGAACGCCGAGCTGCTGGCGGGCGACCCCGCCATGCCGCCCGACGCCCTCGGGCTGCTGGAGGAAATCGCGTCCGCCACCAAGCGTGCGGCCCAGCTCACCAACCATCTGCTGGCGTTCAGTCGCAAGCAGACGCTGCGCTCCACGGTGTTCGATCTGGCCGAGACGGTGAACGAGATGGTGCCGATGCTGCGCCGTCTGGTGGGTGCCGGTACCGCCCTGCACGTGCACGCCACGCCGTCGTTCGTGGCAGCGGATCGCATGCAGCTCGATCAGGTGCTGCTCAATCTCATCGTCAACGCGCGCGACGCGACCGCCGGCGGCGGCTCGATTTCCGTCCGGTGTCGCGAACTGCAGCTGGAGCACCCGCGGGATGGCGTACAGGGTGATCAGGTCACCCCGGGACGTTACGCCGTGCTCTCCGTGCAGGACACGGGCGCCGGGATCCCCACGGAGCTGCAAGCGCGCGTGTTCGAGCCGTTCTTCACCACCAAGGCCACCGGCGAGGGCACCGGACTCGGCCTCTCGATGGTGTACGGCCTGGTGCGCCAGTCGGGCGGGTTCGTGTCGCTCGACAGCACGCCCGGTCAGGGCACGAGCATCGAAATCCTCCTGCCGGCGCATACGCCCCCGGCGACCGCCGAGGCGACCGACATGGTGCCGGCAGTGGAGCGTGTGGTGCCGGCCGCCGCGCCCGCACCGGCGCCCACCGCGGCGCCTTCGACCCGCACCGTCCTCGTGGTCGATGACGAAGATTCCGTCCGGCGCCTCGTGTCGGCCGTGTTGCGCCGCCATGGCTTCAGCATCATCGAAGCCGCCAACGGCCGTGAGGCGCTCACCGCGCTGGCCGAACGGTACGACGTCGATCTGGTCATCAGCGATGTCCTGATGCCGGAACTCGGCGGACGCGAGCTCGCCAAGCAGTTGCAGCGGGACCGTCCGGAGATGCCCGTGCTGTTCATCTCCGGCTACACCAATCAGGAGCTGGCCAACGAGGGTGGCAGCCTCGACGCCGATGCCATGTTCCTGGCCAAGCCGTTCTCGTCGCAGCAGCTGATGGGCGCGGTGAGTACGCTGCTGCACTAGGCCGGCGACGGCGCCTGACCGCCGGCCGCACCGAGGACGGGCGACCGCGCGGCAGTGGACCACGGGCGGCCCCACGACGAGTTTGTGGCATGCCCGACTCTGCCGCTCCTTCGCCCGCGTCACCGGCCTTCGCCGGCGACCTTGCCCCCGACGAATTCCGCGCCGCCGCGCATGCCGCGGTGGACTGGATCGCCGACTATCTGGAAACGGCCACGCAGTATCCGGTGAAGAGCCGGGTCCAGCCGGGGGCGGTGCGGTCGGCGCTGCCGGCCACCCCGCCGGTGCACGGCGAACCGCTCTCGGACATGCTGCGCGATTTCCGCGACACCATCATGCCCGGGATCACGCACTGGAATCATCCGGGCTTCTTCGCCTACTTCGCCAACTCCGCGTCGTATCCCGGTATTCTGGGTGAACTGCTCGCCGCCGGCCTGAACGCAAACGGCATGCTCTGGGTCACGAGCCCCGCCGTCACCGAGCTTGAACAGCTCACCCTCGACTGGCTGCGCCAGCTCATGGGGCTCAGCGACGGGTGGTTCGGCGAGATCACCGACACCGCCAGCATGAGCACGTTCTACGCGCTCGCGGCCGCGCGCGAACGGGCCGGATACGATGTGCGCCGGCAAGGGATGGCCGGACGCGCCGAGATGCCGCGACTGCGCGTGTATTGCAGCGAGCACGCGCACTCGTCGATCGACAAGGCGGTCATCGCCCTTGGGCTCGGCCACGACAACCTCGTGAAGATCCCCGCCGATGCCTCCTTCCGCCTGCGCCCCGAGCTGCTGGAGGCGGCCATCCAGGCCGATCTTGCGGCCGGACACCGGCCCCTGGCGGTGGTCCCCTGCGTGGGCACCACGAGCATGACCAGCGTGGACCCGGTCCCGGCGGTGATCCGCATCGCGCGCGCGCATGGATGCTGGGTGCATGTGGACGCCGCCTACGGTGGCGTCACGGCCATCGTCCCCGAGCTGCGCTACCTCATGGACGGCACCGACGACGCCGACTCGTTCGTGGTAAACCCGCACAAGTGGCTGTTCACGCCGATGGACTGCTCGGTGCTGTACACCAAGCATCCGGCGGCGCTCAAGCAAGCCTTCGCCCTGCTGCCCGAGTACCTGATCACGCGCACGCAAGACGAAGCGGTCAACCTGATGGACTACGGCATCCAGCTGGGACGCCGCTTCCGTTCGCTCAAGTTGTGGATGGTGCTGCGCGCGTACGGGGCCGAGGGGATCGCGGAGCGCATCCGGTTCCATTGCGAGCTGGCGCGCGAGTTCGCGGGGATGGTGCACTTTGAGAGCAGCGGCTGGGAGCTCACCGCGCCGGTCACGATGTCACTGGTGTGTTTCCGCTACGCGCCGACCGGCCTGACCGAGGAGGCGATCGTGCGGCTGAACGCGGCAATCATGGAGCGGGTGAACGCAGGCGGGGACGCGTACCTCTCGCACACCAAGATCAACGGGCAGTACACACTGCGCCTGGCGATCGGCAACATCCGCACCGACCGGGTGCACATCGACGCGGCGTGGACAGCGCTGCGCGCGGCGGCGGCCGCCGAATCGGTACCAGCCTAAGCGGCGGCACCAACGCGAGCGGAAAGCGGCTCAGCGGCCCGATGCCCGCCGCGCCGCTTTGCGCTCGCGACGGATGCGCTGCCAGCGCACGAACCCCAGCACGGCGACGGTGACCAGCACGGCGCCGACGATTTCGCCGACCCGGTCCAGGTGCCCGATGGCGCGGACGGCCGCTTCGCCGGCGGCATAGCCGATCGCGGTGAACACCGCCGTCCAGAGTGCCGACCCGACGAGCGACAGCGGCAGGAAGATGTAAAGCGGCACGCGCGCCGCCCCGCAGGCCATGGGGAGCACGATGCGCAGGCCGAAGGCGAAGCGCACGAGGAACGACGCCGTGAGCTGATTGCGGCGCACGGCGCGTAAGGCGACCGTGCCCGTGGCGCGGACGCGGGGGAAGCGCCGCCGGATGTACTCCCATCGCCACCGTCCCAGCACGTACAGCAGCGTGGTCGCGCCCCAGCCGCCCACGGTGATCGCGAGCACCACGCGCGCCGCCTGCAGCTCCCCTTCGTGGGCCGCGAGCCCACCGAAAATCGGCGCGAGCTCCTCGATCACGATGGCAGAGGCCCCCAGCACCGTGTACGTGAGCGCGCTATCGGTCACCAGCGCGAGCCACTTGCCCACGTCGGCCATCAGTCCCGCCTCCCCCGCCGCGGCGAGACCGGACGTGACAACGCCCGCCACCCGCAGCAGCAGCGCGGGGGCGAGCGTCGTGACAACGAGCAGCGGGGTGATCAGCGAGAGCATACCCCGCCAATCTAATCGATCACATCAGTCGCCCGCTTCGGGCACCGGCATGTCGAAGGTGCGGAACTGCCCGGTGTGCGGCGGTGTGAGCCCCACCCGACGAGACAGCCCGGTCCGCATGTTGTCGAAAATCTCATAGAACGTGGGAATGACGAGCAGGGTGAGCACTGTCGAGGTGATCACGCCGCCGATCACGGCAACGCCGAGCGGTGCCCGGAACTGCGCCCCCTCGCCGCGCCCCATGGCCACCGGGATCATGCCGGCGATCAGCGCAAAGGTGGTCATGAGAATGGGACGCAACCGGATGGCGCCCGCCTCGATCAGCGCCTCGCGCAGCGGCATGCCGTTCTTCTCGCGCGCCCACTTCGCGAAGTCCACCAGCAGAATGGCGTTCTTGGCCACGATGCCGCACAGCAGGATCACGCCGATGAGGCTCATCAGGTTGATCGTGTTGCCGGTGATCGCGAGCGCCCCCATCACGCCGATGAGCGACAGCGGCAGCGAGATGAGGATCGAGATCGGGTCGAGGAAGGAGCCGAACTGCACCACGAGGATGAGGTACATCAGCGCCACCGCCACACCGAGCGCGATGAAGATGCTGCCGAACACTTCGTTCTGCTGCTCCACCTGTCCGCCACTGGAGAGCTTCACGCCGGCGGGGAGCTGGATGCCGGCGGTCTTCTGCTCGAAATCCCCCATCACTTCGGTGAGTGACCGGCCCGCGATGTTCCCCTGCACCTTGATCACGTTGTCGCGGTCGAGGTGGTTGACGATGGCCGGTCCGAGTTCGCTCCGGATGCGCGCCACCTGCTGCAGCGGCACCAGCTGCGCGTTCGCGCCCTGGCCAAGGGCGATCGGCAGCTGCGCCAGATCGGCACCGCGCGCGCGCGCCTCGGGGGCCAGCCGCACCATGACCTTGCGCGTCTGGTTGGTGGGATCCACCCAGTCGCCGGCATCGAGGCCGGCGAACGCCGGCCGGATGGCCTGCGCCACCTGTCCCACGCTCAGTCCCAGCGATGCCGCCAGCGCCCGGTCCACCTGCACCGTGAGTTCCGGCTTCTGCCCCTTGGTGCTGAGGGCCACGTCAACGGCCCCCGGCGTGGACTTCATGGCGGCGAGGTATTGATCGGCCACCACCTGCAACGCCGCCTTATCGGTGCCGCGCAGCTCAAGGGAGATCTGCTTTTCCTGACCGGCGAAATCGTTCGTGAACACCGAGATGTCGCTGCCACCGATGCGCTTCACGTCGTCGCGCAGTGCCGCCGCGAGCGCTTCGGCATCGCGCTGCCCCTTGGCCAAGCGGTCGGCCTTCGTGCTGAGCTTGAGGTACACGCTGGCCTTGTCCACCGCGCCGCTGGCGCCGCCGGCCGTCACGAACGAGTAGGTGACTTCGGGATACTTGGCGGTGATCGCCAACGTCTCCGTCACCTTCTGGCGCAGGTAGTCGAGATTCGCGCCCGGCGGTGCTTCCACCGTCATCTGCACTTCAGCGTTGTCCTCGAGCGGAAAGAACCCGCCGCCGACGAGCCCCAGCGCCGGCATGGCCAGCGCGAGGATGAAGCTGGTCACCGCCAGCGTGACCATCGACTTGGGATGGTCGAGCGCCCAGCCGATCAGCTTGCGGTAGCCGTTGGCCAGCCCGTCAAACCACGTGTTGAACTTGTCCAGCTGCTTCGTGATCCACGACTTCTCGTGCTCTTCGCGGTGCGGATCGGGCCAGTAGGCCGACAGCATGGGGTCGAGCGAGAAGGACACGAACAGCGACACGAGCACGGAACAGGCGATGGTGAGCGCGAACGGCTTGAACCACTGCCCCGACTCACCCTGCAGGAACGCGATCGGGATGAACACCGCGATGATCGAGAACGTCGTCGCCGCGACGGCGAGACCGATTTCGTCGGTGCCTTCACGCGCCGCCGTGTAATGGTCTTTTCCCATTTCCACGTGGCGCACGATGTTCTCGCGGACCACGATGGCGTCGTCGATCAGGATACCGATCGCGAGCGACAACCCCAGCAGCGACATGGTGTTCAGCGTAAAGCCGAACGCCCACACCGCCACGAAGCTGGCCAGCACCGACACCGGCAGCGCGAGCCCGGTGATCACGGTGGAACGCCACGAATTGAGGAACAGGAACACCACGAGCACGGTGAGCACGGCGCCCTCAACGAGCGCATCGCGCACGTTGTTCACCGAGTTCTCCACACGGATGCCCTTGTTCTTCACCACGTCGAACTGGGCGCCGGCGGGAAGCGTGGGCCGCAGCTCCTCGACCTTCTTGAAAATCGCCTCGGCCACCGCCGTGGTGGAGTAGCCGTTGGTCTTCTTGATCTCGATGCCCACCGCATCGCGGCCGTTGAACAGCGCCAGCGTGCGCTGCTCCTCGATGCCGTCGGCCGCGGTGGCCACGTCGCCCAGCCGCACTACACGTCCGCCCCGCTCCGACACCACGAGCTGCATGAAGTCGGCCGGCGTCTGGAGACGTCCCTGCAGGCGGATCGTGCGCTCATCCAGCGCGCTCGTCACCCGCCCCACGGGCACGGCGAGATTGCCGGCCTGCAGCGCGCCGACCACCTGCGGCACACTCACGCCGGCCGCCTGCAGCCGCTGCGGATCGAGATTGACGGTGAGCTCGCGCTTCACCCCGCCCGACACCTGCACATCGGCCACACCCGCGATTGACCGCAACTCGCGCGTGATGCCGGGATCGGCGATCTGCGTGAGCTGCGCCGGCGTGAGCGAGGTGGAATACAGCGACAGCGTCACGATGGGCGCGTCGGTGGGATTGAACTTCTTGAGGATCGGCTCCTCCATTTCCTGCGGCAGATCCTGACGCTTGGTGCTGATGGCATCGCGGATGTCCTGCGTCGCTTCGGAGAGATCCTTGGCGTAGACGAACTGCGTGACGATCTGCGCAAAGCCGTCGCGCGCCTCGCCGTTGATCGACTTGACGCCGGAGATGCTCTGGATCGCCTCTTCGATGGGTTCGAGCACTTCACGCTCGACCTGCTCGGGGGAGGCGCCGGGATAGATGATCGTGGTGAGCACGATCGGCGGCTGCACTTCGGGAAATTCATCCGTCTGCAGCTGCGAGAGCGCAACCAGGCCGAACCCCACCAGTGTCAGCATCGACACCACGGTGATGAGCGGTCGCTTGATCGCGAAATCAGAGATGAACATGGAGGCCTAAGTGGAAGTTGATCCGACGGGTCAGTTCTTCTTCGCGGGCGCAGGAGCCGGCGCAGGAGCCGGCGCGGGCGCAGCGGCCGGTGCGGGCGTGGCATCGCGCGGCGCCGACACCACCACGGGCGAGCCCACCGAGATGCCACGGGCCGCGCCCATCAGCACGGTGTCGCCGCTGGCGATCCCGTTCGTGATTTCGAACATCGAGGCGGCTTCGTCGCGCACGCCCAACTGCACTTCAACCTTCTCCACCTTGCCGCCCTTGAGGCGCATCACGGTAGAGACGATGCCGGTCTGGTCGACGGCATTCTCAGGCACCATCACCCCCACGCGCTTCTCGGAGGCCACCCGCCCTTCCACGAACAGCCCGGCCACCAGCGCACCGGCCTGATTCGGCACCGACGCCAGCAGACGCACCTGCTTCGTCTGCGGATCGACCATCGGGCTCACCCGCGTGACGCGGCCTTCCAGCACGCGGTCCGATCCGTTCACCGTGAAGAGCACCGGCGCCCCCACGCGCACATCGGCCAGTGCCGACGTGGGCACGGCCCCTTCCACCCGCAGGCTGCGCGGATCGATCACGGTGAACAGCGCCGCACCCGGGGCCACGATGTCCCCGGGGCTCACGGCGCGCTCCGACACCACGCCCGCAAAGGGTGCGCGCACCATCGTGTTGCGCAGGTTCTTCTCGGCGCTGGACAGGCGCGCCTTGGCATCGGCCAACTGCGCCTGTGCCCCGAGGCTCGCCCGCTCGGCGCCCTCCACATCGCGCTCAGCAATCGCGCCGGCCGCGGCCAGCGTGGTCGCGCGCTGCAGTTCACGCGCCGCCTGCCCGGCCGCGACGGTAGCCTGCGCCACCGCAGAGCGCGCCGAGAGTTCGGCGTCGCGCACGTTGGCATCATCGAGGCGCGCCAGCACCATCCCGGCGCTCACCTGCTCGCCCTGCTCGGCGAACGTCTGCAGCACCGCGCCCGCGATTTCGGCGCGGATGCGCGCTTCGCGATCGGCGGCCAGCGTCCCGGAAATCGCCGGGCCGCTGCGCAGCGTGTCGTTGCGGGCCACCGCGATGTTCTGCGGACCGATGGCCTGCGCCAGCGGTGCCGCATTCCCGGCGGCGGTGTCCGGAGTCTTGCTGCAAGCGGCCCCTGTCAGCGCAAGCGCCAGCAGCAGAGACGCGGGTCGGCGTGTTATGGTGGTCATCGGGAGGTGCCGGTGGTCGGAGTGAAGCCCTGCGACAGGGGGAGATACGGGAGCAATTCGAGACGCTTACGGGCGACCTGCAGGTTGCGGGCGGCCTGCGCACGATTGGCGAGCGCCTGCTGCAACTGATTGCGCGTCTCGGACAATTCGAGCTGGGTGGAGATGCCTTCGCGGAAGCGCACTTCGGCGATGTCGTAGGCGCGCTGCGCCTGTTCGGCCGTGCCGACGCTGGCCTGCCACGCCGCCTGCGACTCGACGAGCTGCGCCACGGCCTGCCGTGCATCGAGCGACGCGCCTTCCTGCACCTGCTGCAGACGCTGCTGCGCGTCGATCACGCCGGCCTGCGCGGCCTGCACTTCACCACGCACGCGACCGCCGGTGAAGATGGGATACGACAGCCCCACGCCGACGGTCCAGTTGGGGAAGAAGTCGGCGAGACTGCGCGGCAGCAGCCCGGTGGGGTACGCCAGCCGCTGGTAGTTGGTGGTGGCGGCAATCGTGGGCAGCCACTGCGATTTCGTGGCGCGCAGCTGCTGCTGCGCAATATCCACACCCTTGCGGGCCTGCAGCACCGGCGCGCGGCGCGTGGTACCGGTATCGCTATCCGCCAGCACGCGCGCCACCGCCGCCTGCACCTGCGGATCGAGGGTGAGCACCTCGGCGACGTTGACGTTCACCGTGGTGACCGGCGCCGCGGCGGCCGCGGGCGCCGCCATCGGTGCTTCGGTGATGCTGTCGGTCAGGGCGATCGGCTGATCGGCCGGAAGGTTGAGCAGCTGGCGGAGCCGCACGTAGGCGAGATCGCGGTTGGTGCGCGACTGCAGCCAGCCGGGACGCTGATTGTCGCGCGTGACGCGGGCGCGGATCAGCTCGAACTCCGAGGCCGAGCCGACGGCGCGCGTGAGCTGGACCTGGCGCAGCGTGCGCTCCGACTGCACCAGCGACGACTCGGCGATGGACACCAGTCGGTCGGTGAGGAGCGCGTCGTAGTAGGCCTGCGTGACGTCGAGCTGCACCTGCGCCTGGGCGCTGGTGATGCCGAGGTCGGCCGACTCCTGTGCCGCGCGGGCCGCCGCGATCGTGGCGCGGGTCCGGCCGCCGGTGAACAGCGGCTGCGAGGCGCTGAGCCCCACGTTGAAGTTGTACTGCGAGGCGAAGATGCGCGTGATCGGGTTGTCGGCCAGCGACGCCGTGTCCCCGCTCGCGCCGCCCCCCGACCCGTTGTCCGACCGCGAAGAGATGGCCTCAAACTGGTTTTGCAGCTGCTTCTGCCAGTTCATCGTGGTGGCCAGCTGCGGCAGCAGCGCGGACCGGGCCTGACCGAGTTGCCCCTTCGCGCGCAGGGCGCCGGCGCGCGCGATGGCGATCTGCTCGCTCTCACCGCCGGCCATCCGGAGCGCTTCGGCCAGCGACAGGGCGCGCGGCGCGGTGCCCGTGGCGGTGCCGGCGGCGGCGGGCTGCGCGCGGAGCGCTGACGCGCTGATCGCCGACGCGACGAGCGCGGACGCGACCAGCGCGGGCATGACGCGACGAGTGGAAGCACGTATGGAAAACATCATGCGGAATCGGAAGTGGAGTGGACGACGTCATCAGCCGTACGGTCAGCACGGGAGACAGGTTCCTGCAACGCCCCGAGCCCGCGCAGGAAGATGCGGACATAGGCCCGTAACGTGTCCGGTACGGGCTGGGCAAACATGGTGGGCATGATGTCGCGGTTCATGCCGTCGGCGAACACGGCCCCCATGAGCATGGTGACGGCGGCGCGCACCTCGACCGGCGAGGCCTCGCCCTGTTCCGCGAGCCAGCCATGGCGGCGCAGCTTCGCCACGTAGTCGCTCAGTTGGGCCGCCGCCGCGCTGGGTCCATGCGCGGCGCAATCGGCGGCGTCGGGGCGTTCGTCGGCGTCGCTGAGCATGTGCCGCACGATGGCCCGCATGGCGGTGGTGCGGGTGTGGCGCACCGTGACCCACGCCAGCAACTCCTCTTCGGGGTCCACGGGCACGGGGGGCATGGGCGCGTCGTTCTCGATGCGGGCACTTTCGCGCATCATGAGATCGAGCAGGGCGTCCTTGGACCCGAACTGACGGAACAGGGTCACTTCGTTCACCCCCGCCTCGTCCGCGATGCGGCGGGTGGTCGCACCACGCCAGCCGTGCAGGGCGTACACCCGGGCGGCGGCCTGTAAGATCCGTTGGCGGTGGTCGTCGTTCATGGACAAATGGTAATGCAAGCGGTTGTTTGTAGCAAGCGGGTACTTGCTTGCGCTGGCGTCGGGGCTCTTGTGTCGCTGCCACCATGTGGTAACGTGGATCGATGACGTCTCCTTCAACCGTCACGCCCGCGTGACCGGATTCCAAGAGCTGGCCCGCGCGGCGGCGATGGCGCAGGCAGCGCGCCCCGCGGTGCCGCTCGCCCTGGCCACGCTGGTGCAGGTGGACGGCAGTTCGTACCGTCAGCCGGGGGCCCGGGTGTTGGTGGACGCTGAGGGGCGCGTGCTGGCGGGGGCGATCAGCGGCGGGTGCCTGGAGGGGGATGTGGCGGCGCGGGCGGCCGCGGTGTGCGCGTCGGGACGCGGGGTGCGGCTGACCTACGACCTGCAGGCCGATCTCGAGACCATCTGGGGCTTCGGGGCCGCCTGCGAAGGGGTGGCCCACCTGCTGCTCGAGCCGCTCCCCGATCCGTCGTGGCTGGGCGAGGTGGAAACGATCCGCGCGCAGCGCCGCAACGGCGCCGTGCTCACGGTGCTCGAGGGGGACAGCGGGCGCAGTGGCGCCGTGCTCGAGGGAGCGGCGTCCGGCGGCACGTGGCGGCCGATCGGGCACGGGACGCCGTGGAGCGCGGGGCCCGAGATGCTCGCCGCCGCGGGGGCCGCCGCCAGCACCGCACAGCGGACCGGGCAGGCGGTGCTGCACGACGGGCCGGGAGCCGCGACCCAGCTGTTCGTGGAACCGCTCGTGGCGCCGATCGCGCTGCACGTGATCGGCGCCGGTCGAGGGGCCGAGGCGTTCGCGCACTTTGCGCAGACGCTGGGGTGGGGCGTCACCGTGATCGACCACCGGCCGGCGGTGCTGGCGGGGTTGCCGCTCCCCGCAGGCGTGGCCACGCAGGTGGTGCGGGCCGACGACGCGGCGGCGCTGGCGGCGGTCGTGGCCGCGCTGCCGCACGACGGGCGCACCGCCGTGGCGCTGCTGTCGCATCAGTTCGCCGTGGACTCGGCGTGGCTGGCGGCACTGCTGCCGCTCCCGCTGGCGTATGTGGGCGTGCTGGGCTCGCGGAAGCGCGCGGCGCAACTGCTCGCGGCGGTGGAGGCGCAGCTCGCCGCGCAGGGCACGGCCCTGACCGACCGCATGCGACACCGGCTGCACGCCCCGATCGGGCTCGACCTGGGGGGCGAGACGCCGGCCTCGATCGCCCTGTCGGCGGTCGCGGAGATCGAGGCGGTGATCCACGGGCGCCCGGCGGGCTTTCTGCGGGAACGCCAGAGCCCGATCCATACCCGCACCCCGTCCCCGGCCTTGGTCGATCCCGCGGTGGTCGAGCCGGTGTTGGTCGATCCCGTGCGCGACGCCACGGACGCGGCCCACTGAGCGGCTCGGCGGAGGGGACGGCGCCCCGAACAACGGCCCCCCGCGTGGCGGCCCTCCCCGCTGCGGGGCTGGTACTGGCGGCCGGCGGGTCACGCCGGCTGGGTACGCCGAAGCAGTTACTGGCCACGGCGCACCGCGACGACGGCGCGACGCTGGTGGAGCGTGCGGCCCGGGCCCTGCTGGACGCCGGCTGCACACCGGTGCTGGTGATTGTGGGGAGTTCTGCGCACGCTGTACGTGATGCTGTCTCGATGCTGCCTGTTCAGTGTGTCGAAAACAGCCACTGGGAGCGGGGGATGGGGACCTCGATTGCGTGCGGCGTTCAACGCTTGGCGGCGCCCGAATTCGGCTCCATCGACGCCGTCCTGATCGTCTCCTGCGACATGCCCAGCGTGACGACCGCGCATCTGCGGGCCCTGATCGACGCCGCCCCGACCGGTGGCGAGCGGGTGGCGTCCGCCTACGCTGGACCGGACGCCAAGGCGGACGCCAAGGCGGAGGCCGAGCCGGTGCGGGGGATTCCGGCGCTCCTGCCGCGCGCCGACTGGGAGGCGCTGGCCGCCCTCGACGGCGACCAAGGGGCCCGCGCCCTGTTGCGGCAGGCGCAGACCCGCACCGTCCTGTTACCGCACGGCACCTTCGATCTCGATACGCCGGCGGACGTGGACCGCTGGCGCCGTGCCGTTACCGCGGGGCCGCCGCCAGCGCCGTGATGATGCGCACCAGCGCGGCGACGTCGCGCAGGTCGAGGACTTCACCCGGCGTGTGGGAGTAGCGCCCCGGCCACGACAGGCCGACGTTGGGGCCGCCGTAGGGGGCAATCGCTGATCCGTCGGTGGAGCCGTGTGTGGTGCCCAGCTGGACCGGGATCCCCTGCGCCCGCGCCACGGCCAGCACCCGGGCCCGTTCGGCCGGCGGTGAGATGGCGCCGTCATCGAGGCCGCGCAACACGAAGCCCTGCCCCAGCGGCGCGTAGGCGAAGGCCGGATTTTCGAGCGGCGTGTCCGAGGACACGAAGGTGTCCACGCTGTAGACGCGCTGCAGCGAGCGGCCGTGTTCGGCGCCGAACGCCCCGGCGCCCAGCAGGCCGCCTTCCTCGCGCACCGACCACACGAACAGCACCTTGCGCGCCAGCCTGTTCGGATCGAGACGCTGCACCGCGTGCAGCAGGGCGGTGGAGCCGGTGCGATCGTCGCTGCCACGGCCGGTCAGGCGCGTGCCGGCGTCACCGGGGGCGCCGAGTCGTGCGGCGCGCTTGTAGCCGGTCACGGCGCTGCCCACGCGCACGCCGGCCGCCACGAGGGCGGCGGAGTCCATGCCAAACCACGCCGTGCTCACCGCCGGCGCTTTCACGCGGGCGGAGTCGCGCGGCACGAACACCCCGCGCAACGAGGCCGGCGCCGCGGCGGCGCCGGTCCCCGTGCCGGTGCGGTCAAAGTGCAGCGCGGCGGGCTGCCCTTCCCACGCGCTGGGGACCACCCCGCCGCGCCGCGCCAGCCGCACGGTGCCGTCGCGGGCGATCGCTTCCACCTCGAACGACACCTCATCCATGTGCGCGATGAACGCGATCGTGTCACGCTCGGGGCCAGCGGCCACGATGAGATTGCCGGCGCTGTCCACCGTGGCGCGGGCCTTGGCCCACGCCGGGAGCAGCGCCGTGATGGCCTCGCGCACGCGCCATTCATGCCCCGGCACCCCAGGAAGGTCGGCGATGGTGACGAAGGTCTTTTCGATGGCGTCGTACGCGTCGCGGCGCGGCGCGCGGACCCGCACCGTGTCGAGCGGCGGCGCGAGTAGCGCGGGGGCGGCCGTCGCCCCCGAGGCGCGCGCGGCTTCCGCCAGCACCCCCCGGATCGCGGCGCCATCAATCGACTCCACGAGCGAGCCGGCGTAGCGGACCGCCGGGGACACGAGCCGCACGCTGTCGAGACCGGTCGAGGCGATCACGCGGCTGAGCTGGCGGCGCGGCGCCCCCAGCCGGGCGACGGGGACCGTGGTGGCACTGCCGGTGGCGCGCCCCTCATCGAGCAGCGTGAGCGCGTCGAGCCGACCCACACGCGCCACGACGGCGGCCAACCCCACCCACCCGAAGCTGCGCTGCGATGACAGCACGTAGATGGTTTCCCCCGGCTGCGTGGCGGCCGTGGCCGCGGCGCCCGCACTGGCCACGGCGGCGCAGCTGGCCCGCGCCCCGGCCGCCGGGCCGGCAGCGTGTCCGGCGTACGTCCACACCGGGCGTGCGGCGACGACGGGGTCGAGCAGGGCGATGCCGAGCGCCTCCGTCTGCGCTTTCGTGCCGGTGCCCACGTCGACCCAGAGCTGGTCCACGCCGACCACCGTGGTGTCGCCGCGGTGCTGGCGGGAAAAGTGCCCGTTGGCGATGGCGACCACGCCGGTGACGTCACCGCGGGCGGTGAGGATGCGCAGCTGGTGCGCCTCGTGGAACTGGTCCCAGAGCGGATGGGCCGCGACGCCGGTACGATGGAGCCGTACATAGCCCTGCTCGGTGATACCGCTGACCACGAACGCCGGGACGTCCATGGCGCAGGCGACCATGCGGCGCGGCGATCCGCGACCGACTCGGCGGACCAGATTGCCCATGCTGTCGCGGGTCCACCCCGGCAGGAGCGGCTTCAGGGCGTCGAGCGCATGTGACTCCCCACTGGGGGGAGCGGCCAGCGCGATCCACCGCGCCACGGATTCAGCGAGCGCGCCATCGGACGACACGGAGGCCGGCGACGCGGGCTGCGCGGCCAGTGGCGTGGTCGGCATGCTGACAGACGCGACGGCAACGGAGGCCGCCACGGCGACGGCGCGCGGCAGATGGCGGAGGGCGGACGAACGGAGCACGGCAGATCCCGGTCAACGGTGGACACAACATTCCCGCACCCTGCAAATCGGCGGCCTCGACGGCCGGCCGGCAAGGCCACCCCCATGAAAACAGACCGGGGCGCCATCGACTGGCGCCCCGGTGATCACAGGCTGGCGTGCGCGGCGGCTAGTTGCCGGGCGGAACCGGCAGCGGGCCGGTGTCACCACCGCGCCGCATCCGCGGCATCGCGCCCTGTAGGCCACCCTGCGGCGCGCCGGGCATCATGCGGGGCATCATGCCGGGGCCCATGCGGCCACCACCCTGCCGCATGCCGCCCTTCCCCATGCGCCCCGCACGGGCGGCGCCCATCCGTCCACGCAGGGCGCGGCGCATGTTGTCGACCTTCGTCTTTTGCGCCGGCGTCAGCACACTGCGCACGTCCTGCCGCACCTTAAAACGCGCCACCAGCGCCTCATTCCGCGCGCGGCTCATCTTGTCGAGCGCCGCCCGCGCGCCGGCGAGGTTGCCGTCGCCCTGCATGGCCTCCATCAGATCGGCCCGCGCACGCATGAGGTCGGGGGCGTTCGACTTGGGCTGCGGCGCGGCCTGCAGCGCTTCGAGCCGCGTCACCTGCTCGTCCGTGAGCTCGAGCGCCTGCCGTGCCCGCAGCAGCAGCGCGGCGGGATGACCGCCGCGACCGCGCTGTCCGCGGCCCTGTGCACCGGGCCCCTGCGGGCGGTCGCCGCGACCGGGTTGCGGCCTAGTGGCGCCGGACGCGGGCGCGGTGGCCGCGCGCGGGCGCGGCGCGGGACGAGCCTGCGATGAAAGCACGGCGGGCACGAGCGCACTCACGGCTAGGGCGAGTGCAACGGAACGCGAGATGATGCTGCGCATGGATCAGTCTCCGATATAGGCCACGTTCGCCGAACTGGCGCCCGTTTCATCCCATTGGACGCCTGCACTGCCGCGATGTTAATCACCGTCGTCACGCCCGTCACGCGGCTCATCCCCTGTCCAACGGCCGCGGCCGTTTCGGCGTCTCCGGGGTAGACGCCCTGCGCGCGCGGGTGCACTCTCGTCTACACGCGCGTCTTCGAATCTCTGCGCGTGCCGTGGTCGGGCACGCGATGCCGTACGCCGGCCCTGCGCGCCCCACCCTGTCCCCGCCCCGACCCGCCCGTGGGAAGCTGGCTCGAATCCGTCACCACGTTCCTCTTCAAGTATCCCCCGCGCGTCTTCGCACGGGGGGATCTGGTGATAGCACCCGTCGTGCCGGCGGCGGTCGTGGCGGTAGCGGTCGTCTGTATGGTGGCCGCGGTGCTCGTGGCGTACGCGCGGGTGCGCGCGTTGCGGCCGGCCGACCGCGCGCTCCTGGGGACGCTGCGCGCGCTGGCCCTGCTGCTGGTGCTGGGGTGTCTGCTGCGCCCGGGGCTCGTGATTGCCAGCGCCGTCCCACAGCGCAACGTGCTCGCGGTGGTGATGGATGACTCCCGGAGCATGCGGATCCGCGACGTAGACGCCGCCACGCGCACCGCCGCGGTGCAGCAGCTGTTCGCCGATACCGCCCCGCTCAGTAAGACACTGGCGGACAAGTTCGCACTGCGCCGCTTCCGCTTCGCGGCCACGGCGTCCCCGGTGGCCGGCGCCGGCGCACTCACCGCCAACGGCACGCGCTCCGACCTCGCGCAAGCGCTCGCCGACGTACGCGACGATCTGAACGGCATGCCGCTGGCGGGGGTCGTGCTCGTGTCCGACGGCGCGGACAACGGCAGCGGTGCCTTGGACGACGCCCTGCTGGCGCTGCGGGCGCGCCGGGTGCCGGTGTTCACGGTGGGCGTGGGCACGGAACGATTCGCCCGCGATGTCGCCATCGAGCGCGTGCAGGCGCCGCGTCGCACCCTCGCCGGCGCCTCGAGCCTGGTGGAAGCCGACGTGCGCCTCCGTGGTGCCGGACGCACACCGGTCACGGTCACGGTGGAAGCCGATGGCCGCGTCGTTGCCACGGAAGCCGCCCGCACCGAAGCGGCGCGCAGCGGCGCCGCAGGCGATCTCACCACGCTGCGCTTCCGTCTGCCGCCGTTGCCACCGGGCGTGCACCGGCTGGCCGTGCGCGCGAGCACGCTGCCGGACGAGATCGTGACGGAGAACAACGAGTGGCAAACCAGCCTCGAGGTACGCGCCGGTCCCGACCGCGTGCTCTATCTGGAAGGCGAGCCGCGCCCTGAATTCGCCTTCCTGCGCCGGGCCGTCGCCAACGACAGCGCCGTACAGGTAGTGGGGCTCATGCGCAGCGCCGAACGCAAGTTCCTGCGCCTGGGGGTGCGCGACAGCCTCGACCTGCTGGGCGGCTTCCCCACCAGCCGCGACGAACTCTTCGGCTATCGCGCGATCATTTTGGGGAGCATCGAGGCGTCGTTCTTCACCGCCGAGCAGCTGCGCATGCTGGCCGACTTC
>JARIEV010000191.1 GCA_031127225.1 Gemmatimonadota bacterium | reverse complement strand
ACTTCGGTGTTCTTCGGAAACGACTTGGTGCGGGCCGTGTCGAGCCAGCTGCGGGAGGCATCCACGCGATAGGCACCGGCCGATCCGCCGGCACCGACGCCGCCGGGACCGGCACCGCCACGCAGGGCGTCGGCCACGCCATAGGCGTCGGAGAGGAACAGTGAGGTCGCATCGACCGTGACCACGCCGTCCTTGTCGCTATCCACGGGGAATGACGCCACTACCGAGCGAGGGAAGGCATCCGCGGCGGCCTGCCGGTTGGCCGCATCACCGGCCGGGGCCCGCACGCTCCAGTTGTCACGCACCATCAGCACGCGCCCGCCGCGACGCTCGAGGCGCACGACCACGCTCTGTCCCATCTGGCCGCGATCGAGACCCGGGCCGTTCGCCTGACCGAGACCGGTCGTCAGCGTCACCTGATGCAGGAAGTCCTGCCCCATCTGCCCCGCCGGGATCTCCAGCAGCGCGCGGTTCTTGGCGTCATCAAGGCGCACGCGCAGGAACGCCGCGCCGGCACCTTGGGCCGCGAGGGAGGCGGCGGTGGAGACCGCCATCGCGGTGACCGCCAGAGCGGCGGTACACAGCAGACGCGTCAACGATCGGGGAGTGATCTCGGACATGGCTCGAGGGACAGGGTGGGCAGGGCACGAGTATCCGATTGTAGCACCGGCGTTACAGCACCGCGACTGCTTCCGTCGCCAAGGCGTGACCCATGGCGGCGATCTCACGCTGTTCACCGTCCCGGTTCCCCTCGAGTCCTTCATGACGATCCCTCCGTTTTCGCCGCCGCGCCGGAATGGCGCGCTGTCCGTGTCCGCGCTGTCCCTGCTGCTCCCCGTCCTCCTGCCCGCGCAGGCCGTCGGCACCGTGTCCGGCGCGGTGCGCACCGCAGACGGCAACCGCCCGGTCGAACGGGCCACGCTCTCAGTGAGTGGCCGCGACGTGCGCGCCGCCAGTGACGTGTCGGGGCGCTACCGCCTGAGCGGCCTCCCGGCCGGCCCCGCGTGGGTGGTCGCCCGCGCCATCGGACTGCTGCCCGACAGCGTACAGGTCACCATCACCGCCGGCGGTACCGCGACCGCGGACTTCGCCCTCGTACGCCCGACAACGACGCTGCAGCAGGTCGCCGTCACGGCGCAGAAGCGCAGCGAGTCCGTACAGGAGGTGCCGGTGGCCGTGACGGCGCTCACGGCCGACTTCCTCACCAAGCAGAGCGTCCAGCAGTTCGACGCCCTCTCGGCCTTCGTGCCCGGGCTCAACGTCCAGCTGCAGAGCCCCAACAATCCCGGCTTCGTGATCCGCGGCATCACGTCCGATGACGGCACCAGCTACGTCGAACCGCGCGTGTCGGTGTTTCAGGACGGCGTGTCGATTTCGAAGTCACGCGGCTCGGTGGTCGAGCTGTTCGACCTCGAGCGGGTGGAAGTGTTGAAGGGCCCGCAGGGCACGCTGTTCGGTCGCGGCGCCCAGATCGGCGCGGTGCACGTCATTCAGAACAAAGCGGTGAACAAGCGTGAGTCGTCGGTCGCGATCGGTGGCGGTACGTTCAACGAGCTGTACGCCAATGCCATGGCGAACGCGCCGCTGGTGGAGGGCAAGCTCTTCGGCCGCGTCGCGGCCATTTACAACAAGCGTGACGGCTTCATGACCAACGCGGCGGGCGGCACGCTGAACGGCAAGAACACCGGCGCCGTCCGCGCCTCGCTGCGCTGGCTGCCCACCACCACCGCGACGCTCGACATCATCGCGAATGCGCAGACCGATGATTCCCCGGGCACGTCGTTCAAGAGTACGCGCTTCGCGCCGCCGGCCGGTGATGCCACGCCGTTCACGCGCGCCGGCCTCAACGGCGGCGACTCGCTCGGCATCAACCGGCAGGTGGGTGGTCTCACGCTCCTCTACAACCAGCAGCTGTCACCGGCGTGGACGCTCACGAGCATCACGGCCGGCCGCCGCTTCTACAGCGACGAAGCCTTCGATGCCGACGGCACGCTAGCGCCGGTGCTGCAGTTCCGCGAAGTCGCCGAAGGCAGTCAGGCCAGTCAGGAGCTGCGTTTCGCGTACGATAACGGCGGCAAGCTCACCGGCTTCGCGGGCGCGAGCGGCTTCTGGGAGCGGGGCAGTCAGCGCGTGCCGTTCAGCACCGACGAACGCAGTCTGTTCGCGCTGCTCACGGGACAGCCGATTGTGAATGCCGATGGCTCAGCCAACCTGAGCATCGCGAACAGTCCGCAAACGGGCCGACCCTTCAAGACGTCGCACACCGAGCAGTACCAGAACTTCGGCCAGACGACGGCGGCCGAGGTCTTTGCTGACGCCACGTACACGATCGCACGCCTGAGCCTCACCGCCGGCCTCCGCGGGACGTACGAGCAGGTGGAGAATGCGTACGAGGTCCAGAACAGCGCGACGCCGGGCTCGCTCGGCGCCCTGCTCCGCGCCGCGCCGAACAATCTCTTCGCGCCGACCAACGGCCGAAAGGAAGGCACCGGCACGTTCCGTTCCGTCGTTGGCCGCACGATCGCCAACTATGATTTCGGCAAGGACTTCATGGGCTACGCGTCGTTTGCGAAGGGACGCCGCCCCAACGTCGTGGTCGTGAACGCGGCGGGTGTGCGCACGCTGAGCGAAGAAACGGTGCTCAGCACCGAGAGCGGCCTCAAGGGACAGTTCGCCGGCGGACGCGCCCAGTTCGACGTGAGCGCCTTCAACTACCGGTACAACAACTTCCAGACGTCGATTACCCGCCTCACGCCGACCGGGCTGGTGAGTGAGACGCTCGACGCCGGACGCGCGAAGGCCTGGGGCTTCGAGGGCAGCGTGCGCGGTCAGGTGAACGCGCAGACCTCGGTGTTCGCCACCGTGGGCTATACCGATGCGAAGTTCGACAGCACCGATGCCAACGGCAACAAGCAGGCACGCGCCGGCAACCGGTTCCGTCTGACGCCGATGCACAGCTACTCGGCGGGGCTCAACATCGACGCCACCAAGCGCCGCTTCGGCCAGCTGTATCTCTCGCCGAACACCACGTATCGCGGCAAGGTGTTCTTCGAAGACACGAACCTGCCCGCGATCTCGGAGAAGGGCCAGCTGCTGTTCAACCTGCGCGCGGGACTGCGCCTGCCGGACAACCGGACCGAGTTCACGGTGATCGCGCGGAACCTGTTCGATCAGCAGTACATCATCGACGCCGGCAACACCGGCGGTGCATTCGGCATTCCGACGTTCATCGCCGGCGCGCCGCAGTTCGTGACGGTGCAGATCTCGCGGCGGTTCTAAGATCGCGACGGCCGGCGTCCGGATGACGCGGAGATCGCAACGGCCAGAACACGGATGACACCGATTACACCGAACCAACACGGATAAGCAAACGGCGCTGAGAAGAATGTTCTCAGCGCCGTTTCGCTTATCTGTGCGTTGTCTGTGCTATTTCCGTACATCCGTGTTCCGGCTTTTGCCGTTGCCGTTGGGCTATTCCCGCTGAAACTCCGCCGACACCAATCGCCGCTTGTCGCCGGGCTGGGTGCGCACCACGATCGTCTCGCCGTTCACGCGCGCGCGCACCGAGACCGGTTCGCGCGCCCCGAACCAGCGGATCGCGCGATCCACCGTCGGCACGCCGGGCGGAATGCCGACCGCGCGCGTGCCGTCAAACTCCACGGTGTCGCGCCCCAGCCCCAGATAGCCGCGCGGGCGTACGATGAGCACGCTCACGCTGTCGGCGCGGGCGGCAGGCGGCGCGGCGGGCAGCCGGACGTTCACGACGCGGCTCGAGCGCGGGAACGGCAGACGGAACACATGCACAATGACCGTGCTGTCGGGGCTCGCGACTTCAAATTCGTAGCGCGTGGTGGGTGCGGCGCGGAACGGGCCCCAGCGGCCCGTGTGCGAGGTGACCGCGCGATACACCGGGGCGCCGATGCGCTGTCCAGACGCGCCATCGACCGCATGCACGGTGACCACGGCCCCCGCGAGGGGCAGGTTGGTGGGACTCGCGTTCGCGGTCCCGCTCACGATCCCCTCCAGCACGGCCACCGTATCCGGGACAATGTCTACGCGCGACGGCGCGCGCCCCGTGATGAAGCGGTACTGCGCCGCAAACGCCGCCGGACCGAAGGCGACTTCCCGGTGGTCGGTGCCGGCCAGCACCTCGTTGACGGCGCCGCGCAGCGCCGGGCCGGTGGCATCGACGTTGGTGGAGACGCCCGTCATGCCGAGGCCGGCCCCATCGGGCTGGGCATACTTGTCGAGGGCGTCGGAGCGCAGCGCCAGAAACTTCACGCCGGGCACCACTTCGCTCCCCGCGTTGAGCGCGCGCAGGTACGGGCCGGCGCCGTTGAACTCGCCGTCCGGCTGCACGGTGGGGATGGCGAACACGCCATGGTTGGGGGTGCCCCCGGTGATCACGTGCGACACGTGCGCGGCCCCGCCGCCGAAGCGGACGTAATTCCGGATCGTCATCCCGCCGCGCGAACTCCCCACCAGGGCCACTTTAGATGCCCCGGTGGTCAACAGCACCCGCGTAACAAAGGCCGCCAGCGCCGCCGTCTGATCGGCGGGGGTGGAGCGGTTGGGCTCGGCCGCCGTGATCGTACTCGACGCCGACGGATTGGGCAGATCCACCGCGAACAGGCGCGACGACGGATAGCCGTTGGACTCGAAGCGCCAGATTACGGTGTCCCACAGGCCGGCATGATCGCCGTTGCCGTGCACAAAGATCACCGGCGTCTGCGCGGGAGCGACGGCGGGAAGTGCCGCGGCGAGCGCGACGGCAATGCCAAGCGCGCAGGCCGCGCGGCGGAGCGGGCGGGCGCGAAGATCGGATGTCATGGCCGAAAATGTAGGCATTCCCCACGCGCGCGGGACGACCGTCGGCAATCCGTGACGTGGGATTCTTGTGGGGCGCAGTGCCCGACCCTAGCGTTCCTGCATCAGGCCGCCCCGTCGCCCCCACCGGCGACGTGGGCACGATCGCCGGCACCCGCCGACGGCCGCCACGACGACTCCCGCCCCCGTGCCATGAAGCCAGCGCGCCACGCCGCCATTACTGGGTGGGGTGAGGCTCTCCCGCCCGCCATCCTCAGCAACGACGACCTCTCGACCTTTCTCGAGACCTCCGACGAATGGATCGTGCAGCGCACCGGCATGAAGGAGCGCCGCGTCTCGCACATCTCAGCCATCGAAATGGCCACGATCGCCTCCGCGCGCGCGCTGGCCTGCGCCGGTCTTGAGGCGGGCGACGTCGATCTGATCATCTACGGCGGTTGCAGCAACGAAGAAGCGGTACCGAACAGCGCCTCCGGCGTGCAGATCGCCCTCGGCGCCACGCGCGCCGCGGCGATGGACGTCAACACCGCGTGCACGAGCTTCCTCTACGGCATGTCCACCGCCACGGCCATGATCCAAACGGGCGTGGTACGGAACGCGGTCGTGATCGGCGTGGAGCTCATCAGCCAGTACATGGACTGGAGCAACCGCAACGTGGCCGTCCTCTTCGGTGACGGCGCAGCGGCCGTGGTGCTGCAAGCCTCTGACACGGAGGAAGGGGTGATCGGCACCGTGCTGGGGTGCGACGCCGAAGCGCGGCAGAGCCTGCGGGTGCGCGGCATCGGCTGCGGCTACGCGAACAAGGACGTGTCGCTGGGCGACACGCTGTGGGACTTCGACGGACAGGTGATCTTCAAGCGCGCCGTGCATGGCATGAGCGAGGCCTCGGGGCGGGTGCTCCGCGAAGTGGGCGTGACGGCGGATGACGTGGACCTCGTCGTGCCGCATCAGGCCAACCTGCGCATCATCGAGGCGGTGGCCAAGTACGCCGGGATCGGCATGGACCGCGTGATGGTCACGGTACACAAGTACGGCAACATGAGCGCGGCCACGGTACCGGTAAGCCTGGTGGAAGCGCTGCGGGAAGGACGCGTGAAGCCCGGGAGCCTGCTCCTCATGCCGGGCTTCGGCGGCGGTCTGACCTTCGGTGCGCTGCTCGTGCGCTGGGGCCAGCGCGTGACGCCGCTCGGGGAGTCGTCGATCACCATGCCCCCGTGCGACAAGACGGCGCTCGAACTCGTCAACGAAGTGCGCGCCCGTCAGGACCCGCACGGCCGCTCCCTGCGCGGCCTCATGGAACCCGTCTTCGCGGAAGCGAGGAGCGCGTCATGAGGCACCGTCACACCACGGCTGCCGCGGCCCTGCTGTGCGCCGCCGCACTCTCCGGCACCGCGTCGGCGCTGCCGGCGCAGAAGGCCGCCAAGGCCACCGGCGCCGCCAACCCGTCCTCCATGCTGGCCGCGCTTGACGCCACCACGGCGCACTACGCCGACGTCGCGCAGCGCATCTGGGGCTTCGCGGAAGTGGGCTACATGGAGATCAAGAGTTCGGCGCTGCTGCAGTCGGAGCTCACCGCCGCCGGATTCACGGTCACGGCCGGTGTGGCCGGCGAGCCCA
>JARIEV010000190.1 GCA_031127225.1 Gemmatimonadota bacterium | reverse complement strand
CACCGGGTCATTTCATACGGTCGGCGATGCCATGGAACGGTTGCAGGTCGATCCGCTCGCTCGGTAGCTTGTGGGGATGCCTCCAAAGCTCCTCCCGGGTTTCCGGGATTTCTATCCCGAACAGTTCGCCGAGCGGGCCCACATCTTCGAGACCTGGCGCCGCATCGTGCGGCGCTATGCGTTTCAGGAGTACGATGGGCCGCCGCTTGAGCCGCTCGACTTGTATACGCAGAAGAGCGGTGACGAGATCGTTGGCCAGCTGTTCGACTTCGTCGATAAGGGCGGGCGTGCGGTCGCGATGCGTCCCGAGATGACGCCCACCTTTGCGCGCATGGTCGGTGCGCGCGCTCAAACGCTGCGTAAGCCGGTGCGGTGGTTCTCGATGCCGCAACTGTTCCGTTACGAGCGGACGCAGAAGGGGCGCCTTCGCGAGCATTTTCAGCTGAACGTGGATATCGTCGGCGAAGCCGACGTGCTCGCCGACGCCGAACTGCTGTCGGTGGCCGTGGAGATCATGGCGGCCTTCGGTCTGACGGCCACTGATGTGCGTGCACGGGTGAGCGATCGCCGGTTACTGAACGGCCTGCTCGAGCACTTGGAAATCGACGAGCCGACGTGGCCGGCCGTGTATGCCGTGCTCGACAAGCTCGAGCGCCAGCCGACAGAGGTTTCGGCGGAGAAGCTGGCTGCGGCCGGATTACCGCCGGTCACCGTCGAGGCGATTCTCGGGTTTGCGACGCTGGACCTCGCCACGCTGCAGGAACGGTACGGGCAGGCGCCGGCGGTGGCCCCGCATGTGGCCCGCTTCGCGGAGTACGTCGCGCACTGCGAGGCCCTCGGCATCGGCGGGTGGCTGCGCTTTGACCTGACCATTGTGCGCGGACTGGCCTACTACACCGGCATTGTCTTCGAGCTGTTCGACAATGTGGGCGAGTTCCGGGCAATCTGCGGCGGCGGCCGGTACGACAATCTGCTCAAGTCGCTCGGTGGCACCGACCTGCCGGCGCTGGGCTTCGGCATGGGGGACGTCGTGCTTGGCGAGCTGCTCAAGGCGCGTGGGCTGATGAAAGCGTCGGCGCCGGCGGTTGCCCTCTGGATCGCCCAAGCGCCCGATAACGTCTCGTATCCGGCGGCCATGTTGCACGCGGCGGCACGGCTGCGCGCTGATGGCTATTCCGTGGAGTACGCCCTGCGCGAGCAACGGGTGGAAAAGCAGCTGGAGGCCGCACGGAAAGCCGGCAGTCTCGCCACCATCGTGGTGGAGCCGACCGAGGGAACGCCGGAGTATCTCGTGCGCGCGGCCGGCGCGCAGGACGAGATCGTGAAGTCCCTTGATGCCCTGAGCACGTGGGCATCGTCGACGTTGCATCGAACGGACACCGCCCATGAGTGACGATAAGAAGCTGACCACGCGCACTGACAACTTCAGCGAGTGGTACAACGAGCTGGTCCTGCGCTCAGAACTCGCCGACTACTCGCCGGTGCGCGGGTGCATGGTGATCCGCCCGCATGGCTACGGGATCTGGGAGCGCATGCAGCGCGCGCTCGACGACATGTTCAAGGCCACGGGCCATGTGAACGCGTACTTCCCGCTGTTCATCCCCGAAAGCTTTCTGTCGAAGGAAGCGGAGCACGTGGAGGGCTTTGCGCCCGAGTGTGCCGTGGTCACGATGGGTGGCGGCAAGCAGCTCGAGGAGCGGCTCGTGGTGCGTCCCACGTCAGAGACGATCATCTATTCGATGTTCGCCAAGTGGGTGCAGAGCTACCGTGACCTGCCGTTGCTGTACAATCAGTGGGCCAACGTGGTGCGCTGGGAAATGCGCACGCGGCTGTTCCTGCGCACCATGGAATTCCTCTGGCAGGAAGGGCACACGGCGCACACCACGCATGACGAGGCCGAGGAGGAGACGCGGCGCATGCTCGGGGTGTACCGCGAGTTCATGGAAGGCTACATGGCGATGCCCGTGATCACCGGCCTGAAGACCGATTCGGAAAAATTCGCCGGCGCGCTGCGGACCTACGCCTGCGAAGCGATGATGCAGGACAACAAGGCGTTGCAGGCGGGTACGTCGCACAATCTTGGTCAGAACTTCGCAAAGGCGTTCGATCTCAGTTTTCAGAACGAGCAGGGTGAGCAGGCGTTCGCGTGGAACACCAGCTGGGGCGTGTCGACGCGCATGATCGGCGGACTCGTGATGACGCACGGTGACGACGCAGGGCTGCGCCTTCCACCGAAGCTGACGCCGATTCAGCTAGTGATCGTACCGATCTGGAAGACCGACGAGGAGCGCGTGGCCACGGTCGAAATGGCCAAGCGGATCGCTGACGATCTCGGCAGCTTCAAGCGTCCTGATCACGAGCGGATCCGTGTGCACGTAGACGACCGCGTCGGCGTGAAGCCGGGGGCGAAGTACTACCACTGGGAGTTGCGTGGCATTCCGCTACGCATGGAAATCGGCCCCCGTGATCTGGCGTCGAACAGTGGCATGCTGGCTCGCCGTGACACCCGCGAGAAGCGTCCCATCAGCTTCGACACGCTGCGGACCGAGCTGCCCGTTGTGCTCGATACGATTCAGGCGGACATGCTGGCTGCCGCCCGCGCGCGGGTCGAGGCGAACACCATCCGCGAGCGGATCAGCTACGACCGGTTCAAGGAAGTCATGGAAGGCCCCGGGGCCTTTGTGTATGCCGGCTGGAACGGGGATCCGGCCGTGGAGCAGCGCGTCAAAGAAGAGACCAAGGCGACGATTCGCGTGATCCCAGACGCGGAGTTCCGGTCACCGGAAGCGCCCACGACGTGCATGGTGACGGGCGAGCCGGCGAAGTACGAGGTCGTGTGGGCCCGCTCGTACTGACCGGCCGCATGCCATCGACCGCTTCTGAGCCGGCGTTTGTGCGCCGGGCGGGTGTACTCCATGCGGAGCAGGTCCCGCTACCCGCCATTGCGGCCGCGGTTGGAACGCCGGCGTATGTGTATTGCGCCGGCACCATCCGTGACCGGCTCGCTCGGCTCGAGGCGGCCTTTGCCAGCGTGCCTCACCGTATTCACTTCGCCATGAAGGCGAATTCGAACCTGGCCATCCTGCGTCTCTTGCAGGAATTGGGCGCCGGTGTCGACATCGTGTCAGGTGGGGAACTGTTTCGGGCGCGTGAGGCGGGCTTTACCGGCCGTGACGTCGTATTCAGCGGTGTCGGCAAAACGGTGCGGGAAATCGAGCAGGCGCTCGAAGCGCAGGTGTTGCTCATCAACGTCGAGTCCGAAGCGGAGCTCGTGACCATCGACGCCGTCGCGGCGCGCCTCGGCACGGTGGCCCCGATCGCGATCCGGGTGAACCCGGAGGTCACCGTCGACACGCCGCACGCCTATATCAAGACGGGCGAGAAGGGACAGAAATTCGGGATTCCCCGCGACGATGTCGCGCGCTTGGTCAGCCTCGTTCGCGAGCTGCCGCACGTGGAACTGCGCGGTCTTGGGATGCATCTGGGCTCGCAGATCGGCAACGCCGACCCGATGCGTGATGCGCTGCCTCGCTTGCTCGCCGCGATTGCGGCGGCGCGCGCCGAGGGACACGCGATCGCGTACATGGATGTCGGCGGTGGACTGGCGGTGCCATACCACGCCGACGAGCCCGAGGCCGACATTGCGGACTATGCCGGGGTCGTGCTGGCCGCTGCCCGTGAGACGGGCCTGACGCTGCTGCTCGAGCCGGGACGGTTTCTGGTGGCCGAGGCCGGCGCGCTGGTCACCGAGGTGCTCTATCGGAAGCACGCCGCCGGCAAGGATTTCATCGTCACCGATGCCGGTATGAACGATCTTGTGCGGCCCGCGCTGTATCAGGCGTACCACCGGGTCGAGGCGGTCGAGTCTGCTGTCGGTACCATCGTGGCCGACTTGGTCGGGCCGATCTGTGAATCCGGCGACTTCTTCGCGAAGGACCGCGAACTGCCTGATGTCGGCGCCGGTGCGCTGCTGGCCGTCCAGACGGCCGGCGCGTACGGCTACACGATGTCATCGAACTACAACTCCCGCCCGCGTCCGGCCGAAGTGCTGGTGGACGGTGACCGCTTCGCGGTCATCACCGAACGCGAACGCCTTGAAGACCTCGTGCGCCTTGAGCGCGCGCACCTCCAGTGGAGAACTGCCTGATGCGGATCGGATTACTCTCGGACACGCATGATCGCGTTCCGGCGGTGCGGGCGCTGCTCGAACAGATGATTGCGGGGGGCGTCTCGCTGGTCATGCACGCCGGCGACTACTGCTCGCCGTTCTCGCTGCAGCCGTTTCACGATCTGTCTATTCCTCTGCTCGGCGTGTTCGGGCGTAATGATGGTGACCGCGACGCGCTGCTGGCCGCGGCGAAGGCCGGGTTCGGCGCGGCCGAACTGTACGAATCGCCGCATAGCTTCGATCTCGGCGGCAAGTCCGTCCTGCTGATCCACGATCTGGCCGAGGTGCATCAGCGGTCGATCGATGGGCATGAAGTTGTCGTGCATGGATTCACGCACATTCCCGAGATGAAGTCGCGTGGCGATTCACTGCTCGTCAATCCTGGTGAGGGATGCGGCTGGCTCCACGGCGCACCGACGGGTGCGATTCTCGATCTCGACACCAAGGCGGTCGAGTTCCTCAAGCTGTCCGGTGCGGAGTGGAAAGTCTGATGAACAGTCGTATTCTCATTCTCGATTGCGGCTCGCAGTTCACGCAGCTCATCGCCCGCCGCGTGCGTGAAGCACGTGTGTTCTCCGAGATTCATCCGGCAACAAAGTCGCTGGATTGGATCCGGGCGTGGAAGCCGGATGGCATCATCCTCTCCGGTGGTCCGAGTTCGGTAACCGACGAGGGAGCACCGACCATTTCCCGCGCTCTGCTCGACGTCGCGCCGGTGCTCGGCGTCTGCTACGGCATGCAGCTCATCGCGCACCTCGAAGGCGGGGCCGTGGTTGGCGCCGGACGGCGCGAGTACGGCCGCGCTGAGGTCACCATTGATGAGCCGTCCGGACTCTTTGCCGGGTTTGATGCGGGTGAACGGACGACCGTCTGGATGAGTCATGGCGATCATGTTGAGCAGGTGCCACCCGGCTACGTCGCGACCGCGCACAGCGGTCACACGCTGGCCGGTTTCCGTCATGCCACCCGTCCCATTCACGCGGTGCAGTTCCATTCGGAAGTCGCGCACACGGTGCGCGGTGCGGAAATCATTCAGAACTTCCTCTTCGGGATCTGCGGGTGCACGCCGGACTGGACGCCGGGGCACTTCATCGATCAGGAAGTCGCCAGGATCCGAGCACTGGTCGGCGATCGGCAGGTCATCTGTGGCCTGTCGGGCGGTGTCGATTCGAGTGTGGCGGCGGCGCTGGTGCACAAGGCGATCGGCGATCAGCTCACCTGTATCTTCGTGGACACGGGGCTGTTGCGCCTGCACGAGCGCGAGCAGGTCGAGCGCACCATGCGGGCGCATCTCGGCATTAAGCTCATCACGGTGCGCGCCGAGGATCGGTTCCTCGACGGGCTGGCGGGCGAGGGCGATCCGGAAAAGAAGCGCAAAATCATCGGCCACACGTTCATCGACGTGTTCGAGGACGCCTCAGCCGAGGCCGGAAAGGGCGCGGAGTTTCTGGTGCAGGGCACGCTGTATCCAGACGTGATCGAGTCCGTGAGCGCCACCGGTGGTCCGTCGGCGACCATCAAGACGCACCACAACGTGGGTGGACTGAAGCCGGATATGAAGTTCCGGCTCATTGAGCCCCTGCGCGAGCTGTTCAAGGACGAGGTGCGGAACGTCGGGCGCGAACTCGGACTCCCCGAGGAGATGGTTGGCCGGCACCCGTTTCCCGGGCCCGGGCTCGCCATTCGCGTGCTCGGCGAGGTCTCGCGGTACGCCGTTGATATCCTCCGCCGCGCCGATGCGATCTATCTCGAGGAGATCCGCGCGGCGGGCCTCTATCAGGAGATTTGGCAGGCGTTCGCCGTCTTCCTGCCGATCCGCTCGGTTGGCGTGATGGGCGACGGCCGCACGTACGAGCATGTCATCGCATTGCGTGCGGTCACGAGCACCGATGGTATGACCGCCGACTGGTTTGCGTTCCCGCACGACGTGCTGGGCCGCATTTCCAACCGGATCATCAACGAGGTCGATGGCGTGAACCGCGTGGTGTACGATATCAGTTCGAAGCCGCCGGCCACGATTGAATGGGAGTAGGGTCCGCACCGTGCATGGCGGCGACGCGCGTTTGTGACTGCTGAGGGGCCCGCGCGGGCGCCGGCCACGCGGGGGCGTGCGAGTGATCTGCGTGAGATGGCGCAGTTCGCCGCGCCGATCGTGTTCATCAACCTCGGCGTGCAGGCGATGGGCGTCGTCGATACGCTCATGGTCGGCAAGCTCGGTGGCGCCGCCATCGCAGCTGTGGCGCTGGGGAATTTCTTCGTCTTCAACGTCAGCGTGTTCGGCATCGGCCTGCTGTGCGCGATCGACCC
>JARIEV010000189.1 GCA_031127225.1 Gemmatimonadota bacterium | reverse complement strand
CGTGGCCGAGGCGGCGTTGGTTACGCGGTCCTGTGCCAGCCGGATGATGCGCAGCAGCCCCCAGAAGAGCGCCAGCAGCACGAGGCCGCGGGTGAGCGACGTGGCAAAGGCCGCGATGCGGGTGTTGAGCGCGAGCGGCGCGAGCAGCGGCGAGAGGGCCAGCGACGCCGCCCACAACCGGAACGGCCCGCGTAGCTGCTCGAGGAGCAGGTTGTCCCAGTCGGTCACGGTGCGCTGTGCGATCCGTCCCAGGATCGTGCGCAGCAGCGCGCCGAGCGCCCACGCCAGCAGCACCACGAGCGGGAGCGCGATCGCGAGGCCGATCCACTGCCACAGGTAGAGATTGAGCGGGCCGTCGCGCCGGAGCGACGCCGGCAACCGTTCACGGAGCCACGGGGCCCCGAGGTTCTCGAACCATCCGTCCACCGAGGCCACCGTGCTCTGCGAAAACACCCAGCGCACCGCACCACCCGACGGCGCGGCGATGCGCACCAGCCGCACCGGTTCCTCGCGGCCGTTGGCCCCGGGCAACACGGCGATGCGGTCGCCCGTGGCGTCGCCGTCGGTGGTATCCCCGGCCACCGCGCCGGACACCGTGCGCACATCGAGTGCGAGGCGTTGCTCGAGCACGCTCGAGAGCCGGCGCGCCAGTTGCGGGGCGCGCCCCCGCGACCCGACCGGCACGGACAGATACGCCGCCGCCCCGGTCCAGTCGCCGGCATCGGCCAGGCGCAGAAACGACTCCAGCGCACCACGCGGCGAGGCGGGCGACACGGCCGGGGCACTGTCGGCGGCGCTGGCACGCGCGGGCAGACCGAACTGCGCTCCGGCGGCGTGCGGGAGCATCAGAGTGGCGGCCGCCAGGAGCAGCGCCGCGGAGAAGAAACTGCGACCACGCATACGCAAAGATACCCGTGTACCCGGCGAATGACCGGCAAGTGCCCCGGGTGGGACTCGAACCCACGACCTATGGCTTAAAAGGCCACTGCTCTACCAACTGAGCTACCGGAGCGCCGACCCGCAGTACCGCAGGCCAGCCTCTCAATTTAGCGAAATGCCGCGCGCCACGCACAGGGGAGCGACGCGCAAAATCGCGGCGGAATGCGCCGCGACCGCAGCCGCGACCGCAGCCGCGACCGCAGCCGCTACCGCAGCCGCTACCGCAGCCGCAGGGTCAGCCGGTGCCCCGCCCCCTCGCGGAGCGTCTCCCACCCGTAGTCGAGGGTCACGCGATCCACCGTGATCCCGCCGCCCGCGGTGAACGGCTGCTCGGCGCGCAGCTGCGGGCGCCGCCCGCCCACGCGCCCCGTCAACGACACCCCCTCAATGGGGACGTAACTCACCTCCACTCCGCCGCGTGGGTAGAGCGCACCGTCCCGACGCACGTCGAGCTCCGCCGTGCCCGCAACATCCACCCACGCGCCGATGCCACGCGGGGCGGTCGCAATCCCGAGCGCGAGTTGCGTGGGCAACGCCTCTCGGCGGCCGGCCACCGCGAGGCGCGACCCCAGATGCTGGACGGCCACCCCTACCGTGCTCCCCAGAAACGGCAGCGACTTCGACGCGCCGAGATCGAACGCGACACCGCGCGCCTGATCGTCCGCCACACGCTCGTTGAGGTACGTGGCCGCCACGCCCCAGCGCAGCTGCTTCCACGTGAGCGACGCCGCCACCGATGCCGCCAGACTGCTGGTACCGGGCACAGTCGCCCGCGTCAGCACCTCACTGGCGGCCGGAAACACGCCGGACGACGGCGCAGCGTCGAGCATGTGCACACCGACGCCGATGCCGAGTGGCCCGATGGTGGAGCTGCTGGCGAACTGTCCGGCCGTGGCCCCGCTGGCGTAGCGTTCAGCGCCCACGGCGAGCGCGGTGGCGGTCCCCACCAGCGCCGGATTGCCGAACACCGCATCGGCGTCGCGCAGCGCCACGCGCGCCCCGCCCAACGACAACACGCGGGCCATGGCCGGCAGTTTCAGCACGAGCGGCGCGTACCGCTCGCGTTGGTCCGGTGCCGGTGATTGCGCCCGTGCACTCGTTGCGACCGTGCCCGTGACCATCGCCGCAACCAGCGCGCCACGGCGAAGGAGCATGAACGGGCGGCTCATCGCGCCGCTCCCGTCGTGGGGGCGGTGAACTCAGGGCGCATGGTGGAGAAGCCGATGTGGTCCAGGATGATCGTGCCGGCCGCGCTGCGGTCGAAGCGCCACCGCACGCGGGTGAGGCGCGACGCCTCGAAGCCCGGCGTCACGCGCGCAAAATCGACCAGCGGAATCGCATACGTCTGCAACACGATCTCGGACACACTGGCGAAGCGCTGCTTGTCGCGACCGGCGCGCCGGTACACGTAGGCCGGGAGCGGACGACGCACCACGCCGTACGTGGATAACGGCACCGAGGCCGTACGCCCGCCGGCATCGGTCGCTTCGATCGAGAGATCGACCGGCACCGTGTCGGGCTTCGTGTCCTTGGCCGACGGCTTCTTCGGCGCGGCTTTCTTGGGCGCGCTCTTCGACAACGAGTCCGTCTTCTTCGTGGTATCGCGCGCGGCCGCCCGGGGGCCAGGCTTCGCATCGGTCGGCGTGAGCGAGAACACCAGCGACGCCGCGCCGTCCACACGCCACGCGGCGCGCAGCGAATCGCTCACCTGCATGGCGAACGACGCCGCCGTGCCCAGCTTCGTCGTGTCGTCGCCGGCAATACGGTTGTTCCAGCCGATCGTCACCGCATTGTGCGCCTGCGTGGACCCGCGCGAGCGGAACGGCACCGGCGACTCCTTCCACACCGCCAGCGAGTCGCTGGCGAACGTGATCCCGGGCACCGACCCGGAGGTCACGTCCACGTCTTCCTCGAAATCAGCGGCGGTGCGAAACGCACTCTCCTGAAAGCGCGTGGTGTACATCGTTTTCGGCAACCACTGACCGACCACGCGATGATCGCGGAACATCGGCAAGTACTCGCTCTTCCCACGCAACGTGGCATCGAGAAACGCCGAGATGTACACCTCGGCGAACCGGCGCTGCGCCTGCGGCGTCAGCAGCCCACGCACATCCAGCGACCGCGCGCTGCGCGGCCCGCCGTCGAGATTCCCCCACGTGGTGTTCCACTGCCCGTGGTTGGCGCGATACACGAACACCGCCGACTTGAACCACGGCTTCCCATCGGTGAAGCGGAGGCGCTCGTACTGCGCGAGGCCATTGAACGTAGACACGTCGCCGTCGTGCGAGCCGTGCATGAGCAGGTAGTTGTAATTGGCCACCGGCGTCGGCTTGTCGGCCGGGCGGTACTGCCCGTCCACCGGCGCGATCGCCACGAGTGACTTGATGGCAAAGTTGAAGTCGAACTTCACCGTGGCGTCGTCGGGATAGTACGCCAAGCGATTGAACGCGCCGGCCACCGTGACCGCCTCACCGCCGCGCGAGTGCCCCATCAGCGCGATCTGCTGCATGTCCACCTTCCCCTGCAGCGGCGATCCGGTGGAGTCGTTGAAGCGCTTCCACGATTGCAGATGCTTGAGCAGCATCCAGCCGCGCGCATCGTTCTCGCCGCGGATGTTGCCGTTCAGGAAATTCTCGTCCACCGAGGCCACGATGAATCCCCGCGACGCGAGCAAGTCGCCCAGGTAGTCGTAACCGGGATCGGAGAACTCCTTCATGTCGTGGTTGCCGTGCACCACCAGCACCAGCGGAAACGGCCCCGCCGCATCGGGATACCACACGCGCCCGTTCACGGGGAGCTTCGTGAAGTCGAAGCCCCAGTACTTCTTGCGGATCCGTGCCTGCGTGGGGTCGGGCGCGCTCGCGAACTTGGCGCCGTTCACGACCGCCGTCTTGAGCGTGACCGAGTCGCGGTAGACGGCGCGCTGCTTGTCGGTGCCGCTGCCGTAGTACAGCGTCTTGACCGCGAAGCTGCCCTTCTGCGACGGATTCGGCGCGGTCAGCAGTTGGCGGGACAACACGCTCTCGGAATCGTCGTGCGCCAGCTTCAGCGGCGCTACGCACGCACCCGCGCCGAGCGTTGCCATCAAGGCAAGCGCGATCGTAAGCGAACGCGACCGCGTCGCGGGCATCCGTTCTGTTTTCCAGCGTCGCATAATGGCCGTCAAGAGGTGAGGAATGCCAAGCGGACCCGGCACCACGCTCTATGTACGCCCGTGCAACGGACTAGCGCAACGAGGGGCGATGCAGCCGGAGGTAGTCATCCAGCAACGTGTCCCACACCACGTCCCACGTTTTGGCCGCGGCGATCGCAAGGGCTCGGGTGGCGGCTTCACGAACACGTGACCGATCGTCGATCAGCGCGATGATCGCGCGGGCAAAGGCTGCCGCATCGCCGGGCGCGGCCAGCCACCCGCCGCCCGTCTGCAGCTGCTCGCGGGTGGGCCCCACATCCGCGCCGATCACCGGCACCCCCGAGGCCATCGCTTCGAGCATCACGTTGCCGAAGGTGTCCGTGGTGCTCGGAAACAAGAAGACATCTCCGCTCGCAAACGCCTCGCTCAGCGCCGTGCCGTGCAGCTTACCCGTGAGGAGTGTGCCCCGTGGCGCCCTGGCCCGCACCTCCTGCTCATACGGCCCGTCGCCCACCACCAGAAAACGCACCTTCCCGGGACGGGCCTGCTCCACCAGCGCCAGCGCGTCGAGGGCGACGTTCAACCCTTTTTCGGCCGCCAGCCGGCCGACATACGACAGCACCAGGGTGTCGTCGGTTGCCCCGAGCCGTTCGCGTAGTGACGCCGAGCGATACGTCGGCGAGAAACGCGCGCCATCGACGCCACGCGACCACACCGCCGTGCGCTCGAAGCCGCGGGCGTTGACCTCGTTCACGATCGCCTGCGTCGGACAGTACGTGCGCAGGCCACCGTTGTGAAACCAGCGCATGAAGTGCCACCCCGGACGCGCCAGCATCCCGAGCCCATAGTGCTCGGCGTAGGCCACGAAGCTCGTGTGATACGACGACACGAAGGGAATGCCCAGATCACGCGCCGCCCGACGTCCCGCCAGTCCAACCCCGAACTCGGTGGCGGCATGCACGATAGTCGGCGCATACTCGGCGAGCGCGGCGCGCACCTGACGCTGCCGCGGCCACGCCAGCCGCAACTGCGGATACGCCCAGAACGAGCGACTCGGGAACTGCTCGACATCGCCCGCAGCCGACGACTCGGGATCGTGCGCCGTGAACACGCGCACCGACCCACCGCGTGCCACGATCACCGACGCCAATCGCTCCAGCGTACGGGCCACGCCGTTCACCTGCGGCGCATAGGTATCGGTGAAGAGGGCCAGCCGAAGACCCTCTGCGCTGACCGTCGACCGCGTCGTTGCCACTGGCGTTCCCATGGATCAGCGCCCCAACACCGAGCGGTACACCGCGAACAGCCGATCGAACACCGTGCTCCAGCTGTGCTCCGCTTCGGCGTACGCGCGCCCGCGCGCGCCGAGGAGTGCCAGATCCTGCTGAAAGAGCCGCACCGCCTCTTCGGCGAGCGACGCCGGTTGCCGGAGTTCATACACCGCACCGGCGCCACTCTCGCGCACGCGCTCCACGACCGCGCCGACGCTGACCGTGAGTACCGGAGTGCCGCTGGCCATTGCTTCGATCGCCGACAGACCGAACGTCTCGATCGGTCCCGCCGCGACGTACACATCGAGCGACGCCAGCAGGTCCGCCAACGCTTCGCGATCTTGCACGAAGGGCACGAAGATCACGCGTGACCCGTACGGGTGGGCGCGTAGCCGCGCCTCCATCGGTCCGGCGCCGACCAACGCCAGGCGCGCGCCACAGCGCCGCTCCACCTCGGCCCAGCCGTCGAGTACGACATCGAGTTCCTTCTCGCCGGCGAATCGACCCACGAACGCCGCCAATGGTCCGTGCGGCAAACCGAACCGGTCTCGCGTATCGCGGGCGTACTCCCGACGCGACGGCGTGAAGCACTTGAGGTCGACGCCCAGCGGCACGTGCGCCACGCGATCGATACCGACCCGCGCCAGTTCCGTTGCTGAATACTCGGAGGCGACGATCGTCATCGCAAACAACCGGTCGAGGCGGCGCAGATATCGCGACGACACGTCGATTAGCGCGCTGGGCACCCGTCCAGCAGTGCCACCGCGGGGCGTGAGCAGTTGCGTGAGGTTGGTGTGATAGAAACTCACCAACGGCACATCGAGCGCGCGCGTGGCGTGCCGGACGATCCACGGCACCAGGAACGGACTGCCGACTTCGATGAGGCTGGGGCGCTCCTCGCGAATGATGCGCCCCACGGTGCGCGGCGCGAGCATGAACCGATAGGGGCGCTGACGCGGAATCGGTGGCCCCTTCAGGCGATACATGCGCACGCCATCAGCATCGGAAATCTGGTCGTGGGCGCCCGGCACCACCATCGTGTGACGCAGCCAAGGGCGTGCGGCAACGTAGTTGCCCTTCTCGAGCAGGTAGGTGCGAATCCCCCCGCTCGTCTCGCCAAACCATTCGGTGATGTCGAGGACACCGAGGTCA
>JARIEV010000188.1 GCA_031127225.1 Gemmatimonadota bacterium | reverse complement strand
CCAGTTCATCCAGCAACGCCGCGGGAATGGGCACCGAGCCACCCCCCTCGGCCGCTGTGGTTTCTTTCGGTTTGCGTGGCATACAGACTCCGATCAGGTGTCATGATATGCCTCGCACACAAAATTTCTGATAGGTCCGAGCAGTTTGGCATTCGAGCCCGCCCCCGCACCCTCGGCGATGTTGGCGGCAATCGACGCGACGGACGCGAGCAACTGGCCCCGCAGCCCCGGCACCCGATGGACGTCGAGTGCCTCGATCGATTCGTGCACCACGCGGCTGAGCTCACGCGCGGCGTCGTACACGCGGTACTTGAAGTGGTTGGGCATGCCCCAGCATATGCATGAACCGACGCCGCCCCCTCACCATTTTTCCGCCACCAAGACCCTAACGCCGTAAAAATCCTAACGCCGTAAAAAATCCTGACGCCGTAAAGATCCTAACGCCGTAAAGATCCTAACGCCGTTTGAATTCTAACGCCGTCAGGATCCAAACCACGTCAGGATCCAAACCACGTCAGGATCCAAACCACGTCAGAATCCAAACCACGTCAGGATCCAAACCACGTCAACCGCCTATCGCCTCCCCACTCCCGTCCACCGTTGCCCGTTGAAGATCACCGGCACCTCGAACCCCGTCACCCACGGTTGCACGGCGTACACCTCGTTGTAGAAAAACAGCGGGACCATGCCCACCTGCGCGTAGCCCACGGAATCCGCCTGGCGGTACAGCGCCGCGCGTTGGGTGGCGTTTCCTTCGCGGCGTGACGCGTCGACCAGGCGGTCGAAGGTCGAGTCACGGAAGAACGACACGTTGCCGCCTGCCCCGGCGTTGGCGGAGTGCAGCAGCGGGTACAGGAAATTTTCTGCGTCGGGGTAGTCGGCGTACCAGTCCTTGACCACCAGATCCGTCTGTCCGGCGCGGGCGGCCGCGCGCATCGAGCTCGCGTCGCGCTGCACGAGCTTTACGCGGATCCCCACCACGGCCAGATACGCCTGGATCGCCTGGGCGAGGCGCGGCATCGGGGCGGTCTGGGAACTCCACAGCTCGAGGTCGATGCCGTTCGGGTGCCCCGCCGCCGCCATCAGGCGGCGTGCCGCGAGCGTGTCGTACGCGAACGGCGCGCGCGACGCATCGAATCCCTCGAGGGAGGGGGGGATCACGCCGGCGGCCACGGTTCCGCGTCCGGCGAGCAGTTGGGCGAGCAGCGTCGGCACGTCGATCGCATGCGCGATGGCCTGCCGCACGCGGACGTCCGTGAGCGGGCCGCGTGTCACGTTCACGCCCATGTACCAGAGCCGGAGCGCGGGGGCGCTCACCATCGTCGCCTTTTGCGCGTCGGTGTTTTCCCACGCGCGCGTCTGGTCTTCCGGGACGTACAAAATATCCACCGTGCCGCTTTCGAACTCAGCCACGGCAGTGGACGGTTCGGGGATGATCCGCGCGATCAGCGTGTCGATGGATGGCACGCCGCCGAAGTACTCCGGGTTGCGGGCGAACTTCAGGTAATCGTCGTGCTTCCATTCCACGAGACGCCAGGGCCCTGACCCGATCGGGTGTTCGCTGAAGTCGGGGCCGGTCGAATCCGGGACCACCGACGCCACCGGCATGGCCAGCAGTTTCGGGAAGATCGCGAAGGGCGCGTCGAGCGTGATGACGACGGTGGAGTCGTCGGGTGTGTCCACGCCGAGGATGGTGCCGGTGCCGTCGGCGATGGCCCGGGCGCCCCGGATGGGGTACAGCGGCCATACCGTGCCTGCCTTGGTCGCCGGGTCGAGGACGCGGCGGAACGACCGCGCCACGTGGCCGGCGCGCAGCGGCCGTCCGTCGTGGAAGCGCACGTCGGTGCGCAGATGGAAGGTGTAGCGTAGGCCGTCGGGCGAGACGTCCCATGACGTGGCGAGCGCCGGCTCCACCTGTCCGCCCGGCGTGAAGCGGGTGAGCCCGTCGAACAGATAGGCCACGGCGCGCCCGCTGGGCACGTCGGTGGCATTCGCCGGATCAAGCGAGCGCGGGTCGTACCAGTCGCGAGAGTCGATGAGCACGTGACGGTCGGCGGGGGCGTCGCCGCTGCCGCCACAGCCGCCGAGCACGGCGGACAGCAGGAGCAGCGTGCGGAGCGAACGTGACGGGCGAATCGAGGGCATGTGCGGTTGACTGAGGGGCGGTCTCGCGTGAGCTTCAAGGCTATAGAACGTGCGACCTCTCGTCCATCTCCTCTTCGCGCTCGCAGTCATTTCGGTCGCGCGTCCGGCCGCCGCCCAGGATCTCTCCTGCGATCGTGGCGACCGTGAGGTTCGTGCGCTCAGATTTGCGGGGAATCGCGAGTATGCTGCCGCCGCGCTGGCCGCGACCGTGGCCACCACGCCCTCCTCGTTTGCCGGGCTGCCGCTGATCGGTGAGCGGCGGTGCCTCGATCCGGTGGAGTTCGCGCGCGACGTGCAGCGTCTGGAGACGTTGTACCGGCGCCGCGGATTCCCTGATGTGCGCGTGGACACGGTCGTGACGACCGTCCGTCGCGGGGTGATCGACATCACGTTTACGATTGTCGAAGGCGATCCAATGCGCATCACGGCGCTTGCGCTGCGCGGGATCGACCGCGAGCCCGAGGTGCGTGAGGCGGCGCACGATTTCCCCCTCGCCGTGGGCGGGGTCTTCGATCGCGGCGCCCTCGAGGCGGGGCGGGATACCCTCGTGCGGCGTCTGCGCAATACCGGATGGCCGCAGGCCGAAGCGTTGGTGGCGTACACCACCAACACGGCGCAGCACACCGCCGAGGTCGATGTGTCGGTGGTGCCGGGAGTGCGCGCGAAGCTCGGTCGCATCGCGCTCGAGGTGGATGCCGGACGGGACCAGCGCCGCGTCTCTGACGCCACCGTGCGGCGCGCGATGGCGCTGACGCCGGGCGACTGGTACTCGGCACGCGCCATCATCGATGCGCAGCGCAATCTCTACCAGACCGACGCCTTTCAGCGGGTCGACTTGCAGCCAGACAGCATCCAGCCGCCGGGCGACTCGATCGTGAATCTGGTGGTCCGCCTCGTTGAGGGAGACCGCTGGGCGGCGCGCGGCGGACTGGGGTGGGCCACGCTCGACTGCTTCCGCATGCAGGGATCGCTCACCGACCGCGACTTCCTCCCCTTTGCGCAGCGGCTTGAGCTGACCGGTCGCGTGAGCAAGATCGGCATCGGCGATCCGCTCGACGGCGCCCCGAATCTCTGTCAGGGGCAGGCACGGAGTGATCCTTACAGCCGCACGCTGAACTATTTCACGTCGATGACCGTGCGGCAGCCGGTGCGCGCCAACCAGACGCGCGTGCCGTCGCTGACGCTGTTCAGTTCCACGCTCTCCGAGTACAAGGCGTATCTGCGCCGAACACCCATCGGCGGCGCGCTGTCTGTGACGGACCCGTTCCCTGGCGTGCGTGTCCCGAGCACGCTGGTGTATCAGGTGGAACTCGGGCGCACCGAGGCGGAGCCGGCCTTCTTCTGCGCGGTGTTCAACGCGTGCGATACCGAGTCGCGTAGCTTCCTGCAACGCAACAACCGTCTGGCCGCCCTCGAGTACTCCATCGTCCGTGAGCGGGCGAACGATCGGCTGCGTCCCACGGGTGGCACCACGGTCCGGCTGAACGTACGGCACGCGAGCACGCTGATTGGCTCTGACCGCACGCAGCAGTTCAATCGCGGGACGGGGGACGTCTCCTGGTATCATGCCCTCGGCGGCGGTGCGACGCTCACGGCACACGTGCGCGGCGGGGTGGTGTACGGCGGCGGCACGACGCCCACGATCGGCGGCTTCATCCCGCCGCAGGAGCGCCTGTACGCGGGCGGCCCCACCACGGTGCGCGGCTTCCGGCAGAACGAACTCGGACCGGCCGTGTACATCGTGAGCGGCTACCAACCCGTTGTGGTGAATGGCGAGCGCTACTTCCGCACCGACTCGCTGGCGGTGACCGAACGTGTGGTGCCCACGGGGGGCAATACGCTCGTGGTTGGCAATCTCGAGGCGCAGCTGCCCAGTCCGATCGCGCCCAAGCTGTTGCAGATCGCCCTGTTTGCCGACGCGGGTCGGCTGTGGAACCGGGGCGCGTCCTCGAAGGCGGAGTCGCTGTCGGAGGAAGGACCTACGGTGAAGATCACGCCCGGGATGGGGCTGCGCGTGGCCTCGCCGTTCGGGTCTATCCGGGTGGATCTGGGCTACAATGGCTACAGCCTGCCGGCTGGCGCTGCGTACTTCAACGCCCCGTTGCAGGCCGGCATCGCCCCACTGTACTGCGTGAGCCCCGGCAACACCCTCCGCGTGGAGGCGTCCGGCGTTCCGGGCGGGCCGCCCACGCAGGCGGCTGGCGGCTGTCCGAACAGTTTCCGACCGACGCGTCGGATCGGTTTCGTCGGGCGTCTCAATCCCAGCATCTGGATCGGGCAGGCGTTCTGATGTCCGGGCCCATCGCACCTCCCACGACGACCAGCCGCGCGCCGCGCCGCGTACGCCGGCGCACCATCGTCCTCGCCACGGCCGGCGTGCTGCTCTCGCTCGTGGCACTGGTGCTCGGCGGGATCGCGGCGCTCACGCAGACCGATGGTGGGCGGGCGCTGATCATGCGTGCGGTGACGCCGATTCTGGCGCGCAGTCTGCCCGGTCGGCTGTACGTGGGGAAGGTGCGTGGGACGCTGTTCACCGGCATCACCGTGGATTCGATCGATATCCGCACACCGGACGGCGCCCCGTTCCTGAGTACCGGTCCCATCACGGTGACCTACGATCCGCGCGACCTGCTCGACCGGCGGATCATCGTGAAATCGCTCGACGTGACGCGCCCCGTCCTCAGCATCGTGGATTACGGCAACGACGACTGGAACTGGAAGCGCGCCTTGCGTAAGGCGCCGTCCGCACGCGCGAGGCCGGCGAGTCGCTTCGGCGAGTATGTCGTGATCGACACGGCCACGATCCGCGAGGCCACGTTCACGGTGCGGCTGCCTTGGGCGCTTTCCGATACGCTCAAGGGAGCGAAGCGCGACAGCGCGCTGACGTATAACCTCACGCGGCTCGACGGCGAGGTGCGCCGCGATGGCAACCGCTTCGTCCGCGTGTATCGCTTCGTGCGCGGCTCTCTCGCGCTGGGGCGGACGCGGCTGGCGGAGCCGGATTCGGTCGGTATCCGGCTGGCGCTGCAGAAGATGGACGTGGTCTGGGTGTATCCGCCGTTCTGGTTCCGCAACATGAAGAGCACCGTGCGCAAAGTCGCCGACTCGCTCTGGATGGACGACGTAAGCTTCCAGCTGGCCCGTTCGGGTGCGCACGGGACTGCGAAAGTGGTGTGGGGGAGCGGGCTGCCGGTGCGCTACGACGTGCGGCTGCAGGGCGACAGCGTCGCGATGTCGGATATGGCGTGGATTGACGAGACGCTGCCGTGGACCGGCGGCGGCCGCACGTTCATCACCATCAAGAACGATCCGGCGAATCTGTCGATCATCGAGTACGGCCTGCGCGACATGGACGCGCGCTCTCTCCGCTCCCGTCTGCGTGGCCGGATGACGTTCGCCGTCGGTGGACCGGTCCTGCGCGTAGACGACGTGGCGCTCGATCTGGAGCCGGCCAACACCGAGCTGCTGCGCTGGTTCAACGGCGAGCCGTTTCCGTACGACTGGAAGGGGAATGTGACCGGGCGTGTGGTGGCCCGCGGTGGACCGGTGACCGATTGGCGGCTGGACGATGCGCAGCTGACGTTTGCCGATGCGCACGTACCGGGTGCGATCTCGCGGGCACGCGTCCGGGGTGTGGTCGACATCTTCACGCCGGCGGAGGCAATCCTGAAGGGTGTCGATCTCGAGATCCAACAGCTCGACATGCGCACACCGCGCTTCGTGAATCCGCTCTTCCCTGAGCTGAACGGTTTTGCGCGCGGCACGGTGCGCCTCGACTCGCTCTGGTACGACGCCTCATTCACGAAGGCCGACATCGAGCATCTCGACGGCCCCGGTCTGCCGTCGCGCTTCACCGGCGACGGCCACTTCACCCTCGTCACCGAGGGCGTGAAGTTCGACGTGGACATGCAGGCGTCGCCGCTCTCGTACACCACGATGTCCCGGTCGTATCCCACGCTGCCGTTACGCGGCTCAGCCGTGGGACGGATCAAGGCGGCGGGGATGGCCGATCGCTTCGAGGTGCAGACCACGCTGGCTGGCGAAGGGGGCGAACTGTCGTTCACCGGCTCCGCCGACGCACTCGAGCCGTCAATGGGCGCCACCGGCGCGTGGCGCGTGCGCGGTGGCAATCTGCAGAACCTGCTCGGAGACAACCGGTTTCCGGTTACGTCGCTCTCGATGATCGGGACCGTCGACATGAACGGGGCCACTCCCGAGACGGTGTACGGACCACTGCGGGCCACGGTCGACCAGTTTTCGCGGGTGGCCGACGCGCGTCTCTTCGGCGGAAGCGCCGTGGTGCACTTCGATTCCGGTCACGTGCGCATTGATACCCTCGCGGTGGAAAGCTCGGTGTTGCGCCTTGCCGTGCAGGGTGG
>JARIEV010000187.1 GCA_031127225.1 Gemmatimonadota bacterium | reverse complement strand
AGGCGTCCACCGCGGCGGAAGGCCGCCTCGATCGCGGCGATCGCCTCGGCGATCGGCTCGCGCTGGGAGGCGACAGCCTCCACGACGCCGCGGTCCTCGGCGGTGATGAGATCCACGATCGCGAGCGGCGAGGCGAGATCGATGTCCACGGTGCGCGGATTGCGGCGTTCCGTGACGCGAGTATCCAGCGTCAGTGCGGGCACAGGATCGGGTTGGAGTGCCATCGCGCGCTCGGCTGTCTGGCGCGGGCTGCGCGGAGTATGTTGCGACGTACGGCGCGCCGTGCGGAGATCCGCTGTGCGTCTCACGTCAAACTTAGGAGTCGCCATGCGCGAATCGCAACCCGCGTGCCGTCCGGTCAGCGCCCATCGTCTCGCGGCGATCGCACTGATGCTGTGCGGCCTGTCGGCGTCGACGCTGCCGGCGCAGATCCGCGGCCGTCCCGCGCGGCGGGCGCCCGACGCGGGCTGGTGGTTCTCCGGTGGCGCCGCCGCCGTCGTGCTCAACACCATCGCCGACGGTGCCACACGCTCCACGTGGACCTTCGGCACCGATCCCCGCTGGCAGATGCGTGGCACGCTCGAGAAGGCGCTCGATGAGGCCACCACCATCGGCGTGTCGGCGGGCTACGGCGTGATCGATCTCACGTTGGTCCCGTTCACCGGCGCGGCGGGCTCGGCGCCGCCCGCTCCCGTTGTGGCCACCTGCGACACCACCTGTGCGGCCCAGACGCAGCTGTGGTCGCTGATGGGGCAGTTTCGCAGCGGCGGCGGCGCCGGTTTCTACACGCTGTTTGAAGCCGCCGGCGGCGTGACCGCCTTTCGCGGCATGCAACAGCGCGACAGCGGCACCCCGCTCGGACCGGACAAAGGCCAGGTCGATCTCACCGGCACACTCGGCGCGGGCTTCGCGTACGGCCTCTCGAGCAGCCTGCATGTCTCACTGGTGCAGGAGTTCGGGATGGGATGGCACGCCACCGCCAACCTCCCCGACGGGGTGGGCCGCACGTGGCGCGCCCGCACCACCCGCGCCTCGCTGCGCTTCGGCTTCGGCGCGCGCCGGTAGCGGTGCCGTTTGAGCTCGTGCGCTCCGTCATTCCCTGATCACGCCCCCGGATTACCCCGCTCCCCGAGGCACGCATGACCGTTTGTCGCCGCTCCGTCCGCAACGCCACACCTGGCGCGATGCATCGCGCCACGCAGCGTGCCATCAGGCGCGTGGTGGGCACCACGATCAGCTGTGCGCTGTTGGCGGCGTGCGCCGACCGCGCACCGGCCACCGCTGAGGGGACCGGCACGACCGCTGGCGCGCCGATCGATCCGTCGCGTGTGGCGGCCCACTTCCCCGACGGGTGGCGCCTGCCGGCCGGGGCGCGCGCCACGTTCGCCGCGCAGGCGATGGCGGTGAGCAACAGCCCCGAGGCCAGCGCCGCCGCCGCCGAGATTCTGAAGGCCGGCGGTAACGCGGTGGATGCCGCCGTGGCGCTCGGATTCGCCTTGGCCGTGGCGTGGCCTGAAGCCGGCAATATCGGCGGTGGTGGCTACACCGTGGTGCACATGGCCGACGGCCGCACCGCGGCCATCGACTACCGCGAAGTGGCCCCGCTGGCCGCCACGCGCAACATGTACGTGGATGCCAACGGTAAGGTCACCGACCGCAGCATCGAAGGCCACCTGGCCAGCGGCGTGCCGGGGGCGGTGGCCGGACTCACCGCCCTGCTTGCCAAGTTCGGCACGCTGCCGCTCGCGCGCGTCATGCAGCCCGCCATCGCGCTGGCCCGTGACGGCTTCGTGATCGACACCGCGCTGGCCGGCTCGATGGAACGCGCCACCGCGATGGTCACGCGCAACAGTCAGGGCACGCCGTACTTCCCCAATGGCACCGCGCTCGCCGCGGGCGCGCGCCTCACCCAGCCCGACCTCGCGCGCACCCTGCAGGCCATCGCCGACCGTGGCGCGGACGCGTTCTACACCGGATGGATTGCCGACTCCCTCGTGGCCGAACAGCGGCGCGGCGGCGGCATCATCACCCGCACCGACCTCAAGGCGTACACGCCCGCGTGGCGCGAGCCCATCCGCACGACGTATCGCGGACACACCCTGCTGGCCATGCCCCCGTCGTCCTCGGGCGGCGTGACGATGACCGAAGCACTCAACATCATCGAGCAGACGCCCGCGACGCCCGCCTACGGCAGCACTCGCTGGTTCCATCTGGTGGGGAGCGCGTATCAGCGCGCCTTCATCGACCGCAACGTGAAAATCGGCGACCCCGCCTTCGTGACCGTGCCCCTCGCGCAGCTCACGAGCAAGTCGTACGCGAAGGCGCTCGCCGCCACGATCGACGACACGCGTGCCGCGGCCACGAAGGCGCTCGAGCCGGCCATGGCGCAGGCGGCACGCGAGCCGGAGCACACCACGCACTATTCGGTCGTGGATGCGCAGGGCAACGCCGTCGCCACGACGACCACGCTCAACAACTCGTGGGGATCCGGCGTGTGGGTGCGCGGCGCCGGCTTCATGCTCAACGACGAGATGGACGACTTCGCGGTGCAGCCGGGTACCCCGAACATGTTCGGCCTCGTGCAGGGCGAACAGAACGCGATCCAGCCGGGCAAGCGGATGCTGAGCGCGATGTCGCCGACGATCGTGCTCGACAGCGCCGGCCAGGTGCTGCTGGTCGTCGGCGCCGCCGGCGGCCCCACGATCATCACGGGCACGAGTCAGGTGATTCTCAACGTCATCGATCACCGCATGACGCTGGCCGACGCCATGCGCGCGCCGCGGGTACACCATCAGGCCCTGCCCGACTCCCTCACGTACGAAGACGGCGGCATCGCCCCCGCCGTGCTCGATTCCCTGCGCACAATGGGGTACGGCCTGCGCAAGCAACGCTCGCTGGTGAACATCAACGCGATCATGCGGGTGAAAGGGGGATGGGAAGGGCAGCCAGAACCCCGCCGCAGCGGCGCGGCGGTGGGGTACTGACCCCCAAGGTACGCCGTTGCCTTCTAACGCCGTTGTGTACTAACGCCGTTTTGTACTAACGCCGTTCACTCCTAACGCCGTTGCCTATTAACGCAGGTACATCCTAACGGCGTCAGGATGCAACGGCGTCAGGATGCAACGGCGTCAGGACATAACAACGTCAGGAAGCAACCGCGTCAGGAGTTAACTGCGTTAGAACGCAACCGCGTCGATCTGCTAACGCCGTCATTTCCTAACGCCCGTCGCAGTCACCGCTCCTCTTCCCCTTTCACCGTCACCGCCTCACTCAGCGTCACGCTGATCCGCGCGCCCGTGTTGAGGCACGTGTCGAAGTTCGCCGTGGCCGCCGCCGCCGCCGTGGCTGCTGCCGCGCCGGCGGCCGCGCCGATCACTGTGCCCTTCGTGTTCTTGCCGATCATCTGCCCGGCGATGGCGCCCAGGATCGCACCGCCGGCCACCTTCTTCGCGTCACTGGCTGTGCTGGTGCTGCGCACGCGCTCCGTCGCCGCCGACTGCACCACCGCGTCCATCGGATAGGTGCGGCCGCCGTACGTCACGGACACCAGCTTCACCGTCAGCGTCGTGGCGTCGTTTGAGTTCTTCGCTGTCTTCGCCTCGGTCACCTCAAATGTGCCCGCCGCGCCTTCCGGCACCACGAGGCCATTCGTGGCCGTCACCGGCGCATCCAGCGTGGCCGTGAACTTATCACCCACCGCCGCCGTGTTGCTGCACACCGTGCTGCTGGCCGCAAAGCGCAGCGATGTGCCAGCCGCGATCACACCCGTGACCGGGGCTGCGGGCGCCGCCGGGGCGGCTGCGGGCGCGGCGGCCGGGGCAGGAGCGGGCGCTGGCGCCGGACGCGGCGCCGGTCGCGGCGCGCGTGGCTTCGGGGCCGGCGGCGGTGCGGGCGCGGCCTCCACCGGCGCCGGCTGTGGCGGTGGGGCGGGCACATCCTGCAACTGCGGCTGCACGGAATCGCGCGGTGCCATCGCGAGGTCGCGACCCGCCGCGCTATCCGCGTTCACACTCGCGTTCACAGCCGCCGTCTCGGGGCGCGACTCGCCGCCGCACGCAGCGAAGGCCGCGAGCGTCACCATGGATAGGGCGGAGCGCAGGCGCATCGTGGGCCGTGACGCTCGGGTATATTCACGCATGTGAAGACCTCTGGGAGAATGACCGGCAGGCCGCGGTCGGCCGCGCCGTCTGGAGTGAAAAAGGATGACCGCAAGTAAGCACACCGTGCCAGCGACGCCGCCGCATCGCGCGTTGCGACGGCTGCTCCCCTACTACCACCCATACCGGTGGCAAGTTGCGGTCGGCCTGACGTCGGTGGTGGTGGCGGCTCTGCTCGCCAGCCTCGTGCCGACGCTGCTCCAGCGCGGCGTCGATGCCATCCGTGCCGGGGCCGACCGCGGCACCATCCTGCAGCTCGGCATCCTGATGGTCGCGACCGCGCTCGCCAGTGGCGGGCTGCGCTTTGTCATGCGCCTCCTGCTCAATGGCGTGAGTCGCCACATCGAGACCGATCTCCGCCACGACCTCTTCGCCCGGCTCGTCACGCTCGATGCCGCCTGGTACGCGCGCTGGCGCACGGGCGATGTCATGGCGCGGCTCACCAACGACCTGAGTGCGGTGCGGATGGGGGCGGGCCCGGCCGTGATGTACCTGGTCAACACCATCGCCGGCGCGCTGTTCGCGATGATCATGATGCTCCGCATCAGTCCGTCGCTCACCGCCATCGCATTACTGCCGATGCTCGGTCTGCCCGTGCTCATGCTGCGGCTGGGGCGCCGCGTGCACGAGCGCTTCGAACGCGTGCAGGCGCAGTTCGGACACCTCACCACCCGCGCGCAGGAAAATCTCGCCGGCGTGCGCGTGGTGCGCGCCTACCGTCAGGAGGAGGCCGAGACGGCACGGTTCTCCGCGCTGGGCGAGGCGTACCTCGCCGCGAACATGCAACTGGCCACGCTCTCCGGCATCATGAATCCCGGCTTCGCCTTGCTGGCCGGACTGGCCGGCGCCGTCACGATCGGCATCGGCGGGCGGCTGCTCATCGACGGCGCCGTGACCGTGGGCGGGTACGTCGCGTTCGGCATCTATCTCACGCAGCTCACCTGGCCGCTGATCGCCCTCGGCTGGACCACCAACCTCCTGCAGCGCGCCGCCGCGTCGATGATCCGCATCCTCGAGATTCTCGACGCGCAGCCGCTCGCGGTCGCCGATGCCGGCACCGCCGGATTTCCCGCCCCCGCCGCCGCCGAACGCGCGCCGGCGGGACGTGCGGTGGAGTTCCGCGGTGTGTCCTTTCGCTATCCGGCGCCGGCGGACGAGACCGCCGTCGCGACCACGCCGACACGCTGGGTGCTGCGGGACATCTCGTTTTACCTGCCCGCCGGCGGTACGCTGGCCATTGTCGGCGCCACCGGCTCCGGCAAGAGCGCCCTGCTTGACCTCATTCCGCGCCTCTTTGATCCGCAGGTTGGTGAGGTGTTTGTGGACGGCATCGACGTCCGCGCGCTCCCCCTCGCGACCCTGCGCGCCGAGATCGGCTACGTGCCGCAGGAAGCACTGCTGTTCAGCGAATCCATCGGCGACAACGTCGGGTACGGGCTCGACACCCCCGACGCCGCCCACCTGCATGCCGCCGCCGGCATTGCCCAGCTGCGCGATACCATCACCGCCCTCCCCGACGGCCTCGACACCCGGCTCGGCGAGCGCGGGATCAACCTGTCCGGCGGACAGAAGCAGCGCGCCGCCCTCGCCCGAGCACTCGCCCGCCACCCGCGCATCGTGCTGCTCGACGACGCGCTGTCCGCGGTGGATACCCAGACCGAGGCCGCCATCCTGCACGAGCTCCGCACGGCGCTCCGGGGCCGGACCGCGGTCATTACCTCACACCGCGCCAGTGCCGTCCGCGAGGCCGATCACATTCTCGTGCTCGACCACGGGCGCATCGTCGAGCAGGGGACGCACGACCAGCTGGTGGCCCTCGGCGGGCGGTTCACGCAGCTGTTGCAGCGGCAGCAACTGCTGGAATCCATCGAAGCGGCCTAGCCTGAACCGTTGCGCGCCCGCCACACTGTGGTGTTGGATGCGCGCCTCTATTGGCGGGAAATCGCGGGACCGAACGGGACCAGCCGACCCCCACCCGGTCCATCGCCAAGCGCGCCCCATCAGCGAACGAGCGGTCGAGCCCGCTACAATCGGCGGGCTCGACCATTCGAGACGGCGGGCCCGAGCATACGGTTGGCCCTTAGCGGAGGCGGGATGGCACGCGGCGGCTGCCTCGACAATATTCCTCCCGACCGATGCCGCCGGCACCACGGACCACTCCGGCACGAATCGTGCAACACATGTTCCCGAACGCCGGGAAGTTGTCCCGGCACACCTAATTGATCGGGACTCCGCATGACCAACTCGTTCTCGCGCATCGCACTCGCTGCCGGCCTCGCGCTCTCCGCGCTGCCCGCCACGGCACACGCGCAGATCTGGACCAACTGGACGGCCGGGACCCCCTCGTCCGTGTCCGGTACCCTCGGGGCGTTGGGGGT
>JARIEV010000186.1 GCA_031127225.1 Gemmatimonadota bacterium | reverse complement strand
TATAGGAGAACGGACGCGACAGCGTGCTCACCAGCAGGTAGCGACCGTCGGGCGACGCGCTGACATCGGTGCGCATCCCTGGGGCGCCGAGGGGCTTGACGGTGCCGTCGAGCGTCACGAGCGCCAGCTGACTCGTGCCGTAATGTTCGAAGATTGCTTCGTCGAACGGGCTCTTGAGCAGATCCTGATACGTGGCGGCGCGGTCGTTGCGACCGGTGAGCGCTTCCTGCACGATCGGTCCGTCCGGCGTGGTCGTCACGGCCGGGGCCGCACCGCGCGTCGTTGGCACGAACGTGCAGGCCAGCGAGGCGGTGGAGACCCATGCACACGGATTGCCCAGAATCGCCGTGAGGCGCTGCGGCGTGAGCGGCTTCGCCTGTGCTGTCGCCACATCGGCCAGCCACAACGTGATCGCGTCATCGCTCGTCACCGTGAAGGCGATCTTCTGGCCGTCGGCCGACCACGACACGTTCTCGATGCTGGCGCCGGCGGGAATCGCCGCCTGAATTTTGCGCGCAGCACCACCGGTGACCGCCTGCAGCGAGAGCCCCGTATAGCTCTGGCCGCGCGTGGGGCCGCTGGTTTTCGGATCGAAGCGCAATCCAGCCAACCGATATTCGAAGGCAGCAACGTCACTGATCGGCGGCAGCGCCGGACGTTCCAGCAGCAGCAGCCGCTGACGGTCGGGGCTCATCTGCACCAGCGGGGTGGCCGGCTGATCGAGAATCTGTGCGATGGGCTGCGGCGGCTGCCGGTACTGCGCCTGCGCCACGGCCGGCCCGAAGGCCTGCACCAGCGCCACGACGACCGCGAGGACACGCGGCGAACGAGAGAGGAGAGTCACACGTAGTCCGATGTTCGAAGTGAAACCACGACCTGCATGAACGAACGACCGTGCTGCATTGCTACCGCAGTGTCATTACCAACCCGTTGTGCGCCTTGATGACGCCGGCCCGCTGAATATCGAAGCCGTTCTCATGGCAGTACAACCCCATCTGGTGCACGTCCATCAATTCGCGGTAGCCGTGATTCATCCAGTCGGCCATCAAGTTGTAGAACACGCGCGACTTGAACTGATTGCGCGGGGTCGTCATCACCACCGTGCCGCCCGGCTTGAGAAAGCGCCGGTGCATCTCGAGGCACTCCGCCTTGTGCGCGTCGGGAAAATGCTCCAGCAGCCCGATCGAGACCACCACATCGAATTCCTTGCCGTACGTGAGGTCGCGAATGTCGGCAACCTCGAAGTGAATCGGCATCTCGTCGCGGTACCACACGCGCTGGTGGCCCGTGGTTGGATCGACGCCCAGAAATGGATAGTCGAGCGGAAACTTGCCGAAGCGGTCGGTGGCGCAGAAGGCGTCGTAGTCCACCAGCACGATCTCGCCGCCCGGATACATCGCCGCCAGCTGCATCGCCTCGTAGCCATCGGCCGCCCCGAGAAAGAGAATGCGCGGTTTCTTCACATTGAGACCGGCAAACAGGGCCCGCTTACCGCGGGGATCCCACACCGCGTCTTCCACCCGCATGATCTTGTTCCATACCGCCAGATAGGCGATGTCCTGCAGGGCCTCCTTGGCCTCATGCAGGTCCAGCCGCGACAGGGCCGCACCGAATTGCGCCTTCGCTTGGCTCTGCGCCTCGGGCACGTCGGTCAGGAAGAACTGGTGGAACGCCGTGTTGAACAGGCGCCAGCCGTCGGCAATCGGCAGCGGCTGCTGATGCGTCTGCTCGTAGCTCCGCCGCGCGCTCGACCACTTCTCGGTGCGATACGGGCGCCCCACGTCCTGCCAGCGGAGCGTGGACCAGTCCAGCGCACTGACATCCTCGAACAGATCGGGCGCCTGATCGCGCAGGTCGATCCGATATTGCCCGGTCAGCTCGTGGTGACCGATGCCATGGCGTGCGCCACGCGGTCGGCCCCACGGGCGACTGGTCTGAGCAGGAAAAGCGCGCGTGCTGGCCGCGGCGGTTTCGGGGGCAATCAGCGTAGCCATACGAGACCCGGCGTGAGAATGTCGACCGGTGGAGTCTGGGTTCTCGACGGGCTGGGCGCCAGTGCTGGGAGCTGGGGCCGGGGCTCCGTTCGGCGCCCCGGGTGTCTGCGCTACCGCCGCTGCGTGCCGGTCGTATCCGTCAGCGCTCGCATGAACGCCACCAGGTCGCGCTGCTCGGTCGTGGTCAGACGCAGCGGATCGGGAGGCAGCGTCTGGTGATCGAGCTGAATCCCGATGCCGGCCCCGCCGCCGCGGTTGTAGAAGTCCACGACGGCCTCGAGCGTGCGGTACACCCCGTTATGCATGTACGGCGCCGTCAGCGCCACGTTGCGAAGGGACGGCGTCTTGAACGCGTAGCGGTGCGGCTCAGCGCGGGTCAGTCGATAGCGACCAAGATCAGGATCAATCGTGGCGTTAGCGATGACCGCGCGTGACGGCGTGCCGAGCACTTCCACCTCGGCTTTCCGATAGGCGGGCGGGACGGTGCCGTTGGTGAGGGGAATGAAGTGGCAGGTGGCGCACTTCCCCTTGCCCACGAACACATTGAAGCCGCGCCGCTCCTGGTCGGACAGAGCGGCCACATCACCGCGCAGCGCCCGGTCCACCGGTGAATTCAGCCGCGTCAGGCTCCGCTGATAGGCCGCCAGCACGGTCCGGATCTGCGCGGCGGTCACCACGGAGTCCGTGTGCGCCGGGACGTTTGTAAAGGCCACGCGGAAGCGGGCCACGACCGACGTGTCGGTCGCGAGCCGGGCCGCGATGCGGGACAAACTGCCATGCATTTCGTCCACGTTCTCGACCACATCCGTGACCTGGTCTTCGAGATACGTGGTCCTGAGGTCCGCGAAGGAGCCCAGCTGCAGGCCACTGTTGATGACCGTGGGCGTATTCCGCGCCAGTGGCGCACCGCCCCGGGCGCGGTTCACCGCGAGTCCATCGGTGAACGCCTTCTCGGCCATGTGACAGCTGCTGCACGCGCGCGTGCCGTCGCCGGACAGCTGCGTGTCGTGGAAGAGCCGCTCCCCGAGCGCGATCTGCGCGGGTGTGCCCGGCGTCGCATCGATCGGTGCGAAGCCCATGACATCGAAGGCGGCGCTGTCGAACACCGTGGCCGCATCCATGCGGAACGCCCGACGTTCCGCCGGCACGCCGATCGCCATCGACAGGCGCACCTGCTGCATCGCGCGGCCGAGAGGAATGAGCCGCTGTGACAGAAAGGTGAAGTGGTCGAACGTGTCACGATCGCTCGTCGCCAGCAGCATCGTGCGTGCCTCGGCCAGCAGCGAATCCAGGTGCGACCAGGTGCTGTCAGCGGTGCGGTATGGGGCCAGCGACCGCACGATGCTCTCGAGCGCGACGTCCGCCTCAGCCAGCGAATGCCCCGCCACCGGAGAATCGAATCCCGGGAGACCGAGTGTCGCGATGCGCGCCAGCTCCAGCTTCACCGCATCCCACACATGCGCGTCGGAGGCGTGCTGCGCGCCCATCATCGTCTGGGCTCGCGTGACCAGCGGACGCAACGTGCCCGTCTCCCGGGTGATCGCCTCCCGCTCGCTGACCGGCGCATCGCCATACAGCGCTTCTTCGATCACCTGAAATCCCGTCGGCGGAAAGACCGCCTCCGGGCCTTCTTCGTCGTCCACCTCCGGCAGCGCCGGGCCGTTCATCTCCTTGGCGGTCGTCGGCGTGTAGTACTCCAGCGCCAGTTCGGCGAGCTTGAACGCACGACGCGCATCGACGAATGCCGTCCGTACACGCGGGACATCGGCGTCAGTTCGTAGCGCAACCGCTGCCGAGTCCAACTGCGCGATGCGATGAGCCAGTGTATCGACGTGCGCGCGCCACACGACGATGGTCTGCATGGCGCGCGCATCGTCGCTCGCCGTGGTCGCGCCGGGTGTCGAGACGGCATCGGTGTTGGTACCACCACAGGCACCCATCGCTGCCGCGCAGGCCAGCGTGAACAGATACGATCGGGTCTTCATAGTTGGGCGAATGATGACCGGCCCGGAGCGCAGAGCCCCGGGCCGGCAGGTAATCAGGAAATCGTGCGGATTAGCGCGGCAGGCCCTTCACCAAGACCAGCATGCTGGCCTGATTCTCGGTCGGCCGCACGGTGCCGCCATCCACCCCCTGGTACTTCGTGCCACGCCACGAGTGCGGCTGCAGCGCAATCATGAACGTGTTGTCCTGACCGAGCATGGTGGACATGTCGAGCATGGCGCCGAATTCCCAACCGGCCTTGCCGGCCGGGCGTCCACCGACCGCGTTGTACAGCGCGGCGTCAGACATCGTACGGCGGTGATCCATCTCGAGCACCGGCTTGAGCTCACGCGTCGCGATGTTGTACTGGTAGATGTAGGCATCGTGCGTTTCATCGCCATAGCCGTTGTCATCTTCCTGCAGGTACACGTAGTTCTGGCCGACGAAGATGTTGTCGAGGTTCTGGAACACGCGCGCGGCGTTTGTGGCCGACTTGTCGTCGCCGTCGGCGATCACTTCCAGCGTGCCCTGCAGCGGGTTGCTCGCATCGAGGCGCAGGCGATAGGCGCGGCCGTACTTCGAGCGGCTATAGTCGGCGTTGACGCCCGTGTTGTTCTGGCCGGTCGCCACGAAGTAGATCTCGCGGTTGTTGACATCGGAGCCCTTGCGGTAGTCCACGTCTTCGACGCGCGCGAAGCGCACCGCGTTGAGCGCCGCACCAGCCAGGTTGACCTGACGGCCCGTCAGCGTCTTCTGGCCGGTGATCTGGCGAAACTGCACGGGATACGTCTGGCCGATCACCATGTCGCGTTCGCGCGTGTTGTTATCGGCGCGTGCGAGCACGTACAAGTTGCCGTTGTCGAGATCGCCCACGGTGTTCGCGAGATACATGGCCACCTGGCCCCCTTCCGCGCCCGAATCGTCGTCGCCGATGATGACGACCGTGCGGTTCGGGAACGCCACCTTGGGAAGCGGTACGGCGTTCTCGGCGTTGAAACGGCCGAAGGCCGACAGGTACTTGGGCGTATTGGCGGCGCCCGACGGATCCACCGCGAGAATTTCCGACTCTTCGTTGCTCTCGCCGGCGGTGATGAAAGCACTGAAGCCATGCTCGGCAACGGTGGCCAGAGAAGCCGAGCAGAGACGGTAACGACCGGCCGTCGAATTCACGACGTAGTCGCCCGAGATTGGCTTCAGGTCCTTATCGAAACGGACACGCGAGACGGCGAAGTTGTCCTCGTGGTTTACGAGCGCCGTGAACGACCCATCGGTGTTCTTGATGAAGCCGGCGCCGTCGGCTGAGCCGCCAAAGCGAAAGTTCGGCGAGCCGGGCAACACGTCGTCGCTGCTGACCAAGCTGTAGATCTCAACGCCGGGAACGAGCGACTTGAGCAACGCCGGCGTGACCGACTGGTTCTTGAGCGCGACCGGTGCGACCGGCTGCACATTGGTGGTGGAATCGTCACTGCACGCGGCGACGAGCAGGCTGCACGAGGCAAGCAGTGCGCGCGTCGGGAAGCTGGAGGGGTAGCGCATGGAACCGGCGTCCTCTGTATGGAGATGTGTCGCGTATGAAACGATCAGACAGGCGATCGTTGTGCACCGCGAACATACAAAGGACCGGCCGAAGAATCGGAGACAGCCGTATCACGCCAGCGTCACGAACAGGTTGCGGGACAGCGGGAGCCGCGAAGACCAGACGTTGTCGGGCACAACGTCAGGTGCCTCGCTCCGCCGTCAGCTCAGCCCGAACTCTTCCCGCGCCTGACGCGCGGCGCGGCTCTGCACATCGCCGGCAGCCAGCGCGGCGGCCCCTTCGGCCAGCGACTCTTCACGCCGGGCCAGCAGCCGCCAGAACTCATCGGCCGCACTGCCAGCGCCGTCGTCGGCTGGCAGCAGCGCATACATCGCCTTGTACATCATCGAGAAGGCGAAGAAAATCGCGATCATGTCGGGGAGCACCAGCACGAAGCGCGTGATCGCGTTCACGTTGGCCACCTGATCGTTGAACGCCGGCGTGTTGAACGGCGCCAGCACCATGCGGTAGTTGATCAGGAAGTTCACCACTCCCGCCGCCAGATTCGTCACGCCGATCAGGATGCCGGCCTTCCGCATGGCCCGTCCCACCGTGGGCTCGTCCAGCAGTCGATTCATCTGCTGCTCACGCTGCGGCGTATCCGGACCCAGCCCCTGCAACGCAATGGCCCGCGTGACCGGCACACCAACCAGCGCCGTCACGCCGAACACCAGGAACGAGACCACATACGACGCGCTGTCCTTCACGGCAAACAGCAGCCCGTCCACGTACCAGAACGCGAGCGCCCCGCGCATCAGCGACGTGAGCCCCACGAACGCCGTGATGAAATTGAAGCGGCGGGTGATCACCAGCAGATCGATGAGCACCCAGGCCACGGGAATCATCGCCGCCGTGAGGTACGCGTTGAGCGTCCCGAGCGGCGCGGTCCCGTACTTCAGAACGAGGATCGGTATCGCGGCACCGATCAGCACGTCCAGGAGGAGCTTCAGCGTCTTCGACATGAACAGGCAATCTCACCAGCGCTGGGGCTGGGCGGTACCGGCGAGGGGTGGGG
>JARIEV010000185.1 GCA_031127225.1 Gemmatimonadota bacterium | reverse complement strand
GGCGGCAGCGACAACGTGACCATCGTGGCGGGTCGGGCGCTGCCGTAAGCCGCCCGCCCGTGCGTCAGGTCACGACCGTCGGCGCCGTTCGCCCCGTCCGCGCCACCAGCTCGCTCATCGCGAGCGCCGCCGCTACCAACTCCGCCAGCGCGTCCGCGGTGTCCATGCTGAGCCGCGTGGCATCGGTTTCGCGCGATTCGATGTACAGGCGAATGGTGGCGCCTTCGGTGCCCGTGCCCGACAGGCGGAACACGATGCGGGCGCCGTCGTCGAAGCGCACGCGGATGCCCTGATTCGCGCTCACGCTGCCGTCGACGGGATCGGTGTACGCGAAATCATCGGCGCTCGTGACGCGACGCGAGGCGAGCGTGGTGCCGGGCAACGTGGCGAACTGCGCGCGCAGGTGCGCGATCACCCCGTTGGCGGCCTCGGTGGGGACGCCTTCGTAGTCATAGCGCGTGTAGTAATTGCGCCCGAAGCGGGCCCAGTGTTCGCGCACGATCGCTTCCACCGTCTGCCCGCGTTCGGCCACGATGTTAAGCCAGAAGAGCACCGCCCACAGCCCGTCCTTCTCACGCACGTGATCGGAGCCGGTGCCGAAGCTCTCCTCGCCGCACAGCGTGATACGCCCCGCATCGAGCAGGTTGCCGAAGAACTTCCAGCCGGTGGGCGTTTCGAAGCAGGGGATGCCCAGCGACTCCGCCACCGCGTCGACCGCCGCGCTGGTCGGCATGGACCGCGCCACGCCGGCGAGACCACGCGTATAGCCTGGCACCAGCGTGGCGTTGGCTGCCAACACCGCCAGCGAATCCGACGGCGTCACGAAGAAGCGCTGCCCTAGAATCATGTTTCGATCGCCATCGCCGTCAGACGCTGCGCCGAAGTCAGGCGCCTTCTCGCCAAACAGCTCTTCGACGAGGTCGTGCGCGTACGTGAGATTCGGATCGGGGTGGCCGCCGCCGAAGTCGGCAAGCGGCACGCGATTGATCACCGTGCCCGCGACGGCGCCCAGCCGCCGTTCGAGAATCTCGACCGCGTACGGCCCCGTGATGGCGTGCATGGCGTCGAAGCGCATGCGAAATCCGCTGGCAAACAGCCCCGCGATCGCGTCGAAGTCGAACAACGACTCCATCAGCGCGGCATAGGCGGCCACGGGATCGACCACATCCAAGCGCAGCGCCCCCACCTGATGTGTGCCGACGTCATCAAGATTGAAGTGCTGCAGGTCGGCAATGCGGTAGTGCCGCATCACCCGCGCGCGCTCGGCCACTTCGTTGGTAAACGACTCCGGCGCCGGCCCGCCATTGCCGGTGTTGTACTTGATGCCGAAGTCGCCGTCGGGGCCGCCGGGATTGTGGCTGGCCGACAGAATGATGCCGCCGTGCGCCCCCGAGCGAATCAGGTGCGAGGCTGCCGGCGTGGAGAGCAGCCCCGCGCGCCCCACGATCACATGGGTGATGCCGTTGCCGGCCGCCATGCGGATGATCGTTTCGGTCGCGGCGCGGTTGTGATAGCGCCCATCGCCGCCCACCACCAGCGTGGCGTCGGGCGGGAGCGCCGCCACCTCGAGGAGCGCCTGCACGAAATTCTCGAGATAGTGTGTCTGCTGGAAGACGGTGGTCCGCTTCCGTAAACCCGACGTCCCCGGTCGCTGGTCGGCGAACGGGGACGTGGTGATCGAATGAACCGTCATCGAATCCGTTGGGATCAGGAAATGCTCAAGAACCGATCAGGCAAGACACCGTCAGGTCCACTTGAGATCGACCTTCGTGAGCGGGATCTGCCGGACCCGCTTGCCGGTGGCTGCATAGATCGCGTTGATCATGGCCGGCACCACCGGCGGCAACGCCGGCTCACCGATGCCGGTGGGCGAGAACGCCGTCTTCACGAAGTGCACGTCGATGGGCGGGGCCTGACGGATGCGCAGCAACGGATAGCTGTTGAAGTTCGTCTGGTCCACCTTGCCGGCCGTGAACGTGATCTCCTGACCGTAGGCCTGGCTCATGCCGTCCATCGCCGCGCCCTGCACCTGCTGCTCCGCGTGGTTGGGATTGACGATGTCGCTGCCCACGTCTCCCACCGCCCACACCTTGTCGACCTTCACGTCGCCGGCCTTGCTCACCGTGACCTGCACGACCTCGGCGAAGTAGCCGCGATGGCTGAAGTAGAACGCGCACCCCATGCCGGTCCCCTTCGGCAACGTGGTCTTGCCCCACCCCGACACCTCGCGCGCCTTTTCGAGAATGCCGATCACGCGCTGCGCATCCATGAGGCCGGCCTGCTGCTGCGGCGTGAGCGGCGTGGTCGGCGCAATCTCCGCCTTGAGCATGTCGATGCGGAACTGCAGCGGATCCTTGCCGGCGGCCACCGCGCACTCGTCGATGAAGCCCTGGAAGGCAAACGACAGCGCATTCGACCGCGGCGCACGCAGCGCACCGGTGGGGACGCCCAACGGCATCACCGACACGTCCATCCGGAGGTTGGGCACGAACCGCGCCGGGTACTCTGTGGGGCCGATATCGGCGCTGGGCGCGAACTTGTCGCCCTCGCCGAACGTGGCACAGTGATTCCGGAACGCCACCAGCTTGCCGTTGGCATCGAGTCCGCCGGTGAACGAATGGAAGCCACCCGGTCGGAACATGTCGTGCTGCAGATCGTCTTCACGCGTCCAGAGCAGCTTCACCGGCACCTTGGCTTCGCGCGCGATCCACGCCGCTTCCACCAGCGGATCGTTGTACAAGCGACGACCGAAGCCGCCGCCAGCCCGCACCATGTGCATCGTGACCTGGTCTTCCTTGAGTCCCAGCGTCGTGGCCACCAACGCCCGGCCGCCCTGCGGCGTCTGCGACGTCGTCCACAGTTCGCACTTGTCGGCCGTGACGTGCGCCGTGCAGTTCTGCGGCTCGAGCGTGGCGTGCGAGATGAACGGATAGCTGTACTCCGCCTTCACCACCTTCGCCGCACCCTTGATGGCCGCCTCGAAATCGCCGTCGTGACGGATCGTGCGCTGCGGCGCGCCGGCAAAGAATTCGGCCGCCTTCGCAGCAAAGCCCGCGCTCGACTGCTCCGACGTGGGATGGGCGGCCCACTGCACCACCAGCTTCTTACGCGCCTGCTGCACCATCCACCAGTTCTTGCCGACGATCGCGACGCCGGGCATGAGCCCCTGCAGATTGGTCGTGCCCTCAACCACGAACGCGTGCGTGACGCCCGGCATCGCCTTGACCACGTCGAGGTTCGCGCTGGCCACCTTGGCGGCAAACACGGGGCTCTTCACGAACGTGGCGTAGTGCATGTCGGGCACCGTGACGTCGATGCCGAACATCGGCTTGCCCATCACGATCTCGCGCAGCCCGACGGTCTTGATGCGGGTGCCGATGATGGTGAAGTTCTTCGGATCCTTGAGCGGCACCGTGGCGAGATCGGGCGGCGTCACCGACACGGCGGCACTGGCCAGCGAGCCATAGGTGGCCGAGCGCTTGGACGCGCGGTGGTGCACCACACCCTTGGCGGTGTCCAGTTCGGCGGCAGGCACGTTCCACTTGGCCGCGGCGGCCGACACCAACATGGCACGGGCGGCGGCACCGACACGGCGCTGTGGCAGCCAGTTGGTGGGCGTGGCGGTGCTGCCACCGGCGACCTGCGCCTGATACTTGGTGGGGTCGAAGTCGGCCTGCTCCACACGCACGTTCGCCCAGTCCACGTCGAGTTCTTCGGCGATCAGCATGGGGAGCATCGTCTTGATGCCCTGGCCGATTTCCGGGTTCTTCGCGGTGATGGTGACGATGCCGTCGGGGGTGATGCGCACGAAGGCGCTCAGCATCGGGTCGGCCAGTGGCGGGAGGCCGCCGCCGAGGCCGGCGCGCTCGAGTGCTTCGAGGGGCTCAGCGTAGCTGGCGAGCAGGATGCCGCCGCCGGCGAGCGCGGTGACACGCAGGAAGTCGCGGCGGCTGACGCCCGGCTTGTCGGATGAAGTCGTCATGGGCGGGGCCTCAGCGATTGTCAGGGGAGCCGTTCTTGGTCGCGCCCGAAGCGCCCATGGCCGGCGTCGCGCCCGCCTTGATCTCGGCCGCGCGGTGCACCGCCTTCCGGATGCGGATATAAGTCGCGCAGCGGCAGAGATTCGTGTTCAGCGCCGTGTCGATCTCAGCATCGGTCGGCTTCGCCGTCTTGGCGAGCAGCGCGGCCGCGCCCATCATCTGCCCCGCCTGACAGTAGCCGCACTGCGGCACGTCGAGCTCTTCCCACGCCTGCTGGACGGCGTGCAGCCCATCGGGCGAGAGGCCTTCAATCGTAGTCACGGCTGCACCGGCGACCCGCGACAGCGGCGTGTTGCACGAGCGCGTGGCCACGCCGTTGACATGCACCGTGCACGCCCCGCAGCGGGCAATGCCACAGCCGAACTTGGTGCCTTTGAGATCGAGTTCATCACGGAGTGCCCACAACAGGGGCATCTCGGCGGGCACGTCGAGCGTGCGCGGCGTGCCGTTGACTTTGAGTGTAATCGGCATGAGACGAGGCGGGACGGAGGCAGGGGCAGACGGTCGGATGACCGCCCAACGCTGGAATGTCGTGCCGCGGGCGCCGTGCGTCCAGACGACGGTGCCAATTCTGCCCCCCGCATCGCGGGGCGTTTGTCTACCCCAGGACGCCCCACAGCACCGCGGCGGCCACGAGCGCCAGCGCGGTGCCGAGGATGGACCTGCGCAGACACTGGGCAGCGACCGGCGGCGGGGCGGCAGCCGGGGCGGGTACCGCGGCCGCGTCCGTCTCCGCACCCGCCGGCGTCCACGCCATGGCGTGCTCGATGGCCCGCACTATCCACGCGGCCGACGCGGGGCGCTCCAGCGGCTCTTTGGCGAGGCAGCGCATGACGATCTCGGCCAGCGCCGGCGGCAGCCCGGGGCACTGCTTGAGAATGGGGACCGGCGTCTCCGCCAACTGCGCCGCCATGGTGGCCCGCAGCGTCGACCGTACGAAGGGCGGGTCGCCCGTGAGCACTTCGTAGGCCACGCACCCGAAGGCATACAGGTCGGCGCGATGATCGACGGTGGCCGACCGCACCACCTGCTCGGGGGCCATGTACGCCGGCGTCCCAAGCGCGGTGCTGACCGTGGTGATGCGCCGCCCCGCGTGCAGCGCCGCATCGCTGGCGTCATCGAGCGCCTTCGCGACGCCGAAGTCGGAAATCATCGCGATGCCGTCGTTGAGCAGCACGTTTTCCGGTTTGATGTCACGGTGCACCACCCCCCGTGCGTGCGCGTAGGCGAGCCCGAGCGCGATCTCGCGCAGCAGTTGGAGCGCCTCGGGCAGCGGCGGCGGGCCGCGTCGCACGAGCCGTTCACGCAGCGTCGGCCCCTCGATGTACGGCATGCTGAACCAGCGCACCTGTTCGTGATCGCCCGCGGGGGCATCGATGGACGCCGACAACAGCGGCACGAGATGGGGGTGCTGCAGCCGGGCGGCAATCTGGATCTCCCGGCGGAAGCGCTCGGCGTCCACGTCGGCCACGAGCGCGGGAGGCAGCACCTTCAGCACCACCGGCCGGTCCAGTGCAATATCCTTGGCCAGAAATACCGACGACGAGCCGCCCCCACCCAGCTCGCGTTCGATGAGGTACGACCCTGCCAGCTGGCGTTGCAGGCGGACCCGCAGGGCCTCGGGGTCGATGGAGTGGGTGGCCACAGGAGAGACGCGCCGGCGTCGGGATGGCGGTGGGATGCGCCCGTCCGGGAGGATGGAACGCCACTGGTGGGAATAAGGTAGGGTCCGGCTTGCCGGCCGCCATCAGCTTTACGCCGACAGCGCGTGCGGCGAGACTTCGCTATGGAACTCGGCATCTACAGCTTCGGCGAAACGGACCCTCGCGCCGCGCACGACCCCGCCGTGGCCGCGCGCCGCACCCGCGACCTCGTGGAGGAGATCGTCCTAGCTGATGCCGTCGGCCTCGACGTCTTCGGCGTGGGGGAGCACCATCGCCCCGATTACGTCGTTTCCAGTCCGGCAGTGGTGCTCGCAGCGGCCGCATCGCGCACGCGCCGCATCCGTCTCACCAGCGCGGTGACCGTTCTCAGCTCCGACGATCCGGTCCGGGTGTTTCAGGACTTCGCCACGCTCGACCAGCTCTCCGACGGGCGGGCTGAGATCACGGCGGGGCGCGGCAGCTTCATCGAGTCGTATCCGCTGTTCGGACAAAATCTCGACGACTACAGCGAGCTGTTTACGGAAAAGCTCGACCTGCTGTTGCGGCTCCGCGAGCGCGAACGCATCACGTGGGCGGGGCGGCATCGCGCGCCCATCGACGACCGTGGCGTGTATCCACGTCCCGTGCAGCATTCACTGCCGGTGTGGATCGCGGTCGGTGGCACGCCGCAGTCGGTGGTGCGCGCCGGTACCCTGGGGCTACCGCTGGCCGTGGCCATCATCGGTGGGGCACCGGATCGGTTCGTGCCGCTGGTGGAGCTCTATCGCGAATCCGCGGCGCGCGCGGGACATGATCCGCGCACGCTGCCCGTGAGCATCAATTCGCATGGCTTCATCGCGGATGATGAAGCCACGGCCATCGCCCGCGCCTTTCCGCCGTACATCGCGACGATGGGGCGCATCGGACGCGAGC
>JARIEV010000184.1 GCA_031127225.1 Gemmatimonadota bacterium | reverse complement strand
CCCGTTGTCGGCGGCGGTGTCCGCGCCATCGCCCCGGTGCGCGTCCGGCGTCGGCCACGCCTCGGCCAGCGCCTGCGGCACCGCGGCCTGCACCGCCGCCAAACTGGGCGCGTCGACCACCGTGTGCACGAGCCCCGCGCCGGCCCGCAGCGCCGCCTGCGCGGCCAGCGAAACGGCGCCGGCCATGCCCGCGTGCCCACCCACAATCGCCACGCGGCCGCGCCGGCCTTTGTGCGCGTCCCACGCCATCGCGGCAAACCACGGCGCACCGTCGGCGTAGTCGGGGAGGACCCACGCCTGATCATCGAGCGCCGCCGCGCCATCGAGCCCGATGTCGAGCAGCACGAGGCGACCAGCGTGCGGACGCGCCAGCAGCACCCCGCGCTTGAAGGTCCCGAAGCAGGCCGTCACGTGCGCGGGCACGCTACCGTCGGCGATGGCGCCGCTGTCGGCCTCGAGACCGCTGGGGAGGTCGAGCGCCACGATCGTGGCGCCACCCTCACGCGCGAGGCCGATCCGGGCGCACGCGGCGCGCACCGGCTCGCGCAGCGGCCCCTGATGGCCCGTGCCCAGCAGACCGTCCACCACGAGCCGTTCATGACCGGTGGGCGCCCCGTGCACCAGCGCGGGCTGCGCCAGCGCGAGGGCGCGGGTGGCATCGGCGGTGCGCGGCGGCGCGGTCGCGTGCACCCGCACCGCGACGCCGACCCGCGCGAGTTGCGCCGCGACGATGTACGCGTCGCCGCCATTGTTGCCGCTCCCCGCGTATACGGCTACGCCATACGCGAGCCGGTCGGCGTAGTCACGCAGCACCAGCGCCGCGGCGGTGCTGCCGGCCTGCGCCATGAGGTTGAACGAGGGGACACCCGCGTGGATCGCGGCGTGGTCGCGCGCCGCCGCTTCGGCCGCCGTGGTGACGCGCAGCGCGGTCACCGGACGGCGAGACATGCGCCGTTCAGACGTGCGCCGGTCAGACGTGCGCCGGTCAGACGTGCGCCGTGCTCCACGGATACTCACGGCCGAACACGTCCTCGAAGTCGAACACACCGAAGAAATCGGTGCGGGAATCCTGCGGCTGGCTGACCAGCAGCCCGGTATCCACGAGCGTGAACACGATGTCGCCGATATCAATCGTGGCGGCGATGCCCCAGTGCAGCAACACGAGCCGCGCCATCACGCCGAAGCGCTGCAGCGCGAGTTCACGGCACGCATGCGCGAGTTCGGGACCGGTGATGTGGCGACGCTCGGTGAGCCGCCCCTGGCAGTGCTCGAGTGCCGCCAGCACGAACAGATACGCGCGCTCGTCGAACCGCTGCTCGCGCAGACGGATCTGATCCATGATGCCTTCACGGAACGCCAACTCGGTCACAGCCGCTGCTCCTGATCGTGTAAGTGCCCTGCACGCGACCCACGCCCACCCTGCCCCACAGCAGGAGGACGGCGGAACGCGCCGAAACGCCACGGGCCCCCAGCAGCGAATACTGGAGGCCCGCGAACACCCTGACAACTCCTTGCGCGCCGGACGGCGCGGTGTCCTACACGCGCGCGACGGCGCGGTACAACGGATACTGGTCGGCGAGCGCCTTCACGTCCGCCTTGACCGACGCGATGGTGTCGGCATTGCCGGCGTCGGACAGGACGCGGTCGATCAGCGCCGCGATCTGCCGCATGGCGTCGGGCCCCATGCCCCGCGTGGTCACCGCCGGCGTGCCGATGCGGATGCCACTGGTCACGAACGGCGACTGCGTTTCCTTGGGCACGGTGTTCTTGTTCACCGTGATGCCGGCGTTATCGAGCGCCTTCTCGGCCACCTTACCCGTGAGCCCCTTGCTGCGCAGATCGATCAGCATGAGGTGGTTGTCGGTGCCGCCCGACACGATGTGATAGCCCAGCGCCATCATGGCCGCGGCCAGCACCTGCGCGTTCTCTACCACCTGACGGCAGTACGCCGTGAACGACGGCTGCAGCGCCTCGTGAAATGCCACCGCCTTGCCGGCGATCACATGCTCCAGGGGACCGCCCTGCATCCCGGGGAACATCGCCTTGTCGATGGCCTTGGCATGTTCGGCCTTGCACAGAATGATGCCGCCGCGCGGGCCGCGCAGCGTTTTGTGCGTGGTGCTGGTGACGACATCGGCAAACGGCACCGGCGACGGATACACGCCGGTGGCGGCGAGGCCGGCGAAGTGCGCCATATCGACTAGGAAGATCGCCCCCACTTCCTTGGCCACATCGGCGAACGCCTGCCAGTCGATGGTGCGCGAATAGGCGCTGTAGCCGGCGATGATCATCTTCGGCTTGTGCTCGCGCGCCTGCGCCCGCATCTGCTCGTAGTCGATGATGCCGTCCTCGGTCACGCCATACGACACCGCCTTGTACAGCAAGCCGGAGAAGTTCACCGGCGAGCCGTGCGTGAGGTGGCCGCCCTGCGAGAGATCCATGCCAAGGAACGTGTCCCCCGGCTTGAGGAAAGCGAGGAACACTGCGGCATTGGCCGACGCGCCGCTGTGGGGCTGCACGTTGGCATGCTCGGCGCCGAACAGCTGCTTGAGGCGGTCAATCGCCAACTGCTCGACCTTGTCCACCACCTCGCAGCCGCCGTAGTAGCGCTTCCCCGGCAGCCCTTCGGCGTACTTGTTGGTCAGCGTCGAGCCCACCGCTTCCATGACGGCGGGCGATACAAAATTCTCGCTGGCGATGAGCTCGAGGCCATCACTCTGCCGCTGCGTTTCCTCGTCGATCAGATGCGCGATCTCCGGATCCGCCTGCGACAGGGCATCCCCCGGCGGCAAGCGATCCCACTGCGACCAGTCCGCGCTGGCTCCGTCACTCATGTCGTGCTCCCCGAGGCGTCGGCCTCACTGTCGTCGCGTTCGATCTTCTCCACCCGCCCCTGATGTCGCCCGCCCTCGAACGCGGTGGTCAGCCACGCCTGCAGGATGGCGAGCGCGTCTTCGTCTGAGACGAAACGCGCCGGGAGCACCAGAATGTTCGCGTCATTGTGCTTCCGGGCGAGCGCCGCCACATCCGGGTTCCACGCCACCGCGGCGCGGACCCCCGGATAGCGGTTGGCCACATACGACATACCCAGCCCGGTACCGCAGAGCAGGACGCCGCGGGCGGACTGCCCGTCGGAGACCTCCTGCGCCAGCGGATGGGCATAGTCGGGATAGTCCGTGCTGGCCGTGCTGTGCGTCCCGATGTCGGCGACCGTGTAGCCCATCTCGGCGAGCGCTGTGCGCAGGCGCTCCTTGAGTTCGAATCCGGCGTGATCGGAGGCGATCGGAATACGCTCGCCCGGCTGTGCCACATCCACCATGGTCAGATAGCTCCGTTGACTGCTCAGGATTCCTTGTTGGGATACTGCGGCCACGTCTTGATCATACCGCGCACGGCATGGATACGCTGTTCGGCGACCCGGTCGGCCGCCAGATACGTGGGGATGCCCGTATCCGACGCGAGCCGGAAGACGCTCAGCACCGTCTGGTAGATCTCGTCGGCCTTGCGGAGCGAGCGCTCGCGGCTCCACCCGGTGAGTTCGCTGTACACGTTGATTACGCCGCCGGCGTTGGCGACGTAGTCGGGGGCGTACAGAATGCCGCGGGCTTCCAGCGCCTCACCGTGGCGAGCTTCCAGCAACTGATTGTTGGCGGCACCGGCCACGATCTCCACCTGCAGCTGCGGGATCGTGTCGTCGTTCAGAATGCCGCCCAGCGCGCACGGGGCGAAGATGTCGGCTTTCGTGCTGTAGATCGCGCCCAGTGCGACGGCCGTGGCGCCCATCTCGTCCACCACGCGTGCGATGCGACCGGCGTCGATATCCGTGACGACGAGCTTCGCGCCGGCGGCGTGCAGTTCCTTGCAGAGGTAGTAGCCCACATGGCCCAATCCCTGCACGGCCACGGTACGCCCGCCGAGGCTGTCGCTACCCCACTTCTGGAACGCCGACGCCTGGATGGCACGAAACACGCCATGCGCGGTCACCGACGACGGATCGCCCGACTTGGAGCCGATCCCGGCTACGTGTGTGGTTTCCATGTGCACGAAATCCATGTCTTCGACCGTGGTCCCCACGTCTTCCGCCGTGACATAGCGTCCGCCGAGCGAGTCCACGAAGCGGCCGTGCGCGCGGAAGAGCATTTCGCGGTTCGCGGTTTTGTTGTCGCCGATGATGACCGACTTGCCGCCGCCGAGATTGAGCCCGGCCACGGCATTCTTGTACGTCATGCCGCGCGACAGACGCAGCGCGTCCACGACGGCCTCGTCATCGGAGGCGTAATTCCAGAAGCGGCATCCGCCGAGAGCGGGGCCGAGGGTGGTGTCGTGAATGGCGATGATGCCGCGATAGCCGGACGCTTTGTCATGGCAGAAGACCACCTGTTCATGACCCATCTCGGCGATGGTTTCGAAGTAACGCATGATGAAAAGCCGGAAAGAGGAACCGGAGTTCAGTCGGGAAGAGATCCATCGTCGGCCAGCGCGGCCGATAGCGTTTCGCGCGCGATCACGATGCGCTGGATCTCCGAGGTCCCCTCGTAGATCTCAGTCACCTTGGCATCGCGGAAAAAGCGCTCGACGGGATAGTCCGTCACGTAACCATAGCCGCCGAACACCTGCACGGCCTGCGTCGTGACCCACATGGCGGTCTCAGTGGCAAAGAGCTTCGCCATGCTGCTGAAGCGGGTGATTTTCTCACCACGCTGCTTGGCCGCCGCGGCCGCATGCAACAGCGTGCGGGCGGCGGTAATACGGGTGGCCATGTCGGCCACCTTGAACTGGATGGCCTGAAACTCCGTGATGGGGCGTCCGAACTGACGGCGTTCCGCGGCGTACCGCGCACTGGCCTCGAGCGCCGCACGCGCAATGCCGATGGCCTGCGCGGCAATCCCAAGCCGGCCGTGATCGAGCGAGTCCAGGGCGTACGCAAACCCCTTGCCTTCCTCGCCCAACAAGCGGTCACCCGGCACGCGGCAGGCGTCAAGCGTGATCTGCAAGGTGGGCGACGCGCGCAGCCCCATCTTGTTTTCCTTCTTCGCCACATGAAACCCGGGCAGATCGGGCGTGAGGATGAAGGTGGAAATCCCACGTCCCCCGCGCCGCATCTCGGGGGTATCGGTGCGCGCCATGCACAGGATCACGCCGGCTTCATTGCCGTGCGACACCCACGCTTTGGTACCGCTCAGCAGCCAGTCGTCACCGTCACGCACCGCCTGACAGCGCAGCGCCGCGGCGTCGGATCCGGCCTCCGGCTCGGAGAGCGCGAAGGCGCCCAGCAGTTCACCGCGCGCCATCGGCGGCAGGTAGCGTTCCCGCTGCGCCTCGCTGCCGAAGTGCAGCAACATCTGCGTGGGGAGCGAGTTGTGCACGCTGAGCAACACGGCCGCCGAGGCATCGGCCACCGCGATCTCCTCGAGTGCGAGCAGATAGCTCTGCGCGTCGAGATCGAGCCCGTCGTACCGCTCAGGGACGAGCATGCCGAAAAAGCCCAGCTCGGCCATCTGCGTGACCATCGCGCGGTCGAAACGCGACTCGCGGTCGCGCTCCCCGGCGAGCGCCACGAGTTCGCGCTGCGCATAGGCGCGGGCGAGTCGCTGGATGTCCTGCTGCGTCTCGGTGAGATGAAGAAGCGACATGCGCGCTCAGTACTGGTAGAAGCCGCGACCGGACTTGCGTCCGTACCAGCCGGCGGCCACGTACTTCCGCAGGAGCGGGCACGGGCGGTACTTGGGATCACCCAGGCCGTCGTGCAACACGTCCAGAATGGCCAGACAAGTGTCGAGTCCGATGAAGTCGGCCAGCGTGAGCGGGCCCATGGGATGATTCATCCCGAGCTTCATCACGGTATCGATGGCCTCGGGGGTGCCGACGCCTTCCATGACGCAATAGATCGCCTCGTTGATCATTGGCATCAGGATGCGATTGGCGACGAACCCCGGGAAATCGTTCACTTCCACCGGGGTCTTGCCGAGCCCCGTGGCGAGTGCCATCACGGTCTGCGTGGTGGCGTCGCTGGTGGCGAGGCCACGGATGACCTCCACCAACTGCATCACCGGCACCGGGTTCATGAAGTGCATGCCGATCACGAGTTCAGGGCGCTTCGTACGCGCGGCGATCTCGGTGATGGAAATCGAGCTGGTGTTGCTGGCGAGAATCGCCCCCACCGGCGCGAGGCGGTCGAGCTCCTCGAAGATCCGGAACTTGAGGTCGGTGCGTTCGGTGGCGGCCTCCACCACGATAGCCGCATCGGCCACGGCGTCCATCGCGGTTGCCGTCGCGATTCGCGCCAGCGCCGCGTCGGCCGCGGTGGCGTCGAGCGCCCCCTTCTTGACCTGACGCTCGAGATTGCGCGCGATCGTGTCACGCCCCTTCGCGAGCGCCTCGGCGTTCACGTCGATCATCGTGACCGGATGCCCGCTCACGGCGAAGACATGCGCGATCCCGTTGCCCATCTGACCCGCGCCCACGACGGCCGCGCGCTGTAATCCTTCCTGCATATGGTGTCGACTCCGAATAGTCAGCAGACGTAAAACATCGTGCGGCGATCGTCAGGCAGTATCGCCGTGCCCCGGACCACGCCGCATCGTCACGGCGAGCGCCCCGCCCAGTACCAGTACCGCC
>JARIEV010000183.1 GCA_031127225.1 Gemmatimonadota bacterium | reverse complement strand
GATATCGCCGCCACCAGCGTCTGCCGCTCGGCATGGCGCACATCGACCTGAAGCGTGAGGGACGTGTCCCCCATCCGCGACACGTAGGTCACCAGCGCCAGCTCGTCATCGATCCGCGCCGGCGCGTAATAGTCGATTTCCAGACGGCGGCGCGGCATCCAGATGGTGGGCTCGTCGAACAGCATGGCGTAGGGCAACCCGACCGCCCGCAGCAGCTCCTGTTCGGCCAGCTCCACCAGCCGGGTAAAGGCGCTGAACCGCATGATGCACACGAGGTCCACGTCCGCCCAGCGAACGCGCTCGTGAATGACGAAAGGACGTGGTGCCGTCATGAAATCCGTGGCCGGACAGTGACAGGTTGTCGGGCAATTCCCTATGGCTGGGGTGCCCGCGAAGAAGCAATGTCGTGCAATGTATCAGACCATTCTCGTTCCGTTCGACGGCTCGCCGCTGAGCGCCCGCGCGCTGCCGATTGCCGCCGCCCTCGCCCAGGCGACCGCGGCCCGCCTGCACGTGGCCCTGGTGCACGACCCCAGCGCCTTCATTCCGTTCATACCGGGGGAGGTCTCCATTCCCGTGTACGATGCGGAACTGGAAAGCGTCAACCGGCGCGAGCATCAGGAGGCCCTCGACGCGGCCGTCGCCCAACTCACGGCCACCGGCGTAAACGCCGTGGGCGTGTTGCTGGAGGGGACCGTGATCGAGGCGCTCCTGGAGCACGCGAAGGCGGCGGCCGTGGACCTCACGGTCATGTCCACGCACGGGCGTAGTGGCTTTGCCCGCCTGCGCCTCGGCAGCGTCGCCGCGGCGTACCTCACCCGTGCCACGGCCCCGGTCTACATGGTGCGTGGCGCCGGGAGTGAGGCCGTCCCCGAAATGCCCACGGGCACACTGCTCTGCCCCATCGACGGCTCCGCCTTCTCCGAGGCCATCCTGCCGCACGCCGCGCGCTTCGCGCAGGTCACAGGTCTCTCCATGGCACTACTGGCCGTGGTGGTGCCGCATGCCGTGCCCATGGCGCCGTTCGGGGCGGCTGAGATCCTCGCGGACGGCAGCGCCCTCGCGATGGAAGAGGCCGGCCACCTCGCGGACCTCCAGCGGCTCGTCGAACAGTGCCCGCCGGGGACCACCGTCCACGCCGTCACCGACATGAGTGTCTCGCGTCGGATCATTGAGGAGGCCACCCGGCTGAACGCCGGTGCCATCGCTATGGCCACGCACGGCCGCGGCGGGTTCAAGCGCTTGCTGCTGGGTAGCGTGGCCGACGAGGTACTCCGGCACACACACACGCCGGTGCTCGTCTACCGCCCGTCCCCGACGTCCGAACCGACGGACGCAGCGTAGAAATCCGGGGCCAGCCACGGCGCCAGCGCGTACGCCACCATGGGCTCGTACGCGCCCTGGCGGTCGATGAGCCCCGCCGTGAGAATGCCCACGGCACCGCGGCCGTGCTTGGTACCGACCACCTGGGCCACGGCGTCCATGGCGTGCCCCAGCTCCTCGCCGGCCCGGATGCGCGCCGCCACGATCTCCGGCAGCGGCATCGACAGCGAACCACCGAGCCCTTCGCGCCCGGTACGGTCGATAATCACGGCCCACGCGCACGTGCGCATCCGGCCATCGGGGAGCACCACCACTCCGCCCTCGAGCCCCACAGCCAGCTCGGCGTCCGACACCGCGAGTGCCCCCAGCGCCCGCTGCCGCGCCCCCCGCTGCGTCTCCTCGTCGCCCAGCGGCTGAGCCGGCACGCCGCTCGGCACCTCCGTGCCGAACACCGTCAGCGCGGCGCCCCCCGGCACTGGCAGCACGCGGGCGAGTACCGCCCGCACCGCGGCGACCTTCACCGGATTGCCCGAACCGACCACCACGCGCGTGTACGAAAAGCTCATCAGACGGCCTGTCGCGGAAGAACGGTGAACGGACGAGATCCAGCGAGCCGCTTGCTCGCAGCCACGTACCCAAGTAACCTAGCTCTGCCGACTCTAGGAGTGACCCGCCACCGTCACCGACGCGCGGCGGGCCAGCGCGCCGGTGGCTGACGCGCGCGACCGTCCACCGGGACCCGTGACACCTCGCACGCGACTCTGGCTCGACTTCGTCAACACCGACGCCGCCGCGCAATCGCCGGGGGGGGACTTGTTGCGCGATTTCGAGGCGCTGCTGGTGTGGTCGCAGCGTCAGGGCGCCGTAGACGAGGAGCGCGCCGCCGGCATCCGCCGCCGCGCGGTGCTGCAGCCGGCCGCGGCGGCGGCCACGTTGGTCGATGCCCGACGGGTGCGTGCCGCGCTGCGTGTGCTGGCCGAGAGGGGTCAGGTGACCGAGCGTGTTCGTGAAGATGCCGTGGTCGAGATCAATCGCGTGCTTGGGCGCAGCGCCGGCACGCGCCGGCTCGATGCGGTGCCGGCCGGTGGCTACACCCGCGCCTTCGTACCCACCGGCGATGCCTTCGCCGGCCTCATGATTCCGATCGTGGAATCAGCGGCCGACGCGCTCGTGGACGATGAACTGGCCCGGGTGCGGTGCTGCGCTGATCCGCGCTGCCATCGGGTGTTCCTTGACGGCACCAAGAACGGCCTGCGCCGCTGGTGCGACATGGGCACCTGTGGCAATCGCGCGAAGGCGGCCCGCCACCGCGCCCGCTCCGAGACCCGACGCTGATGACGCGGCCGGCGCGCGGATGACGACACCGCACACGCCCATGCGGGCCCTCGATGCGATCCCGCGCCCCGAGGGCGATCTGGATGTGACCCTCGAACGTGGGTTCGTCGCCTCCCTGCGCTGGCTGGTGGCCGAGGGCGATGCGCGCGGCGTCCGGCGCATCGCCGTGGAGCTCCGGGCGTTGCGCGAAGCGCTGGCCGCGCTCGACGAAACGCGTGCCGCGCGCGACGAATTCGCCCGGCGGGCGCAGGAGTTCGACCGCGAACTGCACGCCGCGATGGCTATGCTGGGCCCCGGCACCGCGATCGACGGCAACGGCTCGCTGGTGCAGCGTCTCGCGCGACTGCGGGAACGGCTGGCCGAGGACACGGCGCAGCGTCGTCAATTGACGCTCGAGCGGGATGCGTGGCGCGCCATGTGCACGCTGCTCACGCAGACCCGCGCCCGCGTGCATGAGCTGCTTGAGGACACCGAGCGCGAACGCGACCAGCTGGCGGGCGCGCTGGACGTGTTGAAGTCTCGCGTCCTCGAACTCGCGACGCTGCACGACGATGCCGCACGCGACGCGGCCGCCAGTCGGGCAGAGCTGGCGGCCGTACGGGAGAAACTGCGGCGATGGAGCGGCACCGTGGAGCGCGCGCTCACTGAACTGGCCGCGGCAGCCGGGGAGGCTGCGCGCGACGCCTGAGGAGCCGGCGTCGCGCGGTGTGCTGCGTTACGCGCTCACCAGCGTCGTGACCTTCGGCGCCACGACCGCACGCACCACGGACTCCTTCAGATAGCCCATCTCCACCGCGTAATTGGCCAGCTTGCGCTGCAGCAGCCGGCGGCCACGGAACAGCCGCGACTTCACGGTGCCTTCCGGCACGCCGAGCACGTTCGCGATCTCAGCGTAGCGCAGGCCCTGCAGATCACTCAGCACGACGGCCGAACGATACTCCTCGGGCAGCGCGCGGAGCGCGCGGGTGATTTCGTCGTCGAGGAAGGAATCGTAGAAGCGACCTTCCGGATCGGACTCACCGACCGCTTCGAACAGCGCCCACCCTTCGGTGTCCTCGGGCTGCTGCACCTCACGGGCGTCGATGCGGCGCTTCCGGCTCACGAACACGTGGTACAAGATCGTGAACAGCCAGGCGCGGATGTTCGTGCCGAGATGGTACTGCTCCCAACGCTCGAGCGAGCGCAGCAGGGTGTCGGACACCAGGTCTTCCGCGTCGTCGCGCGAGCGCGCGAGCTTCAGCGCAAATGAATAGAGCGCATCCAGATGCACGAGCGCCTCGCGCTCGAACTGCGCTCGCCGGGCCGCACGATCGCCGCTGCGATCCGCCATGTCACCCGCGTCACGCGCCACTGTCGCCTGATGCACTGCGCCGTCGTTCATCGTCACCATGATCCCATCTCCCTTCTGCGCACCGCGCAGCAGTCACCGTACCCTGCCATCGGAGGAACCGACATGTTCCTCTCGACGTCTTTCGTGAGGTCCCGCAGTTACTCGAGGTTCCGGTGCGTCGGCATCGCGGCGCCATCGCGCACGTGCATCCCGATGAAACGCTTGAGGTCGGCCGCGATCCCTTCGAGCACCGACAGGTCGCGCTTCACCCGCGTCATGAGCACCGCGCCTTCCAGCGCCGCGATGATGAACCGCGACAGCCGCACAGCATCGACATCGTCCTGCAACTGCGGCCGCGCTTCCCACAGGAGCGAGCGGATCTGGCTGGCCCACCGCTCGAACACCGCCTCGATGCGCACCCGGAACCCCTCGTGTGCGTCGGCGAGTTCGGCCGCGAGGTTGCCGAACGGCGAGCCACGGCGACCGCCGCTCTCCGACTGCAACGCCACCACGGCGTCAATGAACAGGCTCAACCGTTCCAACGGATCGATCATCGGCTCGCGCAGAATCGCGAGACCGCGCTCGGCGAATCGCTCGAACTGGCGGTTCAGAACCTCATAGCCGAGTTCTTCCTTCGACTTGAAGTAGTGATAGAAGTGGCTCTTGCCACTCAGTTTCGCGCCCTTGATGACGTCGTCGACCGAGGTCGAGGTGAACCCTCGCTCGGAGATCAACGTCGCGGCTGCGTCTAGGATTTGCGTTCGGCGTTCTGACATCGTTTTGAGAAATTAGGACCGTATGGTCCTAATAGCAAGCCCTCCCTAGAAAAAATCAGTAAGCGACGAGTTGACAAAGGGTTACGAATACGGGAGGATTGCCGGTATGCCAGAGACGACGTCGGGGGAAACAGCAGCGATAGGACCGGACAGTCCGAGCGACCGTTCCGCGGCGGACGGCGGGCCAGCACGCCGCCTCGTCACACGCACGTTCCTCGAACTGACGGCGCGTGAACAGCTCAGCGAGGGGAAGCCGCCGGCGCTGCCAGCCACGCTCGAAGGGATCGATCCCTGCCCCACCCCTCGCTGGCGCGCGCTGTACCGGCAGATCGGCGCCCCATGGCACTGGCACGACCGCGATGCGTGGGAGGATCACCGCCTCGATGCGCATCTCGCGCGATCGGATGTCCGCGTGTTCCGCGTCGCCGCCGCGGCGCCAACCAGCGCCCCGGCACCCGCCGACGCGGGTTTCCTGGAACTGGAGAAACACGCCGACGGATCGGTGGAAATCGCCTACATCGGCCTCGATCGCGCGTGGATCGGACACGGACTCGGCGCGTGGCTGGTGACTCAGGCCGTGCGCACCGCCTTCGCATGGGACGCGACGCGGGTCTGGCTGCACACCTGCACGCTCGACGCGCCCGCCGCCCTACCGAATTATCTCGCGCGCGGGTTTGTCATCACTGGAGATGAGACGTACGACACGGTGCTGACCCAACCCTGATCGGCCACCCCGTCAACGGCGCTTGCGCCCCTTCCCGGGATGGCGGTGCCCACCGCTGTCACGGCCGCCACCCGACCGTCCACCGCCCGAGCGGCCACCACCGCCACCACGCCCGCCACGGTGGTCGCCCCGCGACGACTGATCGCGCGATTTCCCATGACGGCCCTCCGACGATGCCTCGGGACGTCTTTCCCGCTCGTCATCGGTGAACGGCAGATCGAGCTTGTGCTGGAGGTCGTCCAGCGTGTCGGCGCGCACCGACCCGCGCTGCCCGCGCGGCACCACGAATCGCACCGGACGGTCCAGCGACGGCACCTCTTCCTGGATCATCGTGCGCGCCAGCTTCTCCGGGACGCGCAACCGCACCACCGGCACCAGACGGCCGTCGTGTTCTTCCACGTCGTAGTCCATCGGCACCGTGCGGTCGCGGATCTCCACCGCGCCGGGGAGGGCCCGCGCCTCGGCCAGCTGGTCAGCGCTCATGAAATCGCGACGATCGAGCAGCATCGGCATCTGCCGGATCGCGTCCCACGTGGTCGCGCCGTCCATGCGCTCCTCGTACCACGCGGTCAGTTCCGCCTGGCCCAAGCGCGGCGTGATACCACCAAGCCGGCGCCACACCTCACGGATCTCCTCCACCAGCGGCTGGTTGCGACGCACCGAGGCATGCCGCAGCGCGTTGCGCGCGGCCGCGTCCGCCAGCAGGTGCCGCGCCGCCTGCGCGTGCTCCGGCGGAAACTCGTCCATCGCCTCGCTCTCCAGCGACAGCTCGAACCCGTAGTACGTGACCCGACGCCGCAGCAGCACTGGGGAGTGCTTGCGGTCCGCATCGAACCCCAGCTCCGGTGGATGACGCTGGGCGTACTGCTTGACCAGCTCGATCGGCAGCTGCGTCCCCTCAATGCTCGCCCGCGGCACACCGAACCGGTCGGCGAAGTAGCGCAGCGAACCGGCCACCGCCCCCCAGCTGCCGCACACACTGGTCTTCGACACGCGCGCCTCGTGTCCCTCGGCGGTCTGCTCCTCGATCACCAGATCGAACGGCATGTAGCGCGCCACAAGATCAGAAAAACGGCGGTGCAGGTCGTGGCGCACGAGCGGCATGGTGAGCGGCAGCGGCACCCCCACCGATCGGTACACG
>JARIEV010000182.1 GCA_031127225.1 Gemmatimonadota bacterium | reverse complement strand
CGGGGACGATCACCGTCGAGATCGAGCGGCAGGGGACGCGTCTCACAAAAGTCATCGCTCCGCAGACGGCGGTCGTCAATGACCCAGTGAGCGGCGCGAAGAAGACCGTCGGACGCATCGGGATTCAGGTCCGCGATTCGGTCGCGCACGAGCCCGTCGGTGCGCTGGAAGCCATGTCGTCGGGAGGGCAGGCCACGTGGCGCATGGCGGCGAGCGTCGGGTCGGTGCTCAGCGGCCTGTTCTCCGGTCAGGTCTCCGCGAAAAACCTGGGTGGTCCCATCCAGATTGCACGGACGTCGGTGCAGGCGGCCAAGAGTGGACCCGAGACCTTGTGGTCCCTGATTGCATTTCTCAGCATCAACATCGCGATCTTGAATCTGGTGCCCATCCCGGTGCTCGACGGCGGTCAGATTCTGATGGTGCTGGCCGAGCGGATAAAGGGGAGCGCGTTCAGCGGTCGCACTCGCGAGGCCTTTGCCCGCGTCGGCGTGCTGGCGGTGCTGGCGCTGATCGTGTTGGTCACGTTCAACGACCTTCGCTCGCTGTTCATCAAGTGAGCGCATGACGGGCCGTGCGGCGTCGGGGCCGCTGCTGCGGAGGATGGCGGTGGTGGTGGGCGCTGCACTGGCGGCGGGGTGTGTGCACGCCGGATCGACCACGGACGCGCGGGGGCCGATCCTGCCGCGGATTCATCGTGACGCGGCGCGATTTGAAATCGAGAGCGTCGATGACAGTTCGGCGTTGTTCCGGGTGCTCGAGGTTCCGTGGATTCGGCCGGGGCAAGTGGCGTATGTCGTCGATCCGCTGCACCGCGACGCCTTGGTGGCGCGCTTGACCATCCTGCGCCGCGACAGCACGATGGCGACGGCGCTGATCACGTCGCAGGCCGCGCGCGTGACGCCCCAGCAGGTCGTGCTCGTGGTGCGTCCACCGACGCCATGGTGGCGTACCCGGGTGTTTTGGTACGGGGTCGCCGCTGGTGTCGCGTTGGCCTCGGGGACGGCCGCCGCGGTGCGTTAACGCGGCCGCGCGGTCAACTGCAGATCAAGGGAAACCGGCGTGTGATCGGGGTGCCGTCAGCCTTCGGCGCGACGACGATGGTGTCGGTGCCAGTGACGCATCGCGGGGCCTGTATCCGAACCTGATACCGTCCTTCCGGCAACGAGAGTGCCCGCGCGCTGTCCGCGCGGAGCTCCACGCTGCGGCCACCATCGAGGGGCGTGAAGAGCACGCGCGCATCGCGTGGCGTCACGTCGTAGCTCACCGCCAGACAGCCGCGTACCGGGAGATGAACCGTTATCCGTCCGCGTGTCGTGAGCCGGACGGTGGTGTCGTTTACAACCGCGTCGCAGAGCGGCGACGCCGTTTCGGGCACGGCGCGAAGAACGACGCGCGCGCCGACCGTGAACGAACCGGTCCAGCTTCCACGGCCGACCAACTGATGGTCGACGAAGAGGCGCGCGGAGTCCGGGGCGACGACGTCAAGCTGCACGACCGATGGCGCAGCGGTTGCCGTTCGTGCCCGCGCAGGCGGTGCGCCGGTGCTGTCGGTTCGCGTGGCGGGTGGCGGGGACGTCGCCTCGTGTGTGCCTCCGGCCCGATCCTGGGGGATGCTCCCGGAGTTGGCGGGTGGGGTGGTCGTGGGCATTCCGGCCGTCCGGCGAGGTCGCGGGGGTACCGTCGCGTACCAGATGATGGCCACCACGAGGCTGACGGCGATCAGGGCGGCCGCGGTCCCGCGCTTCGACCACCGGTGCGTCGCGGCGTCCACCGGAAAGGCGTCGATGGTACCGTCCGCCAGCGCCGGTACGCGGTGGGCGTGATGCGGGGCCGTCGGTAACGCGCTGAGCGCATCCAGGAGTTGGGTGGCCGTTTGACAGCGTTGGGCCGGCTGCTTGGCCAGTAGCGTGAGGATGACCGACTCGAACGCCGGAGTGAGTTCCGGAACGTGGACGCGGGGTGGGGTCGGAGCTGTCTCGATGTGCTGACGGGCCACGGCATACCAATCCTCGCCCTCGAAGGGGAGGTGACCGGTAGCGGCCCTGTACAACGTGACCCCGAGCGCGTAGAGGTCGCTGCGTCCGTCGACCTCTTGGCCGCGCGCTTGCTCCGGGCTGAAATAGTGCGGCGTGCCGAGGATGCGGCTGGTCGCACTGAGCGCCGCGGCGTCAGTGAGCGCGCGGGCGAGACCGAAGTCAGCCACGACGGCATCGCCATCGCGGCTGATGAGGATGTTGTCCGGTTTGATGTCGCGATGGACCACGCCGCCGGCATGGGCGATCGCCAACGCGGCGGCGACATCGAGCCCGATCCGGACACACTCGGGTTCCGGCAGGCGACCGGCGGCGGCGAGGCGCTGCCCGAGGGTGAGCGGGTACAGGTCCATCACGACAAACGCGGTGCCAGCGATCTGACCGACGTCGCGGACCGTCACGATGTTGCGGTGGCGCAGCCGGGCCGCGGTGGCGGCCTCACGCCGGAACCGGGCGTCGCTGCCGTCCCGCACGGCGAACTCGGGGCGGAGTAGCTTGAGCGCGACCGGAATCTCCAGATCCTGATCGATCGCCTCATAGACCCACGCGTACGCCCCCGCGCCCAGGAGTCGGGTAACGCGGTACTTGCCGAAAGTTTGGCCCAAATACCGGTCGGGCACGTCGGGGTCCTTTACAGGCGGGGCAAAGGGGACTAAGCTTTTGTGCTTCTGATCATTGCGCGCACAAAAGGCTGCGCACGACACGCGCTGAGAATATTACGACGATGGCGTTCGATAAGGCACTTACGATCGACAAGTACCGGTCCCACGATGTGGATACCGGATCGACCCGGGTTCAGGTTGCCATCCTCACGGATCGCATCAAGTACCTCACGGGACATTTTCGTACGCACGCGAAGGACCATCATGGTCGTCGCGGGCTCGACATGATGATTGGCAGGCGCAAGCGCTTGCTCAAGTATCTGAAGCGTACGGACGTGCAGCAGTATCGCGCGCTCGTGAAGGAACTTGGTCTCCGATACTAAGTCGGGCCACGCCATGTCGTCGCGCGGGGGCATTCATGCCTCCCGCGCGATTTGCGTTCTCATGAGGCTATTCAGCAGATGATGCATCGAATCGAGCGGACGTTCGCCGGTCGCCCCCTGGTCATCGAGACCGGTCGGATGGCGAAGCAGGCAGCGGGTTCCGCAGTCGTCCAGTTCGGCGAGACCATGGTGCTCGCCGCCGTTACCGTGAGCGAGAACCAGAGTCCGCTCCCTTTCTTCCCCTTGACGGTCGAGTACAAGGAGAAGACCTACGCCGCCGGTAAGATCCCGGGCGGTTTTATCAAGCGCGAAGGGCGTCCCCACGATCATGAGATCCTGGCGTGCCGCATCATCGACCGCTCGATCCGTCCGCTGTTCCCGGAAGGCTTCAAGAACGAAGTGCAGGTGTTCGTCTACGTCATCTCGGCCGACCAGGAGAATGACGCTGACGTGCTGGCGCTGCTCGCCACGTCGTTTGCGCTGAACGCGTCGAAGATCCCGTTTATGGGTCCGATCGGCGGCGTGCGCGTGGGGCGTGTGCAGGGGCACTGGGTGCTCAACCCGACGTTCCAGCAGTTGGCGTTCTCCGACATGGAACTGATCGTCGCCGGATCGCAGGATTCCATCGTGATGGTCGAAGGTGGCGCGCTCGAGGTGTCGGAAGCCGACGTACTCGAGTCGCTGCGCCTGTCCCACGACGGGATCCGCGAGTTGATCGCGATGCAGGATGAACTGCTGGCGAAGGTGCGGCAGCCGAAGATGGCGTGGACCAAGACGGAAGCGCCGGAGGCGGTGGTCACGCGCACCAAGGCGCATGCGTCGGGGCTCGTGCGCACGGCGCTGAACCAGAAGGACAAGCACACGCGCATCGAAGCGATCGAGAAGGTCAAGAAGGAATCGGCCGCCGCGCTGCTGCTCGAGTTCCCGGACAACGCGAAGGACATTCACAGCGTGCTGGGCGACGTCGAGTACAACGAGCTGCGGGCGCAGGTGCTCGACACCAACCTGCGTGTCGACGGACGGAAGCCGGCCGAAGTGCGCGGCATCAGCATCGACAACACGGTGCTCCCGCGCGCGCACGGCTCCTCGCTCTTCACGCGTGGGCAGACGCAGGCGCTCGTCGCCGCGACGCTGGGCACGGCCAAGGACGCGCAGCGCCTCGACACGATCAATGAGCCGGGCGAGACCACGCGCTCCTTCATGCTGCACTACAATTTCCCGCCGTTCTCGACGGGTGAAGTGCGTCCGATGCGTGGCACCAGCCGCCGCGAAATTGGTCACGGGAATCTGGCCGAGCGCGCGCTCCAGGGCGTGCTCCCCGACTTCGCCGATTTCCCGTACACGATTCGCATCGTGTCGGAAGTCCTTGAGTCGAATGGTTCCTCGTCGATGGCATCGGTGTGCGGCGGTTCGCTGGCCCTGTTCGATGCCGGCGTGCCGATGAAGGCGGCTGTCGCCGGTGTGGCGATGGGGCTCATCAAGGAAGGCAGCAAGTACGCCATCCTCACCGACATCCTCGGCACCGAAGACCACCTCGGTGACATGGATTTCAAGGTGGCCGGTACGAAGGACGGCATCACGTCGATCCAGATGGACATCAAGATCGAGGGGCTCGACCTCAAGATCATGGAAGAGGCGCTGCTGCAGGCCAAGGAAGGCCGTCTGCACATTCTGGGTGAGATGGACAAGGCGCTCGCTGCGCCGCGTGCCGATCTGTCCCCGTATGCGCCGCGCATCGTCACGGTGCAGATCCCGGTCGACAAGATCGGTGAGCTGATCGGACCCAAGGGCAAGAACATCCGTGGCATTCAGGAAGAGACGGGTGCCGAGCTCACGGTCGACGACGACGGCACGGTCACGATCGCCGCGGTTGGCGCCGAGTCGATGGAACGCGCGCGCAAGATGGTTGAGGGGATGACGGCCGAAGCGGTCGTCGGCGAGACGTACGAAGGCACGGTGAAGACCGTGACGGCGTTCGGCGCGTTCATCGAAATCATGCCCGGGACCGAGGCGCTGCTGCACGTCTCCGAGATGCGACATGAGCGTGTCGAGAAGCCGGAAGATGTCGTGAAGAAGGGCGATCGCGTGACGGTCAAGCTCGTGGATCGTGACGAGCGTGGGCGCCTGCGGCTCTCCATGAAGGCCCTCCTCCCGCGGCCGGAAGGCATGCCGGAAGAAACCCCGGGCGAGCGCCCGCCGCGTCGTGATGACGGTGGCGATCGCGGTGGTCGTGGCGGTCGGAGTGGTGGTGGTGGTCGCGATCGGCGCTGAAGCCTCGGGCGCGCCAGCGCCCGCGTTGCACCGGACGGATCTGCCTAATGGACTGACCGTGCTCTCGGAATCCGTTCCGGGGGCGCGGTCTGTCGCTTTCGGGGCGTGGATCCGTGCGGCAACGCTCCACGAGCGGCCCGAGCAGATGGGAGTGTCCCATCTGCTCGAGCACATGGTGTTCAAGGGCACGCGCACGCGCACCGCGCAGCAGATCGCGTTGGCACTCGAAACACTCGGCGGCTCACTCGATGCTTACACCGAGCGCGAACACACGTCGTACCAGGCGCGCGTGCTCGACGAGCACCTGCCCGAGGCGGCGGCCGTGATCGGCGAACTGATTTTTGAACCGCTGTTGCGACAGGCGGATCTCGCCCTCGAGCGCAAGGTGATTCTCGAGGAAATCAGTATGGTCGACGACACGCCCGACGACATCATCTTTGATGTGCACAATCGGGCCGTGTGGGGCGATCATCCGCATGGGTTCCCGATTCTCGGTACACGGGCCACCGTCAAGGCGCTCTCGGTGGCGGACCTGCGGGACCTGCACGAGCGGGCATACCATCCCGGGCGCGTGGTGGTGGCGGCGTCGGGACGTGTGGAGCATGAGCAGCTGCTCGATGTGCTGCAGCGTACCGGGTGGAGCACGCGCGAACGCGGTGACATGACGCCGTTCCCGCTCGACCCCGTGGAAGCGGCGGGCCCGCATGCGGAGCACGTCTCACGCAAGGACATCGCGCAGACGCACCTCGTGCTGGGCGGGCAGGGCATCGCCTTCGGTGATTCCCGACGCTACGCCTTCGCGCTGCTCGACATGCTGATCGGGGGCGGTATGAGTTCCCGGCTCTTTCAGAAGGTGCGGGAAGAGCTTGGCCTCGCGTACACCGTCCAAACGTTCAGTAGTTCCTATGCGGATACCGGCGCGCACGGCGTGTACCTCGCCAGTGCGCCCGAGTCGGCGCAGGAGGCCCTGGATGCCGTTCGCGACGTGCTGCGCGATGTGGCGGTCAACGGCCTCTCCGACGAAGATCTCGTGGCTGGCAAACGGCAGTTGCGTGGTCAGCTCGTGCTGTCCATGGAAGGTGTGTCATCCCGCATGTACCGGGCGGCCCTCACGGCGTTGTACGGAGAGCCGTACCGCAGCATCGACGATCTGAAAGCGCTCGTGGATGCCATTGACTTGGATATCGTGCGTGAGGTTGCGCGCGAATTCTTTGATCCCGACCGACAGATTCTCGTCAGCCTCTGTCCCAAAGCCGTTCGCTGACCTTTCACCCTTACCGGAAATCGCGACCATGCGCATCGGTGTCCCCAAAGAGATCAAGACCAACGAAAACCGGGTGGCCCTCG
>JARIEV010000181.1 GCA_031127225.1 Gemmatimonadota bacterium | reverse complement strand
GTACGTGGCGCGTGTACGATGGCGTGGGAGCCGATGGCTCCCTCGAGGGCACCGTCGCCCTGCGGGCGCGCGCCCGCGTGGGCGAGCAGCGCATCTGGAGCGCCATCAGTTACGGGCATGCGTCGGTCAGCGGTAACCCGACCACCGACATCCTCAGTGCGGGCATGCCCACGGGGATGAACGTGGGCGACTGGACGCTCCGCGCCGTCGACACCACCGTGTCGCGGCGCGTGGATGTCGGCGCCGTGAGCCGCGCCGAAGCCGGTGTGGTCACCAAGGTCTCGGGGATGGAGCTCTCACTCGGCTTCTCGGTGGAGCGCGCCACGCGAACCACGACGCAGACGCTCACGATCGACGAGAGCGATGCCATCACCCTCCCGGCGTCGATGCCGGGCGATGCGCAACTGACGAGCCGTCGGACGACGCGATCGCGACAGCGGCGGGACATCGCCACGGGGATCGCCTCGCTCGGCTTCGAGACCGGACCGACCACGTGGCTGGTATCGGTCACCGCCCCCGTGGCCAACTGGATTTCGCAGGATGCCCTCGCGCCGGTCCCCGCCATGCTGCCCACCGTAGCCTCACTGGCGGTCGTCCAGCCGGTCACGGCGTGGTTGTCGCTCGTGGGGGCCGCTGCCACGAACACCGCCACCGTCGGTGGCACCGCACTCCGCGACGAACTCGGCACCAGCCGCCGCCGGTTTGCGCCGGTCGTGGCGCTGGGCGTCCGCATCGCCCGCCTGCCGGCACACGGCACGGACGGCACCCCGCGCGGAATCCTCGCGTTCGAAACGCGTACCATCGGCGCCGTCGATGCGATGACCGTGTCCGACGGGGTGAGCGCGCCTGATGGCGACACCCTGCGCGTGGTGCTGCTGATCGACGCCCCGCGGGCGGAGTCGGTGGAGCTGATGGGAGACGCCACCGAATGGACGGTGACGCCGCTGCGGCGCATCCAGAGCGGCCGGTGGCGTGCGGAGCTCAAGCTCGCCCCCGGGGTGCACCGCGTCACGGTCCGCGCCGACGGTGGCGCGTGGATCGCACCACCCGGCCTGCCCATCGGCAACGATGACTACGGCAGCCCGGTGGGCATGATCGTCGTGCGCGGCAAGCGCCCCTGAGTTACTTGCCGCCCTTCACGCGGATCACCTGCGTCGTGCTGTCCGTCACGCCGCCGCCCGACACCATCAGCGTGAACTGGTAGTCCCCCGCGGGCACCTGCGGGAAATTGATGTTCAGGCTGCGCCCCGGTCCGCCGTCCGGCCGACCGTTGTCGTTGTACTTGATCGACACCGGCGTCACGGCTTTCGACAGCCCGAACGAGCTGCCCAGTTTCTGCAGGAAGCCGGCCCCCACCCGCGTGGCGCGCAGCGACACCTGCAACGGCTGCCCCGGCGTCGCCGGCCGGTACATCTCCCAGTAGATGCCGATCGACGTGCCCGCTTCGATCTCGTTACTGCCGTACGCCTGCAGCGCATTGCGCTCCAGCATCGGTGTGGCCGACACATCGCCACGCTGCAGCAGCAGATACTCGGAGAGACGTGTGCCCGCCGGGAGCGGCTGCACCGCGGTGCGCACGCGGGCGGCACGCTTGCCGACCGGGGCGAGCACCTCGAGGCTGGCCACCATCTTCGTAGGCAGCGGCAGCAGCAGCGCCCCGTTGGCCTGTGCGCTGTCGCGCCGTGCCTGCGGCGCGGCGGTGCCATCGAACGCGTCGAGCGTCAGTGCCGCGGTGTACGGCGCGCGTCCCATTTCCAGCTCGCGCATGAGCCGGTAGCCACCGGCCAGAATCGTGGTATCGCCGCGCAGGAACCGCGCGAACTGATACGGCAGCGCCCCGAAGCCGCTGGCGTACCGCGGCGCGTACCGCATACGGGCCTTCGCGCGGCGCGGATTCCAGTCGCCCGCCGTCGCGGCGACCGGCGTGGCCATGGCCGCGGGGAGGGGCATGAAGTCGTAGCTCGGCGTGGGCTCGTGCCCGATCACCGACGGCGGACGCGGATCGGCCACGCCGCCGTTCTGCACCGACCACGCGGTGGGCCACCCGTAGCGCACCTGCGATTCGAGCAGATCGTCGCCCCACTGCAAGTCGTAGGGAATACGCGCCAGCGAATGCACCCGCGACATCGTCCGGCGCGCGTAGAGCTCGTTTTGCACGTCGTTGGCCGGCAGCATCCACAGCGGCTGCGCCAGACGCGCGAGGCGCGTGTTCTCGGCCCCGCGATCGGCGCACGCCGTGGCCTTGTACGCCGGGTGCATCGTGGGATCGAGCCACCACGTCATGTCCGTCCACACGCACCGTTGCGCCGGTGGCATCGCGGACAACGCCCGCGCAAACGCGGCGGTGGCGCTCTGGTGCTGGTTGGCGTTGTGCAGCGCGAGCCCTTCGAGAGCGCTGCACCACCACCCCGTCCCGGCGCACGCGCGCGCCGCCGCCACGGCGACCTCGCGCTGCTCCGATTCGATCGCGTAGCGCACGCGCATGCCACTGACCCAGTCGTCCTTGGGATCGGCCGCCTGCGCCTGCGTGAGCAGCTCCATCAACTGTTCGCGCTCGAGCTTCGCATCATTGCGCTCGGCCGGCGGCGGAACATCGCCGTTGTTGTTCCAGTAGCAGATGCGCCCCAGCGGAACCTCACACGAGGCGTCGGCGCCACCGTTGTAGAACCGCAGCCCCGTGCGATGGTTGCGTTCGAATCCATCCTGCAGTGCCCGCGCCTGGGTGCCGAGCGCACTGATCGCCGACGGCGTGCCGCGCAGCGGATCGGGGGCGGGCGGTGGCAGCACGACGCGGCCGGAGTCGCCGACAGGCTGGTTGCCGACAGGCGGAGCGCCGACCGGTGGAGCGCCGGAGGACTGGGCCGATAGCGTGGGGGCCGGGCACAGTGACACCACGGCCGCGCACACCCACGAGAGCCGGGCGGCGGCGATGAACCAGCGACGACGGATCTGATGCACGAAGGGCCTGCTCCTGAGAGAGGACGACGCACCGATCAGCATGCCGGCGCGTCGGACGGATCGAGGGAAGATAGCGGCCAGCCGGCCCGTCGGGCGGACCGGTCCGGGTTATGCCGGCGAGTCCTCGTCGTGCGGCACACCGCGCAGCCGGACGACCTCGCTTTTCGAGCGCGCTCGGATGTTCAGCATCTCGACCAGCACCGAGAAGGCCATCGCCACGTACGTGTACCCCTTCGAGATGTGCTGCCCCATACCCTCCGCCACGAGATTCGTGCCGATGAGCACGAGAAACGCCAGCGCGAGCATCTTGACCGTGGGGTGCCGTTCCACAAACTCGCTGATCGGGGTCGCGGCCAGCAGCATGACCGCCAGCGCGATCACGTTGGCCGCGATCATGATGACGACGCTGTCCGCCATGCCGACGGCGGTGATCACGGAGTCCAGTGAGAACACGATGTCGAGGACCGCAATCTGCGCGACCGTCGCCCACAGCGACGATCCGCCGCGCGCCGTGGCCGACGACTCCTCCGGTCCTTCCAGCTTACTGTGGATTTCCATCGTGGCCTTTCCGATCAGGAACAGTCCGCCGACGATGAGGATCAGATCCCGCCCCGTGATCACGTGACCGATCAGCGTGAACAGCGGCGTCGTGAGGCGCATCACCCACGTGATCGAGAGCAGTAGCGCAACACGCGACAGAAACGCGCCCATGAGGCCGAAGCGCCGCGCCTTGGGCTGATCGACCGGCTGCAGCTTGCCGGCGAGGATCGAGATGAAAATGATGTTGTCGATGCCGAGGACGACCTCGAGCACCGAGAGGGTCAGCAGGGAAATCCACGCCTGCGGATCAGAGAGCACGTCGATCATGCGTACAAACTAATTCGCTATCTTTCGCGGATGACCGAGATTCTTTCCCCGTCCGCGTCGCCCGGCGCCGCGCCCCCGCCGCGTCCCGCCGTCGTCCTCCTGTCCGGAGGCCTCGACTCGGCCACCGCCCTCGCGGTGGCCCGGCGCGACGGATTCACGCCGTACGCCATGACCTTCCGTTACGGCCAGCGGCACTCGGTCGAGATCGACGCGGCGCGACGGGTGGCGGCGGCGCAGGGCGTGGCCCGCCACGTCGTGGTGGATATCGACCTGCGGCAGTGGGGAGGATCGGCGCTCACCGGGGATGCGGAGGTCCCCAAGGATCGCGACGTAGCCCATCCCTCCGACGAGATTCCGGTCACCTACGTGCCGGCGCGCAACACGATCTTCCTATCGTTCGCGCTGGCCTGGGCCGAGACGCTGGGGGCAGACGCGATCTTCATCGGGGTGAATGCGCTGGACTACTCCGGCTACCCGGACTGCCGCCCGGAATACATCGCCGCGTTCGAGCAGATGGCCAATCTCGCCACCCGTGCAGGGGTGGAGGGCGCGCATCGTCTCACCATTCACGCGCCGCTGCAGCACCTCACCAAAGCCGACATCGTGCGCCTGGGGGCGTCGCTGGGCGTGGACTATGCGATCACCACCAGTTGCTACGATCCGGCGGCCGATGGCACCGCCTGCGGGCACTGCGATGCCTGCCAGTTGCGGCGGCGCGGATTCGCCGAGGCGGGGTCACCCGACCCCATCGCGTACGCGGTGGGCTGACGATGGCGTATACGGTGAAGGAGTGTTTCTACACCCTGCAGGGAGAGGGGGTACAGGCCGGGCGGGCGGCGGTGTTCTGTCGCTTCGCCGGCTGCAATCTGTGGACGGGGCGTGAAGCCGACCGGGGCACGGCCGTCTGCACGTTTTGCGATACCGATTTCGTGGGCGTCGGGCCGGACGGCGGCAAGTTCGCCACGGCCGCCGAACTGGCGGCCTTCGTGAAGAGCCGATGGCCGGCCGATGCCCCGGCGGAGGTGCGGCCGTTCGTGGTGTGCACGGGCGGCGAGCCCCTGCTGCAACTGGACGCCGCTGCCGTGGCGGCGCTGCACGCCGAAGGGTTCGAGATCGCTGTCGAGACCAACGGGACGCAGGTGGCGCCGGCGGGTCTCGACTGGATCTGCGTGAGTCCCAAGGCCAACGCGCCGCTGGTCCTTTCCCGGGGCGACGAGCTCAAGCTGGTCTTCCCCCAGCCCACCGCGCTCCCCGAACGGTTCGAGGGGCTCGATTTCCGACACTTCCTGCTGCAGCCCATGGACGGCCCCCGCGCGGCGGAGAACACGGCCGCAGCCCTCGCCTACTGTCTGGCGCACCCGCGCTGGCGGCTGTCGGTGCAAACCCACAAGGTGCTCAGCATCCGCTGAGCCGGAGCCGGACCGAATTTTTCCCGTAGCGTGATGCCGGCCGGTAGCGTGGCGGCCACGGCCGGGCTAGCTTTTTCCTTCCGCTGCCACACCGCCCCCCGAGCACCCGTCTCTCGTGATGCGTTTTCCGCGCCAACTCCTCTCGCTCAGCTTGTGCGCCGCGTTCGTCGCGGGCGCGCCGGTCGTGCGGGCGCAGTCGGTGGAATCGCTCGAGTCGCGCAAGCCGTTCGCGGCGTTCAGCGCGTCGGCGCAGGGGCTCCGCGATTCCATCGTGGCCAAGGCACGCGGGCAGATCGGCACGCGCTACAAGCTGGGTGGCACCAAGCCCAACCTCGCCCTCGATTGCAGCGGTCTCGTGAAGTACGTCATGGGCGCGCTCGATGTGGTGCTCCCGCGCACCGCGCAGAAGCAGTCCACCGTGGGTCGTGAAGTGCCGAAGGATCTGGCCGCGCTCAAGCCGGGGGATCTGCTCACCTTCGGGCGTGGCAAGCGGATCTCGCACATCGGCATCTATGTAGGCGAAGGACGGATGGTGCACGCCAGCACGTCCAAGCGCCGCGTGATCGAAACCCGCATCACGGAACGCTCCCCGCTCATCCGTCAATGGAAGGGCGTCCGCCGTCTGGTCGACAGCGCCGGCACCTCGATGCGCGATTCGCTGCTGGCCTTCGCCGACTCACTGCAGCAGAAGTAACACCGCCCGCCGACGGACCGTGTGTCCGTTGTTGCCAAGCCGCCGCTCCGCCCCCAGCATTGGGGGCGTTTGTGTTTTCGAGCCGCCCTCGCGAGGAATCCATGCCCAGACTGACCGTCCGCTCTGCACGCGCCGCGTTGCTTGCCGCGCCCCTGTGTATCGCCACCCTGCTGCCGGGCGATCTCGCCGCGCAGCCGGCACCGCCGAAAGACCGCCTCACGGTCGCCGACTATTTCAACTGGGAAGACGTGGCCGCACCGGCGATGTCCCCCGACGGCAAACAGATCATCTACACGCGCACGTGGATGGATCAACTCAACGATCGACGCGAGTCGTCGGTGTGGATCATGAATGCCGACGGCACCCGGAACCGCTTTCTGGTGAAGGGCTCCGATGCGAAGTGGTCGCCGGACGGATCGCGGATCGCGTTCGTGGCGCCCGGCGAACCGGGTGGCGCGCAGATCTGGGTGCGGTACATGGACGCTGAAGGCGCCACCACGCAGGTCACGCGACTCACGGAGGCGCCGGCCGACGTGGAATGGTCGCCCGACGGCAAGACCATCGGCTTCGGCATGCTGGTGCGCGGCACGGACACATGGCGCATCGCCATGCCGGCGGCCCCGAAGGGTGCCAAGTGGACGGAGGCGCCGCGCGTGGTCACCAAAGTGAAGTACCGCGCCGACCGGCAGGGCTTCCTCGAGGACGGACTGCGTCAGCTGTTCAC
>JARIEV010000180.1 GCA_031127225.1 Gemmatimonadota bacterium | reverse complement strand
CATCGACGAGCGGGGGGCGGTGTTCCTGCCCGGCACCGCCACGGGCCCGGGCCCGCTGCAGCGTCGCGCGGAGATCACGCGGCTCGAAACGGACCTCGCCGCCGCTGATGCGCGTCGCGACGAGTGCGTGATGGCCGCCGAGGCCGCCCGTCTGGCGCTGGGTGAAGCGGAGCGTGCGCAGCAGGCCGCCACCGAAACCTCCAACCGTGCGCAGCAGGAATCGCGGCGCGCGGCCGATGTGCAGCAAGAAGTGGAGCGCCGTCGCGAACGCGCCGGCCGTGAACTGCAGCAGTCGAGTGTGCTCGCCGAACGGTTGATTTCGCGTCTCGAGGAACTCGACACGCGGACCAAGCAGCTGGCGCAGCAGGCCGAGGCACTGCATGCGCGCGCCGGCGAGGCCGACGCCGACATCACTGACGCGCGGGAAACGATGTCGGTGGCCGAGCGCGACCAGGAGCAGGCGCGTGAAGCGCGGGCCACCTGGCAGGTGGCGCAGGCGCAGGCACAGGCGCGTTTGTCCGTGGCGATCGACCGCGAGAAGCGGTTGCACGAGGAGGATTCCACGGCTGCCGCGCGACTCGAGTCGCTGGCCCGTGAACTCTCCACGTTGTCCGAGGCCGACCAGCATCTGGCGTTGCAACTCGATGGCTGGCGCACCGAACTGGCGACCGAGCAGCACACCCTGGCCGACGCCGACGCCCGACTGGCCGATGCCGAACGGGCAGTGGCCGCCGCCACCGGTTCCCTCGACGAAGCCGAACGCCTGCTCGACGAAGCGCGGCGGCGTGCCGCGGCACTCGGTGAGCAGTTGCACGGCGCACAGTTGCGCCACACGGAACTGTCCGGTCGCCGCGAAGCAATCCGTCAGCGTCTCGAAACCGAATGGCGCCGGACGCTCGAAGATCTGCTGGCCGGCTTCGAAGAGCTCGACCTCGAGACTGACGCGTTGCGCGCGGAAGCGAAGCAACTGCGCGAGTCGCTGGATGAGCTGGGCCCGGTCAATCCGCTGGCCATCGAGGAGCACGAGGAAGAGCAGCGTCGTCTGGAATTCCTCACCAGTCAGCGGAACGATCTCGTGGCGGCCAAGCAGTCGCTGCATCAGGCCATCCGCGAAATCGACAGCACGGCGCGCGAGCTGTTCCTGGCCACGTTCTCGCAGGTCCGCGAGAACTTCCGACAGATCTTCCTGCGCATGTTCGGTGGTGGCGAATGCGATCTGCGGCTCGAGAACCCCGATGCGCCGCTCGACTGTGACATCGAGGTGCATGCCTCGCCGCGCGGCAAGAAGACGCAGCGCATCCACCTGCTCTCCAGCGGTGAACGGGCGCTCGTGGCCTTGTCGCTCCTGTTCGGCATCTTCCTGACCAAGCCCAGCCCCTTCTGTCTCATGGACGAAGTGGACGCGCCGCTCGACGACCAGAACATCGGGCGGTTCGTGAAGATGCTGAACGACTTCAAGTCGCGGACGCAGTTCATCGTGATCACGCACAACCCGCGCACCACGTCGGAGGCAGCGGACGCCGTGTACGGCGTGACGATGCAGGAACCCGGCGTCTCATCCATCGTGAGCGTGCGCCTGCGCGGCGGTCAGCAGGTGGACGAAACCGTGGTCCCGGACGACGCGATCGCGGGGGCGATCAATAACGACGCGGAGACAGACGAGGCGATGGACGACACGGCCGGCGATGCGGCCGCCGACGAGGATATCGCGCCGGAACCGTCACCGGCGTGAGCCGCGGTGCGCGGCGGCGGCAGTGGGGGGCCGCCGTCCTGGTGATTGGCGGGGCGCTGCTGCCGCTGCCCCGGTCGCTGCCGGGGCAGACCGTCGTGGTGGACGGCCCCACGGCGGCGGTGCTCCCGACGCTGACCCCGTCGCTCACCGTGCGTACCGCCGGCTTCGGCAACGCACGACCGTTGCGCGTTCGGGTCCAGATCGCCACCGCGGGCGATTTCGCGACCACGGCGATGGTACTCGATTCGTCGTTCACGACCACCGATACCACGGTCGCCGTGCAAATCACGCGCCCCCTGCCGAGTGAGGGCGCCGTGTACTGGCGCGCCAGTGTTCAGGGGGCCACCGGCGGCATCGCCGAGTCGCCGGTGGTGGGCCCCCGCACCGTGCCGGCGTGGCTCACCCTCGTGTCACCGAACTCCCCCACCGGCAACATCCTGGATGTGCGCCGCCCGCTCTTGGTGTGGCGCAGCGCCCGCGTGACCCCGGCGGCAGGGGCGTGGAGTTACACCATGGAGATCACGAGCAGCGGCCGCCCGGAACAGGCCGCAGCAGGGATCACGGATACGACCTTCCGCCCCCCCACCGAACTGCAGGCCAACACCTCGTACCGCTGGAGCATCCGGGCCGCGTTACCGGGCGGCGATGCCATCCGGGTGGCCAGCGCAGGCACCTTTGTCATTATCGACCCGCCGCTGCCGACCACGACGCTGCTGTACCAGAATTTCCCGAACCCGTTTCCGTCGGCGTCGTCGTTCAATACCTGCTTCTGGTTCGATGTTGGAGAGCCCGGCGGCGCCGTGTCGCTCGACGTGCTCGACCTGCGCGGCAACCTGGTGCGCACGATCATCCCGGCGGCTGACGGCGTGCGGTCGTTTGCGGCGGGGCGCTATGGACGCGGTGCCCCGGGGGCGGGGAGCAATTGCGACAACCGGTTCGTGTGGGATGGCACCGCCGCCGACGGGCGCCCCGTGGCCCCCGGCGTGTATCTGGCCCGCTTTCGCAGCGGCGCCGGGGCCACGACGGTCCGTCGCATCCTGTACCGTGGCCGCTGACGTGGCCACTCACGCCAGCATACCGTGAAGCTCACCACGATCGGGACCGGAACGGCGGCGCCGCACCCCACGCGGGTGAGCGCAGCCCATCTGGTGGAATCGGGCACCGTGCGCCTGCTGCTCGACTGCGGCAGCGGCGCCGTGCACCGGATGGCGGCGCTCGGCATGTCGTGGCCGTCGATCACGCATGTGGCGATCACGCATTTCCACGCCGATCACATCGCCGACCTGCCGCTGCTCATCATGGGGTGGCGCTGGGGGCAGTTGCCACCGCGCAGCGAACCGGTCACGCTGATCGGCCCCCCGGGCACCGGCGCCTTGATCGAACGCATGGCCGGCGTGTACGGCGGGTGGATGCTCGCGCCGGGATTCCCGCTCACGGTCCGCGACGTCCTCCCCGACGAAGTCCTGCGGCTCGGGGCGTCAGTGACGCTGAGCGCGCATCCGGTACCACATACCGCGGAAAGCGTAGCATATTCCGTGCGTGACGAGGCGCGCCGTCTCGTGTACACCGGAGATACCGGTGTAAGCGAGGCGCTCGGGGCGTGGTCGGCCGGATGCGACCTGCTGCTGGCCGAGTGTTCGCTCCCCGACACTATGGCCATTCGTGAGCACCTCACGCCGCGACAGGCCGGACAGCTGGCCGCTCACGCGGCCGCGCAACGGCTCGTGTTGACGCACTTCTATCCGCCCGTGGAAACCGTGAACATTCTCGGCGACGTGGCGGAGTACTACACTGGCCCGACGGTCCTCGCGACCGACGGCTGGTCCATCGAATTCTGAGGACGTGCCATGCTGGTCGTGATGCAGCCCAATGCGAGCGCCGCCGACATCGAGAAGGTCTGCGACGAAATCGTGCGGCAGGGATTCAAACCCCTTCCTCTGCCGGGCGCGGTGCGCACGGCGATCGGTCTGCTCGGCGATGACGCACAGGTGGACTGGTCGTACATCGAAGGGATGCAGGGCGTCGCCAACGTCCTCATCGTCCAGAAGCCGTACCGGCAGGCGTCGCGCGAATGGAAGACGGAAAACACCATCGTCGAGATCGCACCGGGTGTGCGCGTGGGCGGCAGCGATGTCGTGGTGTTCGCCGGTCCGTGCTCGGTGGAAAGCGAGGCGCAAATTCTCGCGTCGGCGCATGCCGTGCGGAACGCCGGTGCGCACGCGTTGCGCGGCGGTGCCTTCAAGCCGCGTTCGTCGCCATACGCCTTCCAGGGACTTGGCCTCGAAGGGCTCAAGCTGCTCGCGCTCGCGCGCAACGAAACGGGACTCGCCATCGTGACGGAAGCGATGGACGAACGCGGCGCCGATCTGGTGGCCGAGTATGCCGACTGCATCCAGATCGGCGCGCGGAACATGCAGAACTATTCGCTGCTGCGTCACGTCGGAAAACTCGGCAAGCCGGTGCTGCTCAAGCGCGGCATGGCAGCCACCATCAATGACCTGCTACTCAGCGCCGAGTACGTGCTCGCGGAAGGCAACCCGAACGTGATTTTGTGCGAGCGCGGCGTCCGGACGTTCGATAGCGCCACGCGGAATCTGTTCGACCTCACGGCGATTCCCGTGGTGCACAAGCTCTCGCACCTGCCCATGATGGCCGACCCAAGCCACGGCACGGGACTGCGCGACAAGGTCACGCCGATGGCCCGCGCCGCGGTGGCGGCCGGCGCCGACGGGATTCTGGTGGAAATGCACCCGACCCCCGATCAGGCGCTCTCCGACGGGGCACAGTCGCTGTATCCGGAGCAGTTCACCGAACTCGTCCGGCAACTGCGCCTCATCGCCGGCGCGATCGATCGCCAGCTCGCCCCGACGGCCGCCGCCTGATGGGCGGTCGCACGGGGGGCCGTCGCATCCGCGCCGTCAGGCACCTCCGCCGCCACCGCGTGTAGTCACTTCCATGACGAACCCCTCTCGCCTGTCTGCGTCGGCGCGTTTCGCGTCGGGGCGTGTCGCGGCCACCCTGACCGCGGCGGCACTCTCGGTGGTCACGCCCGTCTGGATGTCACTCGCCGCGCAAACGGTGGCCGACGCCGAGGCGGCCTACGCGCGCGTCACGAAGTCGTGGTCGTCCACGACCACGCTGCGGGCCGACTTCGATCAGACCATCACCAACCCGATCCTGGGACGTACGGTCGCATCGCGTGGCCTGTTCATGCAGCAACGCCCCAATCGCGTGTCGATCCGGTTCACCGAGCCGGCGGGCGACCGCATCGTGGGTGACGGCAAGCACCTCTGGGTGTACCTCCCCAGCAGCTCCCCCGGTCAGGTCTTGAAACTCCCCGCCGATGCCGACGGTGCGATCGTCGCCGATCTGCTGGGCCAGCTGCTCGACACCCCCCGTCGTGCCTTCACCATCACCGGCGGTGAACAGGCACCGATCGACGGCCGCGCCACCCGTCGCGTGCAGCTGGTGCCGAAGAGCGCAGGGACGGTGCCATTCAGTAAGGCCGTCCTCTGGATCGACGACCGCGAGCCGCGTCCCGTGCGCGTGCAGGTGCTCGACAGCCAAGGCGTCGATCGCACCATCACGCTCACCAGCTGGGCGCCCAACGCCAGCTTGCCGAAAGATGCCTTCGCGTTCATCACGCCCAAAGGCGTGAAGGTCTCCACGAAACTCCCCGGCAGCCGCTAGTCAGGGCGGCGAGTCAGCGCACCGCGGCGGGGACATCCACGGCCGGCTTGCCGAGTGTCGTGAACACATCGCGCGGCCGGCGGGCGTTCTGCAGCAGCACGAGGGCGCGCTGCAGGACATCGTCGTCCTGCGTGCGGCGCAGGAAGTCGGCATCGGCCCCGAAAGCCACCCGCGTCATCTCGTAGCCCAGCGAGCGCGCGATCCACGGCGACGCACTGTCGAACACCGCGCGCGGGGGCGCCACCCGGCGGCGCACGAGATTCAGGTAGAGCGCGTCCAGGATCTCCGGCGTCACGGCGTCTGCGGGTCCGGTCATGCGTCGCTTTTGCTGCTCCGCCTGCTGGGCCAGCGCGTCGCGATACGCGCCGGCGTTCTTACCCATCGCCCGCGCGAGCGCCTGCACCGGTGCCGGGGCCGTCGTGTCGCCCACGATCAGGTCGGGCGTGATGCCACCGCCGCCGAAGACGGTCCGGCCGGCATCGGTGCGAAAGCGCGGACGGATCGTGTCCGGCAGCGTCACCGCCGCGCTGTCCTCCGGCTCGACCTCGTCATCGAGATCGCGCGGTGCGGGCCGGTTGATGCTGCGCCCCACCGGGGTGTACCAGCGCGCTGTGGTGAGCCGGAGTGCCCCGCCGGACGTCAGCGGATACACATGCTGCGCGCTGCCCTTGCCGAACGACGTCACGCCCAGCACGATCGCGCGGTCGTGATCCTGCAATGCGCCCGCGACGATTTCCGACGCACTCGCGCTCGACCGGTCCACCAGCACCGCAAGCGGCAGCGTGGGCCAGCGCTGCGGCTGACTATCGGTGAAGACCTGCGGCTGCGAGCCCGGGCGCGACCGCAACTGCACGATGCTCTGTCCCTGGTCGAGGAACAGCTCAGCCACGGCCACCCCCTGCTCCAGCAGCCCGCCGGGATTCCCGCGCAGATCCATGACCAGAGAGCGCGCGCCCAGCTTGACCACGGAGTCGATCGCGGCGCTGAGTTCGGCGGCCGTTTGCGCGCTGAACACATTCACGTCCACGTAGCCCACGCCGTTCTGCAACAGCTGCACGCGCTGGACGGCACGCAGATGCACCTTGTCGCGCACGAGCGTGAACGACACACGCTGCCCACCGCGATCCACGGTGAACGTGACACTGGATCCCGGCGGACCACGCATCGCCTTCGATGTTTCCTCGCGCTGCCACCCGCGCGTGGACTCCTTACCGACCAGCACGATGCGATCGCCGACCATCACCCCCGCGCGC
>JARIEV010000179.1 GCA_031127225.1 Gemmatimonadota bacterium | reverse complement strand
CAGATTCGTCACGCCGATCAGGATGCCGGCCTTCCGCATGGCCCGTCCCACCGTGGGCTCGTCCAGCAGTCGATTCATCTGCTGCTCACGCTGCGGCGTATCCGGACCCAGCCCCTGCAACGCAATGGCACGGGTGACGGGCACACCCACCAGCGCCGTCACACCGAATACCAGGAACGAGACCACATACGACGCGCTGTCCTTCACGGCAAACAGCAGCCCGTCCACGTACCAGAACGCGAGCGCCCCGCGCATCAGCGACGTGAGCCCCACAAACGCCGTGATGAAATTGAAGCGGCGGGTGATCACCAGCAGATCGATGAGCACCCAGGCCACGGGAATCATCGCCGCCGTGAGGTACGCGTTAAGCGTCCCGAGCGGCGCGGTCCCGTACTTCAGAACGAGGATCGGTATCGCGGCACCGATCAACACGTCCAGGAGGAGCTTGAGCGTCTTCGACATGAACAGGCAATCTCACCAGCGCTGGGGCTGGGCGGTACCGGCGAGGGGTGGGGAACTGCCAACTGCTGAGGAAGCAGGGAGGAGGGAAGAGCAACGGCGTGACCTGCCCCCTCCATCCTGACACCCTCCCCCCTGCTTCCTAAGCAGTTGGCAGGTCACAACCTATCGGCTCACTGCCTCACGCAAACCCAGCGCCCCATTCAACCAGCGCACAAACGGCGTCATGGCCTTGAAGTGCCCCGCCAGCGTGCGCGGCAGCGCCGGACTGATCACTTCGTCGGGCGTCAGCGCGGTCCACGCCGTGTACGACTGGTACCGCAGCCAGCCGGCCGCTGGGTGCTCCGCCGCGTAGCCACGCGGCAGCCGGGTCAGCATGCCGTCGGTGTCCAGATCACCAAAACGGCGACGGAACGTGCGTCCCTTCACGATCGCCTCGAACCCCTCGAGGTCATCGGTGAGCGCCTGACGAATCTTGGTCACCGCCGACCGCGGCGGCATCCAGATCCCGCCACCACAGAATGATTGGCCAGGCTCGAGGTGGAAATAGAAGCCCGCGCCGCCGTGGGCCGCCTCGGTCCCCACGCCACGTCCCGCGTCCCGATGAAAAAACCAGCAGGCCGCGTGCGTCTTGTACGGCGACTTATCCTTCGAAAAGCGCACGTCGCGGTGAATACGGAACACCGATTTTTTCGGCGAGCCGATGATCTCCGGCACGATCGTCGCGAGGTGGACATCGACTTCCTCCACCAGATGCGCCAGCGGACGCTTGATCTCGTGCTCGAAGTCGGCCCGGTGCGCCTCGAACCATTCCTTCCGGTTGTGCTTCGCGATCCCGCGCAGAAACGTGAACGCCTTCAGCGTAAACGGCGCGTACGGGTCATCGATCAGTACGTTCATGACATCCCCGATGACATCGCCATGGCCATGGCGTCCGCCGACGACGTCATCGCCGGAAAGAGAAACCGCAGAAACAGCCCGGTACGTTCGCCCCACGCGCGCTCGTCATGCAGGGCCCCCTCCACTTCTAGATACGCCAGATCGTGCCCGGGGCGCCATCCCTGACGCACGAGCATGCGGTACAGCAGCCGCGTCCCCTTGAGCATGCGTTGCTCGCCGGTGCCGACATCCAGCCAGATCGACAGGTCGGGGCGCCGTGCATCGCTGGCCACGAGCTGCCGCACGATCCACCGGTCGTCCCACCACACGCTGGGCGACAGCAAGCCGAGCTTGCCGAACACCGCCGGATGTGTGAGTCCGAGGTGCAGCGTGAGCAGTCCCCCCAGCGAACTGCCCGCGAGGCCGGTGTCCCACGGTCCACGCCGCGTGCGCCAATTGTGGTCCACCCACGGCTTGAGCTCGTACACCAGCATCCGGCCGTAGCGGTCGGCCAGCCCGCCGGCGTCGTGCGCGTTGTCGCGCGTGGGCGTGTACTCGTCGATCCGGTCACGCCCCGCATTCCCGATGGCCACGATGATGATCGGCTCGATCACCCGCGCATGCATCAGCGCCCGCGCCGTGGTGTCCACCCCCCACTGCACGCCGAACGGCGACAGCGCGAGATCGTCGAAGACGTTCTGCCCGTCGTGCAGATACAGCACCGGATAGCGCCGGTCCGGCTGCCGCTCGTAATCCGGCGGCAGACAGATGGTCACATCATGCGGATGCGGCAGGAACCGCGAGCGGATTTCCGTGAAGTGCAGCAGCGAGCCGACCACGCGCGGGACGGGCGGCTCAGGGTGTAACTCTTCAGACAGTCCCGCATGCACCACGCGATCAGACCGGGTCCGGCACCGTAGCACCGGCCACGAAGGCGTCCAGATTGGCCAGCGCGCGCATCCCCATGTTCGTGCGCGTCTCAATCGTCGCACTGCCCAGGTGCGGCAGCAGCACCACGTTCTCGAGCTCCTTGAGCTCGGCCGTCACACTGGGTTCGAATTCATACACGTCGAGCCCGGCCCCCGCGATCTTCCGCGCCTGAAGCACGGCCGCCAGCGCCGCCTCATCCACCACATCGCCGCGCGCGGTGTTCACGAGATACGCGTGCTCGGGCATGAGCGCGAGCGTGCGCGCGTTCATGAGATGGCGCGTTTCTGGCGTAGCGGGGCAGTGCAACGACACGACATCGGCCCGCGCCAGCAACGTCTCGAGCGAATCCACCCGCTCGGCCCCCTCGGGGCCAGCCGTCGCCGGATCATCAATGCGCGGATCACGCGGCGCGTGGTAGATGATCTTCATGTCGAACGCCGCGGCCGCCTGACGCGCCACCGCACGGCCGATGCGGCCGTAGCCCACAATGCCGAGCGTCTTGCGACGCAGCGTGCGCCCCAACATGAACGTGGGCCGCAGGCCGCCCCACGCCCCACTGCGCACATGGCGCTCGCCTTCGCCGAGGCGGCGCATGACCATCAGCATCAGCGCGATCGCGATGTCGGCCGTGTCATCGGTGACGACATCGGGCGTGTTGCTGATCGTGATGCCGGCGCGCTTGGCCGCCGCCACATTGATGTGATTGACCCCCACACCGACGTTGCACAGCATCCGCGCGCGAATGCCGGGCGCGCTGAAGATTTCTTCGGTCCAACGGTCGGTCACCGTGGTCATCACCACGTCGGCCTGCTGCAGCACCTGCTTGAGCTGGTCGGGCGCCAGCGCGACATCGGTCTTGTTGAACAGCGCGTCGTAGCGCTCGGCGATCGCGGCCTCGACCGGCGCCGGCATCTTCCGCGTCACGACCACCCGGGTGGCGCGCGCTTCGCTCATGCGGACACCGCATCGCCCACGCGCCACTGCTGCAGCGCGGCGCCGACGCCGCTCCCCAGCGTGACCGGAATCCCCGCATCGCACAGCGCCATCTCGACCCCGGCCAGCGCGCCGGCCAGCGTGAGGCGGTTGGTGTCGCCCAGATGGCCGATGCGAAACACCTTGCCGGCCACTTCGTTCAGCCCCGATCCGAGGGAAATGTCGTACCGCGTGAAGGCCAGCTCGATCACACGCCGCGCGTCGTGCCCCTCGGGCACCATCACCGCGGTGAGCGAATTCGAGGCGATCTCGGGGCGCTTGGCGCACTGGCGCAGTCCCCACGCATCCACTGCCGCACGGATCCCGCTGGCGTGGAACCGGTGCCGCTCGGCCACGGCATCCATCCCCTCGTCCAGCAGCATCGTCAGCGCCTCATCGAGCCCGAACAGCAGCGACAGCGCCGGCGTGCTGGGGAAGTAGCCCTGTGCATTGTTGCTGCGCATGGGACGCAGGTCGAAGTACGCACGCGGCATCGTGCATCCGTCCACGCGTACCAGCGCCTTATCGCTCATATAGAGAATGCCGAGCCCCGCGGGGAGCATAAACCCCTTCTGCGTGCCCGTAATGGCGCAGTCCACGCCCCACGCATCGAACTGGAAGTCGAGACTCGCGATCGAGCTCACGCCGTCCACGTACAGCAGCGCCGGATGCTGCGCGCGATCGATCGCGGCCCGCACGGCTGCCACGTCGCTCGTGACGCCGGTGGCCGTTTCATTGTGCACCAGCAGCACACCCTGAATTTCGTGGTTCGTATCGGCGGCGAGCGCGGCTTCGATCCGTGCCGGATCGGCGGCCTCGCCCCACGGCTCTTCGATCACGTCCACCTGATAGCCCAGCGCGCGCGCCGTTTGAATGAACAGGTGCGAGAACTGGCCGAAGCGCACCGCCAGCAGACGCGCCCCAGGGTTCTGGGTGTTCACGAGTGCCGCCTCCCACATCGCCGAGCCGGTGGCCGGAAACACGAACGGCTCACCCTTGGTCTGGTGCACGACCTGCGGCAGCCGCGACAGGATCGAGTGCGTCAGCGCCGGGAAGGCGGGGGCGCGATGATCTTCCATCGCACGGTGCATCGCACGCAGCAGGCGATCGGGAACCGGCGTGGGGCCGGGAATCTGGAGGAAGTGGCGTCCGGCCATCGGTTACGTCGGTGTGGGAAGCGAAGAGTCGGGAGCCGGCGCATCCGGCTCCTCGGCAGTCAGATCGTCGTGTGCCTCGTCGGCGCTGTCGGACCCGTCGGGATCGAGCACCCGCAGCAGGCGGCGGCACAGCCGTGCCAGGCGCGCGCGCTGCTCGCCGCTCACCTCGCGCATGATCGCCACGATGGCGTCACTGCGGGCCGGCGCGGCGGTGTGTAGCACGCCGCGTCCGTCGTCGGTGAGGTGCACGGAGATGAAACGGCGGTCGGTGGCGTGCCGCTCGCGACGCACCCAGCCGCGGGCTTCCAGCGCGTCGATGATGGCCGTCATCTGGGCCTTGCTGCGCCCTAGCGCCTCGGCCAGTTCCTGCTGATGCACCGAACCGCGCTCCTCGAGCGTCTCGAGCACGCCGAACTGCGAGGCCGACAGGCCGAAGGGATGCACCGCCTGTTCAACCTGTGCCGCCGCCATCGTGGCGGCCCGCTGCAGGGTTGCGTAGGCGTCGAGGGCGCGACGGCGTTTCTTCTCTCCCTTACTCATGCGTCGTCGGGGTCGGAGGGCGGACGGTCCAGCGGCAGCGGGTTACAGCGAGAGCATGCCCGCATGCCGGATCGCCATGCGTTCGGCGAGCACAGTCGCGACCGCCATGATCGTTTCCTGCGGGTTGACGCCAAGGGCCGTCGGCAGCAACGACCCGTCTGCAATGTACAGCCCACGCACGCCGTGCCGCTCCCCATCGGGCGTCGCCCCCGACGTGGCGGGATCGGTGCCCATGCGGCAGGTGCCGTTCACGTGGGCCGAGAAGAGCCCGATGCGATTCGGCCCGACGGATCCTTGCTCGAGGCGCGCCACGTCGGCCGCCGACCGGACCACGATCGGCGTGGAGTGCATGGTGCCGACCTCCCGCGCGCCGGCCGCGAAGTGCAGCCGCGCGCTCGCCGACAGGGAGGCGCGGACGCGTCGCTGGTCCTCGGCCGTGAGCGCATAGGTGATCGACGTCTCCCCACGGCGATTGGTCCGCACCGCCCCGCTGGACCGCTGCCGTTCCGCCCCGTCCCGCGTGAGACCGATCAAGACGCCCAGTTGATTGAACGACGACATGAGCTCGTGATGGCCACGCCCGAACCCCGGCATCGCCGCCGCCGTGAACGAGGGGTGCATGGGGGGCGTCTCGATCCAGAAGCCGAAGTCGGTACCGCGCCAGCGGAGGTGCTCGTCGCACATCGTGGAGAGCGGAATGCCGGTGCTGGTCACGATCTCGCGGTCGTAGCGCCCCCAGATGGCGGTGGTCGGGTGTAGCCGTAACCACCGGCCCACCCCGCCGCCGCCCAGTCCGGAGCGCTGCAGCAGCGCCGGAGTGCCAATGGCGCCGCCCGCCACCACCACGATGGGCGCGTCGATGGTGAGGGCGCGTGCCGGACGCCCCGAGCGCGGATCGCGCACGGTGGCGTGCACGCGCTTGAGCGGCGGCGTCCCCGAGCCGGTATCGCGCTCGATGCGCTCGATCCGGTCGACGTGCGTATCAGCGTACACCATGGCCCCGGCCGCGAGGGCGCGCGGCACGAAGGTGAGCAGCGTGGACTGCTTCGCATCGTGCCGGCATCCCACCCCGCAGAAGCCGCACCGTACGCAGCCGGTGGCGTTGATCTGCGCCGTGGACACCTTCCACCCCAGCGCGCGCGCGCCGTCGAGCAGAATGCGATTGTTGGCGGAATGCGCATCCTCCGGCACGGCACTGGCGTGCACCTCCCGTTCGATCCGGTCGAACACCGCGCTCATGTCGCGCGGCGTCATGCCATACACCCCCGACTCGGCCGCCCACTGCTCGAGCACGAAGTCCGGTGTGCGCAGCATGATCATCCAGTTCACCGTGGTCGACCCGCCCACGGTGTTCCCCTGCACCAGCGCCACCGAGGCGTCGTCGGTCGTGCGCAGCGCGCCATCCGCGTACAGCTGCTCAGTGAGCTCCGCCTCACGCTCGTTAAAGTCCGCGCGCGAACGATACGCCCCCGACTCGAGCACGATCACGCGGAATCCCGCTTCCGCCAGCCGCGCCGCCGTCACGGCGCCGCCGGCGCCGGTGCCGATCACGACCACGTCCGCGGATGTCTGCAGGTCGTCGCGCATGGCCACCGCCGGTACCACCCCCCGCGGCAGCGGGTCGGGGGCAATGACCGTGGGCAGCACGACGGGGCCGCGGGCCACCGGTTCCACTACCGGGGGCGAGCCGGGCTCAGCCGCCGGCAGGGGGCCCTCCCACGGCACGCGCGGGGTGCGCGACTGCA
>JARIEV010000178.1 GCA_031127225.1 Gemmatimonadota bacterium | reverse complement strand
GCACGTCGAGACGCGCCTCGCCGGTGTAGCGCTGCAGGTCAAAGTCACGCGTATTCGACTGGCCGCGCCGGGAGGCCGGGACGTACGCGGCGTTCGGGAACACTGTGGGCTCAGACTTGTCGTTGTACTGCCAGTCACGGCCCTGCATGTACTCGCCCGACAGCTTGTACGCGACCTTCTCGTTCAGCTTGCCGGCATGGCGCAGACCGGTGCGCAGCACCGAACGCTCGCCGCCGTCCACGCTGATCGTCGTGCCCTGCGACTGGAACGGCGACTTCGTGATCACGTGGAGCACGCCGTTGGAGCTGTTCGGGCCATACAGCGCCGACGCCGGTCCGAGGAGCACTTCCATGCGGTCGATGTCCTCGTTGGTGCCGGTGAACAGGAACGGCACGTTCACGCGCAGCGACGGCACGCCCGCAAAGCGATAGTCCTGCAGCATCAGCATGCTGCCACTGAAGGCGTTGTTGAAGCCACGCGCGACGACGTTGGCCTGCGCGATACCTCCCTTATTGATGTCGACGCCGGGCGTCGCCCGCAGGTGATCGGTCACCGTCACGGCGGGCCGCTCTTCAATCTGCTGGCTGGTCACGGTGAGAATCTGCGCCGGCGCATCGAGGACCTTTTCGGGGCGGGCACGGCTGGCCGTGACGACCGTCTGCTCGAGCACATTTGCGCGAGGCGTCATCGCAACCGTCAGGGCCGCGCCCGGGCGCACGCCGGCCGAACTCTTCGGCGCAAATCCGATCGCCGACACGGTCACGCTGTACGACCCGTCCGGCAGGTTGACGATGCGGAAGGCACCGTCGGCGGCGCTCACGGCACCATACGACGTGCCACCCGCCACGGAGGCCTTGATGGTGGCATTCTCGATCGGCTTGCCGGTTTCGGCATTCGTCACCTTGCCGGTGATCGTACCGGATTGCGCCGCCAGACCAGTGGCCGCGACAGGAGCGACCCCCAATGCCAACAGGGTAGCCGCAAGGACTCGTCGGACGCGAAGCAGGACCATCACACACCTCGGGAGGGAGGGAAAAACGTCGAGGTCAGTCAACCCGCAGGAAGGGGCGCGGGAAACGGGGCAGGATATGCAGCCCCTATGTTCGCCGGAGGGTCGCACATCGTCAATACGTGACGCGACAGTTACGCGGAAGAACCGGGATTTCTACGCGCCGCAGATCCGGTCCAAATCCTGTGCGCCGACGAGGACATCTCGTGGACGCGCCGCCCCCTCGGAGGGGGCCAGAACGCCCGCCGACTCGAGTTGATCGATGATGCGGGCGGCCCGTCCGTAGCCGATCTTGAGTCGCCGTTGCAGGAGCGAGGTGGAGCCCTGCCGGTGCTGGATCACCACTTCCGCCGCCTCGCGGAAGCGCGCATCGCGCGCGTCCGGACTACGCCCGCCATCCTCTTCATCGCCGCCGGCTGCTCGCGCCTCGAGTTCACGCACGGTTTCCAGAATGTCGGGCTCGGGCAGAATGTCCTCCCCAGCCTCGTGCCGCGCCCGCGCGTCCGCGTACCACGTCAACAATCGCTCGGTATCCTCGCTGGACAGATACGCTCCCTGCAGGCGCGACGCTTCCGACTTGCCGGGCGGCATGAACAGCATGTCGCCGTTCCCGAGCAGAGACTCCGCCCCCGCCCCGTCGATGATCGTCCGGCTGTCCACCTGCGAGGCGACTCGGAAGGCGATACGACAAGGAAAATTCGCCTTGATCAACCCGGTAATGACATTCACGCTCGGACGCTGCGTCGCGAGAATCAGGTGGATGCCGATCGCGCGCGCCTTTTGCGCGAGCATGGCGATCGGGGTCTCGACTTCCGCCTGCACGGTCATCATGAGATCGGCCATTTCGTCGATCACCACGACGATGTACGGGAGAATGCCACCCGCGTATGTCCGATCCTCGAACCCGACCTCCGGATTGCGCGGCTTCTGCAGCGCTGCGCCCTCGCCGTCGGCATGCTGCTGCACGCGCCGGTTGAACTCCTGCAGGTTACGGCAGCCGTTGGCCTCGAGCAGCCGGTACCGGTCCTGCATCTCCATGACGGCCCACTTGAGCACCGCGGCCGCATCACGATTGTCCGTTATGACCTTATGCCGCAGGTGCGGGAGCGCGTTGTAGACACTCAGTTCCACCATTTTGGGATCGACCATCAGGAACCGGAGCGTGCGCGGCGTATGCCGGTACGCAAGGCTCGTGATGATCGTGTTCACGCACACGGATTTGCCGGAGCCGGTCGCGCCGGCGATCAGCAGGTGCGGCATCTTTGCAAGATCCGCGATCACGGCGCGCCCCTCGAGATCCTTGCCGAGCGCGATGGGGAGCGCCGCGCGCAGCTGACGGAACTCCGCCGATTCGAGCACCTCGCGCAGCACCACCATTTCCGGCGTCGGGTTCGGCACCTCAACCCCGACCGCCCCGCGCCCGGGAATCGGCGCCACAATCCGGATGCTCGGCGCGCGCATCGCGAGCGCGAGATCGTCCGCGAGCGCGGCAATCTGGCGCACCTTCACCCCGGGTGCGGGTTCGATCTCGAACTGTGTAACCGTCGGCCCGGTGGTCCGGCCAACGAGCTCCCCATCCACCTTGAACGTGCGCAGGGTCGCCATCAGCTTCTCGCCCGCTAGGTCGAGTTCGCGCTTGCCCGCCTCCGCGTTACGCGCGGGCGCCGCGGTCAGCAACGTGGTCGGTGGCAGGTCATCACTGAACGCCGCCGGCTCCGACGACGCCTCCAGTGTGGCCTCCACCGAGGCGGACGCCGCGGCGGGTTCCTTGCCCCCCTTCTTCGGCCGTACGGGCTCACGCGCCACGTCAGACGGCGCGACGCGCGCCGGTGGCGGGTCGAGCGCCAGCACTTCGCGCGCCAAGACCGGATCGATGGCCGGTAGCTCGGCGGGATCGGGCTCGAGCAACTCCGCCATGGACCGGCGTCGCTTTGGTGTGGCGACGACGTCTGCCTCCGGTGAGGCACGGCGGACATCTGAACCGATCAGGAGTCGGATCGGATTCCAACGCAGGGTGGCCACCGTCAGTGCGCTCGTGGCCAGGAGGAAGAACACCCATGCGCCGGCCGACCCAAAGCCCTTCCGCAGGTAGTGTGCGGCAAAACTGCCCCAAAAGCCAGCACCGTCCGACGCCGCCGGCTCCCCGCCTAAGGCCAGACCGATCGCGACCGGCACGAGCGCCACCGTGCCGGCAAAGAGGACCCCCCAGTCACTGGCGTCGTTGGCGCGGGCACTGCGACCGTACAACGTGAGCGCAACAACCAGGCATCCGATCGCCACGATCGCCGCACCGGGAATGCCGACCGTACTCACCAGCACGCAGCGCACCAGCGTGCCGGCCGGTCCGAACACCCCGGTGGCGTCGAGACATGCGGCACCGGCGGTCGGGGCGTTGAACACGAGCGCCCCGGTCACGAACACGGCCAGCAGAGTCAGTGCGATCGCTGACAGCTCTCGTTTCAACCCAGCGGATTCCACCGGTCAGTGCTCCGCGGGGGTCGCGGGATCGAGCTGAAGCTGACGGTCACGATACCGCACGGCGCGGTCATACTGATCAAGTCGGAGCGCGTGTTCGACATCGTGAGCAAAACCGGCGGCGGCGAGCGAGGACGCATGAACCGCCTCCGAGCGCACGGTGCCGACGCCTCCCTGAAACGGCCGCTCCACCAACTCCGCCACGCGAGCCCCGTCACCACGCACCACGTCGTCACGACCGGCGGTCATGCCGCGAACGAGTCGCCCCGCACAGACGACGTCTTCGAGCGCGACGCGCCGCTCGTGCCCGGCGCAGATGATGGTCACGTCGGGACCCGAAGCGACGAGCGTCCGGACCGCAGCGATCGTCGCCGCCGCCGTGACGAAGGCCGCCAGGAAGCATGCGCGCGCGCCGTGCGATGCCACCAGCGCCACCGTGCCGTTGGTCGTCGTGTATAAGATGGTCCGCCCCGCCACCACGGCCGGCGTGTACTCCGTGGGGGAGTTTCCGAGGTCAAACCCATCAATGCGGACCATTCGCCGTTCTCCCGCCAGCAGCACATCACCCCGCGCAAACGCGCGCGCCCGCTGTGCCGTCTCCTCGACTGTTTCGAACGGAATCACCGTCCGCGCCCCCGCGTGCAGCGCCGCCGCCACCGTCGTGGCCGCGCGCAGCACGTCGATCACCACCACGACCCGATCGGCCACATCGGCCGGCACGATGTGCGCCTCGCCGAGCAGCACATCGATCCGCACTACGCTGGTTCCTTCAGGAGGTCAGCCCCCTCGAGCTCGAGCCACTTGGTGTGCACCTTGCCCGCCTTGAAGGCGGGGTGCTGCATGACACGGGCGAGAAATGGCATCGTGGTCTTCACCCCTTCGATGACAAAACTCTCGAGGGCGATCTGCATTCGCTTGAGCGCCTCTTCCCGCGTGTTGCCCTGCACAATGAGCTTGGCGATCATCGAATCGTAGAACGGCGGCACGGTGTAGCCGGCGTAGGCGTGCGTATCCACCCGCACGCCGGGACCGCCAGGCTGATGAAACACGTCGAGCCTGCCCGGAGACGGCTGGAAATTGCGCGCCGGATCCTCGGCGTTCACGCGGCACTCGATGACGTGCCCGCGGAATGCCGGCGTCGACAGGACCGAGAGCGGCAACCCTGATGCGACCCGGATCTGTTCCTTCACCAGATCGACACCGGTCAGCATTTCGGTGACGGGATGCTCCACCTGGATGCGCGTGTTCATCTCCATGAAGAAGAACGATCCGTCTTCGTCAAGCAGCATCTCTACGGTGCCAGCACCGACGTAGTTGATCGCCTTCGCGCCACGCACCGCCGCCTCGCCCATCCGCTCGCGCAGCTCCGGGGTCATCACCGGGCACGGCGCCTCTTCGATCAGCTTTTGGTGACGGCGCTGCACCGAGCAATCGCGCTCACCGAGGTGAATCACGTTGCCATGCATGTCGCCCATCACCTGAAATTCGACGTGACGCGGGCGTTCGAGAAACTTCTCGACGTACACGTCCCCGTTGCCGAAGGCCGAGAGCGCCTCGGAGCGCGCGAGCTGGAACGAGCGCAGGAAATCATCCGGATCGCGCGCGACACGCATGCCCTTTCCCCCGCCGCCGGCAGCCGCCTTGATGATGACAGGGAAGCCGATCCCGCGCGCAAACTCGAGCGCCTCTTCGGGGTCGTCCACCGGTCCCGGCGACCCCGGTACGATCGGCACTCCGCATTCGGCCATCGCGCGCCGCGCCGAGGCCTTGTCGCCCATCACACGGATTTGTTCCGGTGTCGGGCCGATGAAGGCAATCCCCGAGGCGCGACAGGTCTCGGCGAATTCCGCGTTCTCGGCGAGGAAACCGTACCCGGGGTGGATCGCATCGGCGCCGGTGATCTCGGCAGCCGCGATCAAGCGCGGAATCTTCAGGTAGGAATCGCGCCCCGGTGCGGGCCCGATGCAGACGTCGTCGTCAGCGAACCGTACGTGGAGCGACTCACGGTCGGCCTCGGAGTAGACGGCGACCGTCTGCACCTCGAGCTCGCGGCAGGCACGAATGACGCGGAGAGCGATCTCACCGCGATTGGCGATCAGGACCTTTTTGAACATGCCGTATGGTGGCAGGGTCCCTGCCCTGCCGCCAGTCCCGCCGCGGCCGATCAGAGCGCGCTGCTGCCCTGCCGGAACCCATCCCAGTTGGTGTCGCTGGTGCCATCGACCCCCTGAACGCGGAGCGCAAACTCGGCCGGGTTGGTCGCATGGAACAGGGCGCTCTCATAGGAGATCACGCCCCGCGAAAACCAGTTCATCAGGGACTGGTCGAAGCTTTGCATGCCGTACGCCACACTCCCCTCCTTGATCAGGTCAGGAATATTGAGCGTAGCCGACACATCCCGGATCTGGTCGCGGACTGCCTCGGTATTCACCAGAACCTCGCAGGCCGGCACCCGACCCGGACGATCTGCCCGCGGCACCAGCCGGAGCGACACGACCGACGACAGCGCATTCGCGAGCGCGAAGCGCACTTCACCCTGCTGATGCGGCGGGTAGAAGGAGAGCATCCGGTTGATCGTCAGCGTGGCATCGGTGGTGTGGAGCGTCGAGAAGACCAGATGCCCGGTGCCCGCAGCCTTAAGGGCCACGTCCAGCGTCTCGAGGTCACGGATTTCACCGATCATGATGACGTCGGGATCCTGTCGCAGCACACGGCGCAGTGCCTGCGCGAAGGACGCGGTATCGGTGCCCACCTCGCGCTGATTGATGTGGCTCTGCACATCCCGATGCACGAACTCGATCGGATCCTCGATCGTGATGATGTTCGCGCTGCGCCGCTCGTTGATGTGGTGCAGCATCGCCGCCAGCGCCGTGCTCTTGCCGGATCCGGTCACACCGGTCACGAGGACGAGTCCGCGAGGCTTGAGCGCCAACTGCTCGAGTACCGGCGGGAGATGCAGATCGCGGATCGACGCCGCCGCATGCGCGATGGCGCGCATCGCGAAGGCGACCGTCCCCTTCTGCTGGTACACGTTGACGCGGAATCGTCCGATGCCCGGGACGTTGATCGCGAAGTCGGACTCGCGCATCTCGACGAACTCCCGCAATTGCGCGGGAGGCAGCAGGTGCTCCGCCAGCGACCGGAGTTCCTCGGGCCGCATCGGCGGTATATCGAGCGGGACGAGGTCAGAGTGCAACCGCAGCGTGGGAGGCCGTCCGACTTTCAGGTGCAGGTCGGACGCACCTTCGCGCACCATACGCTGGAGGGCCGCCTTTAAATCGAGGCCCGTGCCGGCC
>JARIEV010000177.1 GCA_031127225.1 Gemmatimonadota bacterium | reverse complement strand
ATGATCCTGATGAGGCGATGATGGCGGGACGTGGCGCCCGCCCGGCGTTGGTGGCACCGACGGTGAACCTGGTCACCAAGAACGCCGGCATGAACCGCTTTGTGTGGGGCGCGCAGCACGCGAACGGGCTGGGCTCGCCGCCGGGGCAGTATTCGGCCCGGGTCACGGCGGGTGGCATCACGAAGACGGTGCCGCTGCGCCTGCGTATCGACCCGCGCCTCGCGGCCGATGGCACCACCGAAGCCGACCTGCAGGCGCAGTACGCGCACAACCTGAAGATGCGTGAGATGGTGGCCGACGTGAACGCGCTGCTGGCCCGGGTGCGCACGGCGGAAGCCAAGTACAAGGGCGCCACCGGCGCCGCGGCAGACACGGCCACCAAGGTGAAGGAAGTGAGCGAGATCGTGAACACGCAGCCCATCCGGTACGGCAAGCCGGGGCTGCAGGCGCACATCACCTACCTCGCGGGGATGACGGCGCGCGCCGACCAGAAGGTCGGGCAGGACGCGTTCGAGCGGTACACGTTCCTGCGGAAGGAACTGGAAGCCGCCAAGGCCAAGCTCGATCGCGCGATCGGGCCGGCCACCCGCATGTAGTCGCGCCATGCTCGATGCGATTCGCAAGTTGATCGGAGACAGCGTGCCGGGGACCCCCGGCGCGCACTCCCGGGTGCATCCGCACGACGTCCGGGTGGCGGCGTGCGCGCTGTTGGTGGAACTGGCCTGCGCCGACGGTGACTTCAGCGATGCCGAGCAGCACCGGATCCTGGAGATCCTGCAGCGGCATTTCGGAGTAGATGCCGAGGGGGCGCGGCTGATGCTCGTCGAGGCCGCCGCCGCCAACCGCGATGCGGTGGACCACTTTGTGTTCACGCGGCAGGTGGTGAAGGACTACGATGTGGCGCAGCGCATCGTACTGGCCGAGCTCATGTGGCAGGTGGCGCTGGCCGACGGCGCCCTGGATAGTCACGAGTCGTACCTCATGCGGAAACTCGCCAGCCTGCTGCAGCTGGAGCCCGCATTCCTGGCACAGGCGCGCAAGAAGGCGGAGTAGGGAACTCTTCCGGCGCCGATTGGGTACATCCCCGAGTTGCCTGTTCTGTCTCCCATTCCCGACCAATCCCACACGATGTCACTGACCCGTACGCTTCGTCGCGGCGCCTACGCCGTGGCTACCCTTTCCCTGTTCGCGGCCTCGGCGTCGGCTCAGGGGGCCATGAAGATGGACGCGCAGCCCAAGGCACCCGCCTCACCGCGCGACTCGGTAATTGCCACGATCGCCGGCGCAAACATCAATGTGAACTACGGCCGCCCGTCCAAGCGCGGCCGCGTGCTGTTTAACGGCCTTGGTGACATGAAGTGGGGCATGGTGTGGCGCACGGGCGCCAACGAAGCCACGCACTTCACCACGAGCAAGCCGCTGGCCTTCGGCGCGATCACGGTGCCGGCCGGTACGTACACGCTGTTCACGAAGCTTGAAGAGAACGGCAAGTGGGAACTGATCGTGAACAAGCAGACGAAGCAGTGGGGGACGGCCTACGACGCCAAGCAGGATCTGGTGCGCATTCCGATGACCGTGACGAGCAACAACGCCGTGGTCGAGAAGATGGAGATCATGGTGAAGCCGGCGGGCAAGGGCGGCGAGATCGTCATCGCGTGGGACAACTACAAGGCGGTGGCGGCGTTCACGGTGAAGTAACGGGCATCGCGGCTCGCCGCGAGCAGGCTGTGAGTTTTGGGTTGTAAGTGAAAGTGGCGAGTCCTGAGTTGGTACACTCAGGACTCGCCACTTTTACGCTTCACTCACCGCGCACCGTTCGTGTTAATGCCCAATCGCTCCGGCATCGCGATCCCGCGGGTCGGCGGCCCCCTGCCGGACCCCCTTGGCGTTCACGAAAATCGAGTGCGCGGTGCCCTGGTTGCCGCCGAGCCGCACGGTGTGGCCCATCGCTTCCAGCGCTTTCACGGTTTCCGGTGACGTGCCGTTGCGCTCCATGGTGATCACGTTCGGCAACCACTGATGATGCAGCCGTGGCGCGTTCACGGCGTCCTGCACGGGCATCTGGAAGTCGACGAGATTCAGCACGACTTCCATGACGGTGTTGATGATCGTGCGTCCGCCCGGGCTGCCGACCACGGCTACGAGCTTGCCGTCCTTGGCGAGAATCATCGGGGTCATGCTGGACAGCATGCGCTTGCCGGGCTGCGCGACGTTGGGCTTGGTGCCTACCAACCCGGTGCTGTCGGTGAGGCCGGGCTTGCCGTTGAAATCACCCATCTCGTTGTTCAGCAGGAAGCCCGCGCCGTCCACCACCGCGCCCAGCCCGTAGCCGGCTTCGAGGGTGTAGGTGACCGACACCGCCATGCCGTCCTTGTCGACCACGGAGTAGTGCGTGGTCTCGTCGCTCTCGTAGCCCTGCGCCACGTCCGCGGGAGAGGAGGGCGAGGCTTTGTCCTTCACGATCGTGCCGCGCAGTTCGGTGGCATACGCCTTGCTCATGAGCTTTTCGAGCGGCGGCTTCGTGAAGTCGGGATCGCCCAGGTACAGCGCGCGGTCACGGAAGGCGCGACGCATGCTTTCGGCGAGGTAGTGCACGTACTGCGGCGAGTTGTGACCGAGGCTCTTGAGGTCGTAGCCTTCGAGAATGTTGAGCATCTCGATCATGGCTGTGCCACCGGAGCTCGGCGGCGGCATCGAGATGATCTCGTAGCCCCGATAGGTGCCCTGGACGGCGGCACGCTCGGCCGGCTGATACGCGGCCAGGTCGGCTTCGTTGATCAGGCCGCCGTGCTTCTGCATTTCCACGGCAATGAGCTGCGCCGTGGTGCCCTTGTAGAACCCGTCGCGCCCCTGATCGCGCACCCGCGTGAGCGTCTTGGCGAGGTCGCCCAGCACGAGCTTTTCCCCGGCCGCGTAGGGCTGGCCGTTTTTGTAGTACGCGGCCAGCGAGGCGGGATACGCGGCCAGTTTGGGCCGGGTCCCGGCCAGCGAGGCGGCCAGCCCGGAGGGAATCTCGAAGCCGTCGCCGGCTAGTTTGACCGCCGGGTCGACCAGCTTAGCCCACGACACCTTACCGTACTTCTGGTGCGCATGCGCGAAGCCGGCCACCGTGCCCGGCACGCCCACGCTCTTGTGTGAGTTGTGGTGCACGCGCGACGAGTAGGCGCCGGTGCTGTCGGTGAACATGTCCGGCGTGGCGCGGGCCGGGGCCTTCTCACGGAAGTCGATGGTCGTGGTCTTTCCATCGGGGAAGCGAACGACCATGAAGCCGCCGCCGCCGATGTTGCCGGCCGTGGGGTAGGTGACGGCCAAGGCGAAACCGGTGGCGACGGCGGCGTCGATGGCGTTGCCGCCGTTGGCGAGGACATCGCGGCCGGCCTGGCTGGCGATGGCGCTGGCCGAGACCACCATGCCCTTGGGGGCGTCGACGGCGGCGCGAGGGGCGCGGGCGGCGGCGGGTTCCTGCGCGCCGAGGGAATAGCCGTGGCCAAGTGGCGCAGTGGAAAGCCCGAAGAGCAGCGGCGCGAGGAACGCGACGCGCCGGTGTCGGCGTACACGAGGGAGCAGGGAGGAGGCCATTGCAGTGCGAAGGGAGGAGAGGGCACGTGGCGGTCGACAGCGGCGCGCGTCAACCGGCGCGCCGCATGCAGCAGCTTCAGAATACCTCTCGGAATCGCGGACCGTTACCCACTCGGCCGCGAGCGCCTGTAGCGCGCGAGAGCTTGTGATCCTGATCGCTCGTATGATATGTTAATAGCATGAAAGATCGGACAGTGGTCAATCGCCTGGTGCAGGAGGTACGCCTGCACGCGCATCTCACCCAGCGCGAGTTGGCCGATCGCATCGGCACGTCGCAGTCGGCGATCGCGAAACTCGAGCAGGGTGGGTCGAACCCAACCATCGAGACGCTCGAGCGATGTGCTGCGGCCGCCGGACTGGCCGTGCAGTTCACGCTGATCCCGTTACCGGTGGCTGATCCGGTGGTGGAGCGGTACAAGCTGGACGTGGATCGCACGCTGCTGCGTGAAAACCTTCGGACGTCCGTCCACGCGCGCCTGCAGTCGCTGGGTGAGTGGCAGGCAGACCTGAATGTGCTGCACTACGCCGTGACGCGCGCGCGTCCACAGAAGGTCGCGGAAGCACCGCGGTCCACGCCGTTGTGACCCAACTCGAGCGACTGCTCACGGCGCTCTGCGACGCTGACGTTGAGTTCATCATTGTCGGTGGAGTCGCCGCGCGGGCGCACGGCTCGTCTCGCCTCACCGACGATCTGGACGTGTCCTATGCGCGCTCGCCGGCCAATCTGGCACGGCTCGTCGCGGCGTTGGCGCCGTTTGCACCGTATCTGCGCGGCGCACCGCCCGGCCTGCCGTTCGACTGGTCGGTCGCGACGCTTCGCGCGGGGCTCAATTTCACGCTCACCACCACGACCGGCGCCATTGACTTGCTCGGTGAGATCACCGGAGGGGGGCAATACGAGGCCCTGCTCCCGCACACGATCACCGTCACGGCATTCCGGCACGAGCTGCAACTGCTTGACCTACCCTGGCTGATCCGGGTGAAGCGGGCGGCTGGCCGGCCGAAGGACCTGGAGGTCATCGCCGAGCTCGAGGTCCTCCTTGAGGACACAGAATGAGCCTGCCCCGCGGCGGCATGAAACTACCCTTCCGCCCCAACCCTGACTATGCTTCAAGGCTCCCCGGAAACGGGGACCCGGGTGCGGGTCGGAAACGCCGACTTCGCGACGAGCCCGGAACGCCGGTGGCTTTGCGACTGGCGAGCTGTCCCAACTGTCTGAACTGAGATCAGAACATGGCCGTCAAGATCCGCCTCCGCCGCGAAGGCCGGAAGAAGACCCCGATGTACCGTATCGTCATTGCTGATTCGAAGGCGCCGCGCGACGGCCGTTTCATCGAGATCATCGGACAGTACCAGCCGCAGCTGGGCGAAAATGCGATCAACCTCAAGCTGGATCGCGTTGAGTATTGGATGAACGTCGGCGCGCTGCCCACCGACACCGTCCGCTCGCTGCTCCGCCGTGCCGGCGTGCTCAAGGCGCGCCATGAAGCGCGTCTGGCGTCCAAGCTGCAGGCCGCCGCTGTGGCGCTGCCCGAGGCCTGATCTGGCTGACTATGTGATTGTCGGCAAGGTGCGTCGCGCGCATGGTGTGCGCGGCGCCTGGGCCGTCGAGTCGCTCTCTGCGGCGCCGGACGTGATTTTCACGTCCGGCGCCGTGATCTATGCGGGTGACCGGAAAGGGGAGATCAGCGGTGATCCCGCCGCCGCCATGCTCCACATCGAAGACGGCCGGCCCATGAACAAGGACTGGCTGGTGCGCGTGGCGGAGGTGACCGACCGCGATGTGGCCGATGCGTGGCGCGGTCGCTACCTGCTGGCCGACACCGCCGACATGCCCGAGCCCGACGAGGATGAGATGTACATCTTCGCGCTGATCGGCATGCAGGTGGAAGTCGATGGACAGGGGCACGTGGGCGAGGTGCGCGATGTGTATGAGGCGCCGCAAGGGTTGATTCTCGAAGTCGAGACCGCCACCGGCCGGCCGCTCGTCCCCTGGCGTCCGGAGATCGTCGAGCGGGTGGACGAGGAGCGCAACACGATCGTGCTCAAGCCGCTCGACGGCTTGCTCGACAGCTAGGGCGCGGACGCGAACGCCGTGCTGCGCATCAACGTCGTGACGATCTTCCCCGAGTTTTTCGCGGGGCCCTTGTCGATCAGCATTCCGGCCAAGGCGGCTGGCACCGGCGGCGTGGAATACCGGCTGATCGATCTGCGCACGTTTACGTACGACCGGCACCGCACAGTGGACGACTATCCCTTCGGCGGCGGCCCCGGCATGGTGATGAAGCCCGGTCCGTTTTTCGAGGCGGTGGAGTCGGTGCAGGCCACGGCGCCGATCGTGCTGCTGTCGCCGCGCGGCCGTCGCTTTTCGCATGCCGATGCGGTGCGCTTTGCCGCCGGCACCGAGCTCACGTTGCTGTGCGGTCACTACAAGGACGTCGACGAGCGCGTGGCCACGCATCTGGCCACCGAGGAGCTCTCGCTGGGGGACTTCGTGCTGAGCGGCGGCGAGCCGGCGGCGCTGGCCATCATCGATGCCACCGTGCGCCTGCTGCCTGGCGCGATGAGCGATCTGGAGAGCGCGCGCACCGATTCATTTTACGATCGCGGAATCAGTGCGCCCAGCTACACGCGCCCGGCGGAGTATCGCGGGTTTACGGTGCCCGACGTGCTGGTGGGCGGTGATCACGCGAAGGTGGCGGCGTGGCGCGACGATCAGAGCTTGGAGCGCACCCGGCAGGCCGAGGCCCGTGACCGCGCCGAGTGGATCGCGCGTGAGCAAACGATTGCCGCCCGCGAAGCGGCGATCGCGGCTGTGGAGCGCGTGCAGGCGGCAAAGGCCTTGAAGAAGGCGAAGGAGAAGGCGGCGAAAGCGCGCGCCCGGGCGCGGGCCGACCGGCAGCGTGCCGCCGACGCGGCGCCCGGCCACACGGCTCCTCCCGATGCGGGGGATGCGGCGTGAGCGTGCGCGTGTTCGTCACCGGCGGCACCTTCGACAAGGAATACGACGAACTCACGGGCACGCTGCACTTCGAGGCCACCCACGTGGAGGAGATGCTGCGCCGGGGCCGGTGCATGCTCGACGTGACCGTCGAGGTGCTGATGATGATCGACAGTCTCGAGATGAAGGAGTCACACCGGGCCAGGATCGCCGAGGCGTGTCTGGCCCGTGGTGAGTCGCAGATCGTGATCACGCACGGCACCGATACCATGGTGGAGACCGCGGCCGTGCTGGCCGCGGCGGTGCAGGGGAAAACGATCGTGCTGACCGGCGCGATGGTGCCCTATGCCTTTGGCAGCTCTGACGGCCTGTTCAATCTGGGGAGCGCACTCAGCTTCGTGC
>JARIEV010000176.1 GCA_031127225.1 Gemmatimonadota bacterium | reverse complement strand
AAGAGCCCGTTCGACGAAGCGATCTTCGAACATTACGGCACGAGTCAACTGGCGCTCGTGACGCTCGACGGCACCGTCAAGCCCCTCGGCGCCCCCGGGATGCGCACCGATGTCAGCGCGTCGCCCGATGGACGCTACCTGCTGGTGAGCACGCTGTCGCGTCCGTTCTCCTATACGGTGCCGCTGAATTATTTCCCCACGCGCACCGAAGTGTGGTCGATGGATGGCGTGGTCGTGAAGTCGATCGTGAGCCGTCCGCTCATCGAGCGTGTGCCGTGGGGTGGCAACGGCGCACTGGCGGGCATCCGCAACGTGCAGTGGCGGCGCGATGTCGATGCCACGCTGGCGTGGGTGGAAGCCCTTGACGGTGGCGACAGCGACTCGAAGGCGGACAAGCGCGACCGCGTCGCGTTGCTGGAGGCGCCGTTCACCGGCACGCCGAAAACCCTGCTGGAAACGAGCTGGCGTGCCGGTGCGATCACGTGGAGCACGGCCGGCCTGGCCATCGCGCGCGAAACCGAAGGCAAGACGCGCAAGACGCGCGCGTGGATCATCGATCCGTCGGGCGTGAAGGCCCCGCGGATGCTCTGGGAGCGCTCCAGTGAAGACCGCTACGCCGATCCGGGCGACTTCCTCACGGCGCGCGATGCACGCGGTCAGACGGTGCTGCTGACCACGCCCGACAAGAAGGTGGCGTTCCTGAGCGGGCTCGGTGCCGGCCCCGAAGGCGATCGCCCGTTCGTGGACCGCTTCGATCTGGCCACGGCGCGCACCACGCGGGTGTTCCGCAGTGCGGCCCCCTTCTTCGAGCAGCCCATCGGCATGCTCGATGTGAACGGGACCGTGGCGCTCACGCGTCGCGAGTCGAAGGCCGACGCCCCCAACTATTTCGTGCGCGATCTGGCGCGTCCCGCGGCCGCCCCGCGTGCGATCACGCAGTTCACCGATCCGGCCCCGGTGTTCGCCGGTGTCACGAGCCAGCTCATCACGTACACGCGCCCCGATGGTGTGAAGCTGTCGGCCACGATCTATCTGCCGGCCGGGTACGACAAGGCCAAGGATGGTCCGCTGCCGTTCTTCCTGTGGGCGTATCCGCTGGAGTTCCGCTCCAAGGAAGCGGCGTCACAGGTGGTCGGCTCGCCCTACCGCTTCGTGCGCCCGAGCGGCTCGTCGCACCTGTTCATGCTCACGCAGGGGTACGGCGTGATGGACAACCCCACCATGCCCATCGTCGGCGTGGACGGGAAGGAACCGAATGACAGCTACGTGGAGCAGCTCACCGCGAGTGCGAAGGCGGCGGTGGACACCATCGTTGCCATGGGCGTCGCGGACCGTGACCGCATCGGTGTGGGTGGCCATTCGTACGGCGCCTTCATGACGGCGAATCTGCTGGCGCACACGCGGCTGTTCCGCGCCGGCGTGGCGGAGAGCGGCGCCTACAACCGCACGCTCACGCCGTTCGGCTTCCAGGGCGAGGAGCGCACCTACTGGGATGCCCCCGAGCTGTACGGGGCGATGTCCCCGTTCACGTACGCCAACAAGATCAAGGATCCGATCCTGCTGGTGCACGGCATGGCCGACAACAACACGGGCACGTATCCCATTCAGAGCGAGCGCATGTATCAGGCGCTCAAGGGAAACGGTGCCACCACGCGCTACGTGCAGTTGCCGGGTGAATCACACGGCTACCGCGCGCGGGAAAGCGTGGGGCAGGCGCTCGCCGAGATGGCCGCGTGGCTCGATCAGTACGTGAAGCCGAAAAAGCGCACCACGATGTGAGTGATGCCGTGACGATGGGTAGTGATCAGATTCGTGCGCTGCGCGCGCAGTCCAATCAGGCGATTGCGGCGCACGACGCTGAGCGCACGGTGTCGTTCATGGCACCGGATATCGTGGTCGGTGTGGCCGGTGGACCGACGCTCACCGGCCGCGACGCCTCACGCGTCGCGTTCGCCGAACAGTTTGCCGACCGGGCGTTCGTGACCTACGTGCGCACGCCCGAGCAGGTCACGCTGGCCGACCCGATGCGCGCCACCGAGCGCGGACGCTGGGTTGGTCGGTGGCGCCGCATGGCCGGCATGCACGAGCAGGGTGGGCATTACGTCGCCGAGTGGCGATTCAGCGAAATGGGCTGGCTGATCCACTCGGAGACGTTCGTCGAGGCGTAGCCTTACTGCTTCATCGCCGGATTGGCGGTGGCGATGCCGCCGCTCTTGAGATAATCCACGGCCAGATTCGTCATCGCGCGCACACCGGTCGGCAACGCGGCCTCGTCGGCGAAGAACAGCGGCGAGTGGTTGGCGGCCTGCGACTTCTGATCCATCCCCTTGGGGGCTACACCCAGGAAGTAGAACAGCCCCGGGATGTCTTTGGTGAAGGCCGGAAAGTCTTCCGAGCCGGTCACCGGGTTGACGATCTTGAAGCCGCCGTCGCCGGCCGTGCGCTGCAGCGTGGGGGTCATCTTCTCCAGCAGCGTCGCATCGTTCTGCGTGATAAGCCCGCCGATGGACAGCGTCACGCGTGCGGTCGCGCCGCCGGAGTGCGCGATGTCTTCCACCGTGCGCGTCACGCGGGCATGAATCTCCTTCCGCATCTCGGGATCGAAGGTGCGGATCGTGCCGATCATCACCACGCTGTCGGGGATGATGTTGCCGCGATTGCCGCCCTGGATCATGCCGATCGTGATCACGGCCGGGGCCGACGTGACGTCGATCTGCCGGCTGGCAATCGTTTGCAGCCCCATCACGATCTGCGCGGCGATCACGATCGGATCGACGCCTGACCACGGCGCGGAACCGTGTGTCTGCCGTCCCTTCACCACGATGTCGAGCTGATCGGCCGCGGCCATGAAGCCGCCGGGGCGCGTGCTGAGCGAGCCCAACGCCGACGGCCACACATGCAATCCGAAAATCGCGGAGGGACGCGGGTTTTGCAGTGCGCCGTCGGTGATCATCGCTTCGGCACCGCCGAGTCCTTCCTCGGCGGGCTGGAAGAGAAATTTCACCGTGCCCGGAATACGATCCTTCATGCCGGCGAGCACCTCGGCGGTGCCCATCATGATCGCCACGTGGTTGTCGTGGCCGCAGGCGTGCATCACGCCCACTTCCTGCCCGTTGTACATCGTGCGGACTTTGCTCTTGAAGGGCAGGTCCACCAGTTCGGTGACCGGGAGCGCATCCATGTCGGCGCGCAACGCCACCACCGGCCCCGGCTTGCCGCCGCGCAGGATCCCCACCACGCCCGTCTTGCCCACGTTCGGCTGCACCTCGAGGCCGAGCGCGCGCAGATGCTTCTCCACCAGCGCCGCCGTGCGCGTTTCCTGATTGGAGAGCTCGGGGTGCTCGTGAATGTCGCGGCGCCACGCGACCACTTTGGGCATCACGGCCGCCATCCGCGTTTCGATTTCGGCGGCGAGGGCGTCGCTGCCCTTGCCCTGCGCGGCGAGTGGTGAGGCGGCGGCCGCCAGCGCGAGGGCGGCGGCAGCAAAGGGACGGGAGCGTTGACGTAGCGTCATGGCAGAAGGTCCGGCGTGAGGGAGGGTCAGGATTCGGAGACGATCGCGTCCGCTTCGATTTCCACGAGATATTCCGCTCCGACGAGGCGCGCCTCGACGAGCGTGTTGGCTGGCAGGATGTGTCCGAAGCGCTCGCCGTGCGCGCGGGCCACGGGCTCCCAGTGGGCCACGTCGGACACGAACACGCGGGTGCGCACCACGTCTTCGAGGGTGCCCCCCAACGACTGGATCGCCCCGGCGACCTTGTCGATGGCGAAGTGCATCTGCGCTGCCGGGTCGGTCCCGCCGATGAGGCGGTCGCCGTGGGTGGCGGTGGTTCCTGATACGCTGATCTGCGCGCCCTTGCGCACGGCGCGGCTGTAGCCGGCCATGGGTTCCCACACGGTCCCGCTCAGCGCGAGCGTGCGGCCGTTGGTGCCGGGGCGTGTGGTGAACGGCGCCGGGAACTGCGACACATGGTGACTGAGGTCGCCGCTGGCCGTGAGGAACGGCGGGCGGCGGTACTCCTCGCCGCAGTCGCCGGGCATCGGCGTGAGCGCTGCCTGCGCCTGCGCGATCAGACGCCGGTCGTCATCGTCGAGCATGAAGGCGAAGATGCGTGCGGTGTCGGCCACATGCGCCGACTGGCCCAGTCGTGCTCCCACGATCACCCCGGCGACGCCCGGCTGATCGAGCACCCAGCGACTGGCCACGGCGGCGATCGAAACGCCGTGCTTGGTGGCCACGGTGTGCACCGTGCGCAGCAGCGCCTGAAACGGAGCCCATCCACCCGCCGCGCGAATAAAGCGGCCGTATTTCATCTGCGACCACGTGGTGAGCGCATGCCAGTCGGGTTCCGGCGCACCGAGCCAGCGCTCGCTGAGGAATCCCCCCAGCAGCGTGCCGTAGCACAGAATCCCCACGCCATGTGCGTGCGCGTACGGCGCCAGCGCAGCGGTGAAGCGGGTGTCCAGCAGCGAGCCGCTCACCTGATTACTGGCGATGCGGAAACCGCTGGCCACCGCCACGCGCAGGTGGGCGGTGTCGACGTTGGTGAGGCCGATCGCGCCGATGCGTCCCGCATCGCGCAGCGTTTCGAGATGTGCCAGAGCGTCGAGCCAGCGCGGATCGGCAAAGCTCCACGTGTGATACTGGAGCACGTCGAGCCGGTCGGTGCGCAGCCGTGCGCAGGCGCGATCGACGGCGGTGCGCACGTCGTTGGCGGAGACGGCACCGGGCTCCGGCACCCATTTCGTGAAGCACTGCACCGGTGTGCCCGGCATGACCTCGGTGCGGAAACGACCCGCCACCTCTTCTGCTGATCCGTAGTGGTCAGCCATGTCGAACGTCGTGAAGCCGTGTTCGACGTAGGGTTCCATGGCCTCCGCGGCGGCCGCCCGATCGAACGGGCGACCATCGCGCTCCATGTCGGCGAGTTGCCAGAGGCCGGTGAGTACGCGCGCCATCTCGACGCCGGGCGCGAGGGTATAGCGGGGAATCATCGTAATCGCAGGGCGGAGAGAGTGTGAGCGGGGCTACTCTGGGGGCAGCACCGAGGTAATGGCACGCAGATCACCGCCGCGGCGCGCGAGCGCGCGTGTTTCACGCCAGTAGATCGCGCTGCCGATGAGCATCACCACCAGCCAGACGGGTGTGGAGCGTGCGTACCAGACCGCGACATCCGCGTGCAGATCCCGCCACGTGTGCACCACCAGCAGCACGGAGAGCAACACGACGGCGGTTCCGGCCACGGCCACCTGCAGAGCCCGCGCCGGCAACACGCGCATCTCGCGCGCCAGCGCCGGATTGTGCGCAGGCAGCCGCAGCACCGACAGCGCCATGATGATGAAGTTCACCAGCATGGCGGTGACGAGAATGTCGACGCCGAGAAAGAAGTCGCCGGCGAAATGTCCGCCGAAGATGCCGATCGTGGCGAGCAGGGCCGACACGAACAGCGCCACGTGCGGCGTGCCGAACCGCGAGTGCACCGCCGCCAGGCGCTGCGGAAAGACGCCGTCCTCGGCCCATGCAAAGCACAGACGGGACACGCCGAGCAGCATGCCGGGGAGGTCGTTGATGAGCGACACCGCCGCGCCCGACACCATGATGATCGCGACCACCGGCGAGGTGAGTGGTGCGAGCAGTCCCGGCGCGGTCACGTCGCGTACGCGGCTTTCGGCGGCCACGTACCACCACGGCACCGTGTGATACACCGCGGCCGAAAACAGAAAGTAGAACGCACCCACGATGAGGATGGTGAGGCCGATCGCGAGCGGAATGGAGCGCGTGGGGTGCTTGGCCTCGCCACCGGCCTGCGCGATGGCGTCGAAGCCGATGAAGCTGGAGAACAGGATGGCGGCGGCGGGCGGCACCACGGTCCAGAAGTCGGCGCGCGCGGGTTCGGGAGGGAGCGTGTACGACTGTCCGGCCAGCATGGCGAGGTAGTCGCCGGCGTTGTGCGTCAAGCCGGTGACGATCACGAGGCCACCGCACACGAACATCACCAGCATGAGCGGAATCAGCGTGTTCGCCACCGCGCGGACACCGCGCAGGTTGACGAACACGAACGTCCACAGAAAGCCGAGGGCCAGCGCGAGACGCAGCGGGCGCTGATCGAGGGCGGTGGCCACCGTGGTCCACTGTGCGGCGGCGGCGATGTCACGCAGGAATGGCGGAATCACATACGACACCACGCCGATCGCGATGCACAGCCCGAACCACTGCGAAAAGCTGGCGAGAAAGCCGGTGTACGGGCCGATCGCGCGGCTGGCGTAGACGTACGAGCCGCCGGCGCGCGGCATGGCGCTGCCGAGCATGGCGTAGCAGAGGGCCGCGAGTACGGCCGGCACCGCGGCGAGCGCGTAGGCGGTGAGCACCAGATCCCCGATGCCGGGCACGGTGCGTTGCAGCGCGAATGGCACGATGTTGATGCCGGCACCCACCATGGAGCAGATGCCGGTGGAGGCGAGGGCGAGCACACCGAGCTCGCGGCGCAGGCCGGTGGGACGTGTGGTCATACGCGGGTCACGGGGTGGGGGGCCGTCATGACCGCACGATGGAGACTTCGCGGCCGCCGCGATAGCCCCGGAGCCCGGCGTCATGGTCGTTCAGCAGCAGCAGCGCGTCGGGGCGACCGTAGCGGCGCATGAGATCGTGCATCAGCGGGGCGTCGCCGTCCCACGCGTACACGAATACGATGTCGAAATCGCCGAGGGCCAAGCCCAGTTGCAGATAGCCGGACGGCCCGTCACCGGTGGTTTCCGAGTCTTCGGTGCCGGCGGGGCGCACGTAGCCAGTGGGGATGAAGCTGCCCGCGACGAACCGGGCGCCGGATCCAAACTGCGTGGCCAAGTCGCGGGCGGTGCGGACCAGCGAGGCATCGAGTTCGATGCCGTACGACTCGAAGCCCATGGCGTCGGCCATGAGGGCGATCACGCCGGTGGCCGA
>JARIEV010000175.1 GCA_031127225.1 Gemmatimonadota bacterium | reverse complement strand
CATGATCTCCTGCCGAAGGAGCTGAAGGCCGACACTGGGTTTGACGTACGCGGCCTCGCCCAGCAGCGCCGGCTCGATCCGGTCGGGATTGATGTGCATGGGCGCGTCGATGCCACGCGCCATGGACTGCTCGATCATGCGCCGCTCCTCGGCGGCGCGCGCCATCTGATCGCCCCGCTCGGGATACCGCCGGGCCTCGGCGAACGTGTTGATGAACGTGTTGAACCCTTCGTCCTGCCACATCGCCGTGCGCTCGTTGCTCCCCACCAGCATGGGGAACCACATGTGGCCGATTTCGTGGGTGACCACGTTGAACAGGTCGTAGATGTCGTGGCTGATGTTCTCCATCGCGATCATGGGATACTCCATGCCGCTGATGGGACCCTCGACGGCGGAGATCTGCGGCCACGGATATCGGAACCACCGCTCCGAATATTCCATGATCGATTGCCGGGACTGATCGGCGGCGTCATGCCAGTTCACCGCGGCCGAGGGACGGTAGTAGGCGTACGCCATGATCCCCTGCCAGCTCGTCGCATCCCACTGGTAGTCGGGTGACGCGGCCCACACCGCATCGCGCACGTTCTTGGCGCTGAAGCGCCACGTCGTCGTGCCGCCGGTGCGCGGGCGGGCGGTCCCGTTCGCGAGCTCGGCGGCGGTGATGATGCGCACGACGGTGTCCGCTGTCGCCGCGGCCGCGTGACGGGCGCGCTGCACCGGCGTGAGCACCTCCTTGGCGTTCTGCAGCGCCCCGGTGGCGGCCACGATGTAGCCGGCCGGGACCGTGACCGCGAGCGAATAGTCGCCGTAATCCAGATAGAACTCGCCCTGCCCCAGATACGGCTCGATGTTCCAGCCACGCACGTCGTCGTATACCGCGGCGCGCGGAAACCACTGCGCGATTTCGTAGAGGGCACCGTCACGGCCCATGCGGTCGGCGCCGTGCTCGGGCACGAAGAACGACCACGCCATGTCGAGCACGGCCGTGCGCCCTGGTGCCAGCGGCTCGGCGAAGTCCACCTTCATCATCGTGTCGTGAAGCCGCTTCGTGAGCGCCACACGCTTGAGGGCGCCGCCCTTGGGGGCGCCCCCCTTCGGCGGGGCGATCAGCTGATCGAGCCGCGAGAAGGTGTACCCCCCCGCGAAGCCGCGGGCGCCGAAGCGTGAGGCCTCGGGGAAGATGAGCGCGTTGAGGGAATGGTCGCGAAAGGCGTTCTGCTCGACCTGCATCCACAGGAAGCGGAGCGTGTCCGGAGAGCGGTTGGTGTAGCGCAATGTCAGGGCGCCGGCCACGCGCTTCGCGGCCGTGTCGAGCGTGGCCGACAACGTGTAATCGGCCCGGTTCTGCCAGTACCGTGCACCGGGCGCGCCGCTGCCGGCCCGCTGCTCCGTGGCCGTAGGGAGCACCAACGGCGCGAACACCGACGTGTCCGCCACGGCACGCGGCCGAGGACCGGACGCGGTACCGGCCGCGGTACCGGCCGCGGTGCCGGGCTGGGCGGCGGAGGGGCGTGGGATCGCGGCGCCCACGAGCAGTAGTGTCACGACCGCGGGACGATACGCACTCCGACGCAGGGAGGCGACGGCGGGATGATGCGTGAGAATCGGCATGTGGTGTCTGATCGGAGGCAACGGGAAAGTCCACGGTGGCTGCGCCATCATACACCGCATCCGGTCGCAGCGCGTCGTGTTGCGTGCAGGGTGAAGCGCTTTCAGCTTTCCCGCATGTCTTCTGCCATCGTTTTCCATGACACACCGGTCTTTCCGCGCGGGTTCCGCTGCGCGAGCCGCAACGTCGGGCTCAAGCCGGCGGCCCGCGACCTGACGCTGTTTGCCAGCGACGTCGACGCGGCGGCGGCGGCGGTGTTCACCCGCAATCACTTTCCGGGCGCGCCCATCGTGCTCGGTCGCGAAACGATCGCGGGCGGCGTGCTGCGCGCGGTCATCGCGAACAGCAAGGTGAGCAATGTGGCCACCGGCGCGCGGGGCGTGGCCAACGCGCGCCGGATGGCGGCGGCCGCCGCAGCCGAACTGGGCACCTCGCCGGATCGCGTGCTGGTGAGCTCGACGGGCGTGATCGGCGTGCAGTTACCGATCGAGAAGATCGAAGCGGGGGTGGTGGGCATGACGGCCGACCTGCAGGACAACCCGATGGTGGGGGCCGAAGGGATCATGACCACCGACACGCACCCGAAGGCGTTGTCGGCGCAGGTGGGGGCGGCCACGATCACGTGGGTGGCGAAGGGCTCGGGGATGATCGAGCCGAACATGGCCACCATGCTGGCGTACATCTTCACTGATGCCGCGTTCGACGCCGCGACGCTGGACCGGATGCTGCGCCGCGCCGTGGCGCCGTCGTTCAACATGCTGTCGGTGGACACGGACACGAGCACCTCGGACACGTGCGCCATTCTGGCCAACGGTTTAGCCGGCGCCGTGGACGAAGCGGCGTTTCTCGAGGCGCTGACCGCCGGCTGTACGAAGATGACCGAGATTCTCGCGCGCGACGGCGAAGGCGCCGAGCATCTGGTGCGGGTGTCCGTGCGCGGTGCCCTCACTGACGTCGAGGCCCACGTGGTCGCGAAGTCGATTCTGAATTCGCCTCTCGTGAAGACCATGGTGCACGGCGCCGACCCGAACGTAGGGCGTCTGCTGATGGCCATCGGCAAATGCTTCGACTGCACGATCCGTCCCGTCACCACCGATGCCTGGATCAACGGCTTTCAAGTGGTGGGCCACGGCGAGCGACTGGCGTTCGACGATGCGGTGGTCCGCGAGACGCTGTCGCGCGAAGTGGTGGATCTGTCGGTGTCGCTGGGTGTTGGCGATGGTGAGGCGGTGGCGTACGGCTGCGATCTCACCAAGGGGTACGTGGACGAGAACGCCTCTTATTACAGCAGCTAACTACAACTGCAACTGCAACTGCAACTGCCAGAACACGGAGACCACCGATCTCACTGAACCAACACGGATAAGATGAGAAGCGCTTTTGCTTATCCGTGTTGGTTCGGTGAAACCCGCGGCATCCGTGCTCTGGCTGTTGCGGTTGCTTTCGGACTCAGCGCGCCGTCAGCACCGGGGCGCGGCGATGCCTCGTGGTCTGCTCGTAGTCGTAGGCCAGTGCAATCAGACGCCCTTCACTCCACGGGCGACCGAAGAAGCTGATGCCGGCCGGCAGGCGATTCTCGCGCGTGTACCCCATGGGCACGGTGATCGACGGGAAGCCGGTGGTGGGTGAGAACAGCTGGCTGTTGTCACCGTGCGGCGTGTTGAGATCGCCGATGAGACGCGGCGGGTTGCTCCACGTGGGATAAATCGCGGCGTCGAGCTGCAGCGCGTCCATCATCTGCGTGACCGCGTCGCGGACGGCCGAGCGCACGCGCTCGCGGCTCTGACAGCCGGCGCTCTGCTCGGGCAGCTCGGTGGCCTGCGCGGCGTCGCGCAGCCGCTGCTCCACGGTGGGATGGAACTTGCGGCTGCGCACCACATCGTCGAGCGTCTTCACGGGCGCGTTCGAACCGCGGGCCGCGAAGTAGCGTTCGAGATCGGCTTTAAACCGGTTGCAGCCGCCCTGCTGGCGGCGCTGGATCGCGTCGAGTGAGTCCACCCGCGCCTCCACGATGACGGCGCCCTGTGCGCGCAGGTCCGCGACGGCGCGCTCGAACACGGTATTCACCTCAGCATCGAGCGTGGGACGCTCGTAGGCCTGCCGCAGAATGCCGATGCGCGCGCCCTTGAGCGCCCCGCGCACCAGGAAGCTGGTATACGACGCGCTACGCTTGGCATCGGCCAGTGCGGTGACCGAGTCGGCGGGATCGCTGCCCACCACCACATCGAACACCGCAACCGCATCAGCCACGGTGCGCGCCATGGGGCCGGCGATATCGGCGGACGCATTGAGCGGGATGACCCCGGCCCGCGACGTGAGCCCCATCGTGGAGCGGATGCCGACGAGCGCCTGGTGGGCCGATGGCCCGCGGATGGAATTGCCGGTGTCGGTGCCCAGCCCGACGGCACCGAAGCTGGCGGCTACGGCGGCGGCAGTGCCGCCGCTGGACCCTGCCGTCACGCGATCGAGCGCATACGGATTATGGGTGTATCCCGGCAGGATCGAACTCACGGTCTCGTACGGCGTGAACGCCCACTCGGCCAGATTCGATTTCGCCAGCACGATCGCGCCGGCCTGCTTGATCTGCCGGACCATGGTGGCATCCTGCAGCGGCGCCCATCCTTCGAGTGCCAGCGACCCACCCGTGGTTTGCATCCCGACCGTCTCGAAGTTGTCCTTCACGATCATCGGGATGCAGTGCAGCGGTCCCGTCGGCCCCGCCGCGGCGTACCGCGCGTCGAGCGAGTCGGCCGCCGCGAGCGCCTGCGGATTCACGAGGACGATCGCATTGATCGCCGGGCCCCGCTTATCGAGGGCCTCGATGCGATCGAGATATCCCTTCGTGAGCGCACGACAGGTGAGCGTCTTCGCCTTGAACGCCGCGTGAATTTGCGCGATGGATGCTTCGGCGAGGCCAAACGGGCGGTGGGCCGGCTGGGCGGCGGCCGTCTCCGTCAGCGACGTCGCGGCGAGCAGCAGGGCGGTAGCGAACGAGGTATGTCGGGTCATGGACCCAACATACCTCACGCGCTACGACCTTGCCGTCAGGCCGCGCTGCGCCGCCGGGCGTTCAGCGAGTGCCGGTCATCATGACGGCTGTCGACGTCGCGCACCTTGAACCCGCGCACGACTTCCGCCAGCTGGCCGGCCTGCCCCAGCAGCTCTTCCGAGGCCGCCGCGCTTTCCTCGGCGTTGCTCGCTACCTGCTGCGTGACGTCGCTCATGAGCGCGACCCCGCGGGAGATCTCATCGAGCCCGCTGGACTGCTGCACCGCGACGGAGACGATTTCCTCGATCACGGTGCTGACGCGCTGCACCTGATCGCGTGCGCCGTTGAGCTGCTCGCGCACGGCCTGTTCGCGCTGCACGCCGCGGCTCACGTTCTGAATCTCTTCTTCGATCAGCGCGGCGGTCTGCTTGGCCGCATCGGCCGAGCGGATGGCCAGCGCACGCACTTCCTCGGCCACCACCGCGAAGCCACGTCCCGCGTCGCCGGCACGCGCCGCTTCCACGGCGGCGTTGAGGGCGAGCAGGTTGGTCTGGAAGGCAATCTCGTCGATGGTACGCACGATCCGCTGGGTGGCATCGGCCGACTGCTTGATGCGGAGCATGTCCTCGCCCATGGCGATCATGGACTCCGCGCCCTGCTGCACGCTCTGCTGTGCGGCCTGTGCGGTCAGCTGTACCTCACGGGCCTGTGCGGCCGCACGCTTGGCCATCATCTGCAGCTCGGTTACCGAGGCGCTGATCTCTTCTGCGCTGGCGGCCTGCGTGGAGGCACCGTTGGCGAGATCCTGGCTGCCCGTGGCCAGCTGCGTGGCCGCGTCGTCGACCTGGAAGGCCGAGGCGCGCACCTGCGCCAGCGTGTTCGCCATCTGCTGCACGGCCGTATTGAGCGAGTCCTGCATCTGCGCGAACTCGCCGGCGTACTGCCCGTCCATCCGGACTTCAAGGTTGCGGTCGGCCACTTCCCCAAGCGTCTTGCGCGCTTCCGACAGCGGCGCGGCGATGGCGGCCAGCAGTCCATCTACCCCCGCGAGCACCTCGGCAAAGCGCCCCTGCACCGACGCGCGGTCGCTGCGGCTGTCGAGCACGCCTTCGCGCGCCTGTCCCGCCAACCGTCCGATTTCCTGCACGGTGTGCGTGACGGCTTGCTGGGCACGCACGCATGCCGCGAGCGACTCACCGCATTCGTGGGCCATGCGATCCATCGCGGCCGACACCAGCCCGAGTTCGTCGGGGGAGGCGTCGTTGAGCGGGGCGATGGTACGTGCATTCACGGGAATCATGTCGCCGCGCGCCAACGCCGCCAGGGTGCGCGACACCACCTCGATCCCGTGCTCCTGCACCTTGCCGACCTGCGCGGCGATGCGCTCGATCCGCGCACCGAGCGTCTGCGCAATGCGCCACGCGTACGCGAGGCCGAACACAAAGAACACCGCGAAGATGCCCCAGATGAGCAGCGCGGCATTGGTGAAGCGTTCGCCGGTCTGCATCTCGACCGTACGCGAGTGCGCTTGAATGAGGTCCCCGAACTCTTCCATTCGCGTTTCGACCACGCCGAACTGCTCGCGGAAGGCATCGTACCGGCTGCGGGCGGCGAGTGAGTCGCTGAGCGCGACGTCCATAACCGCGGCGGCGGCGCTGACGTACTTCACGACCTCGGCGCGGGTGGCCGGCAAGGTGGCGGCGATCTCAGGCGCCTTGATCTGCGCCGCGGCGCTGTCGAGGGACGACACGAAGCGCGTGCCATGTTCACCCAGTGCCTCGCGTGCGCCGGCCACACCTGCCGTATCGCCGCGCTGACCGGTAAGCATCGCTTCCAGCACGTCGCCGCGCATGGCGTCGTGCATCATGTCGCTGTCCATCTGGTACCGCTGCGCGACGTTGTTGTCACCGAGATCGCTGGTGGCGGTCTTCGCGAGGCGAAGCGCCACCTGCCCGGCAACCGCGACAGCAAGGATACCGAAGGCCCCGACGAGGGCGATGGTGCGCAGTCGGGCGCGCAGAGTACGAATGGCGAACATGTGGGCGTGTCGTTGGACGGAGCGATCAGAATGGCCGGCGCCAGCGCCGGCGGCGGTCAGCCCCGCACCGGCGCAGAGGCTGACCTCTTCATTATCGGTCCGTCACGACACGCACTTAAGTCACCGGCTATTTCGCGACCGGCCACTGGTTGTCAGCCGGGTTCCGGTCGGGGAAGCGACGCGCCGGATCCAGAGTGACGGACTCGATCTTCCGGCCACCGAACACCAGATCGACGGACACTGTGCGGTCCCCACCGAACCAGATGTCGGCCGGCCAGGTGACACGGGCCGTGGTGGCATCGATCATCACGGCATTTTTCATGGGACGGATGGCCGGACCGGTCGCGGCGA
>JARIEV010000174.1 GCA_031127225.1 Gemmatimonadota bacterium | reverse complement strand
GATCCGCGCCGTGATCCGCGTCGTGATCCGCGTCGTCGCGCATGGCGCGTGCGGTGCCATCGGGTCGTTTAGCCACCGTGCCTCCGAGCAATGCGCACGCCGAACACCACGTGCAGGACACCGAAGCCGAGCGCCATCATCAGGTCGCCGTCGGCTGCGGGAAGAAAGAGCGCGATCACACCGAGGGCCAGAAAGCCCATGCCCATGAGCGGCACCGCGCGGATGGAAAACGTGCCCGCCGTGGTCACCCCCATGCCGTACAGCAGCAACCAGACGCCGGGGAGCACGCGCGCGACGATGCGCGGATCGATGCCGGGGGTGTACGGGTCCACGAGCGCCAGCGTGAGCACCGCCCCCACCAGAATGCCGGGCCAGAAGCTGAGGAGAAACTTCCGCGCCGGGACGCTGAGCAGCAGCGCCCCGCTCGCGCCCACGCGGCGGCGCATCTTGCGCAGCATGGCCCAGCCCCCCAGCGAGGCACCGAACACGGCCGCCGCCAGCCACACCAGCAGCCAACGCTCGGGTGTGGGTTGCCGGTCGGCCAGCGGCGCGGCCGCCAGCGCGGTCACACCGAGCCCCACCAGTCCCCACCCCGGCACGTCGGTGAAGGAGGCGGCCCCCTCCATCGTGCGGCGAATGAATGACAGATCCCGCAGCGCCCGGTCGTGCAGCGCCGGCGGTTCGTCGGGGGCGGCGGCGGCGCGCGGCGGTCGGGGGAAGCGGTCGGTACGGGTCATGCGTGGCGTGCTGAAGGGTCCCCTCGGGCAGCGCAGGTATACTTTATGATACAAAGTACTTCAACAACCGCCCGCCCGCAACCGCCCCCGCCCCGTCCCCTCAGGTCACCACGCCCGCTCCGCCCCCGTCCAATCCAGAAAGCTGCCGGAGCGCTCCCGCGGCAGCCGCTCCATCTGGCTCAGCAACCCGCTCGCGGCCTCGTCGATCGGCACCCGGAATGCCGGACCGTCCGGCGTGGTGGCGAAGTGCCCCGGGTTGCCCAGCAGCAGCACCACGCGCTCGTCGAGCAGGTCGTGCGCCAGCGCCCGCATGTGCATGTGCAGCGCCGCGCTGCTCGCGCAGGTGGCGTAGTCCCCGCCCTGCGTCTTGCCGGCCAGCGATCCCAACCAGCTGCTCACCACCAGCACCCGCGCCCCATCCCGACTGGTTAAGAACGGCAGCAGCGTGCGCACCAGCAACAGGGGCGCCACGGCGTGTCGGCGGTAGTGCTCGGTGAGCCCGGTCCCCGACAGCGTGGACAGCAGCTCGTCGCGCTCCACGTCGGCCAGCTTGTCGTGCGGGCCGGGCTCGGCGGGGGCGATGATCAGCTGATCCAGCGTTTCGGTGAGGCTCTCCAGCACGGGCACGGCGTCGGCCATCAGCGACGCATCGGCGGGGTCGAGCGCGATCAGCTCCAACCCGCCGTACTCGGCCCGCAGATCCGCCAGCACCGGCACGCGCGCCGGATTGCGCGCCGCGGCGTACACCTTGTCGCCGCGCATGAGGCACTGCCGCACCAGCTCCACGCCGAGCGGTCGGGCCGCACCGGTGACGAGGGTGCGACGCGGCGCGGCCAGCGCGTGCATCCCCGCGCCGCTCACGACGCGCCCCCGCGCATGCTGTGCAACACCGCTTCCACGGCACTCACCGTGGCGTCGATTTCGAGGGGGCGGTTGGCGCGGGGGTAGTCCTCGCGCTGGTGCAGCTCCACCAGCATGCCGGGATCCTTGAGTACGTGTCCGGTGAGGACCGCAACCACGGTGTCACCTGCTCCGATGATACCATCGCGCACTAATTGGCGTACGCCCGCCACGCTGGCCGCACTGGCCGGCTCGCACCCCACCCCCGCCGCGTCGATGGTGACCTTGGCGTCGATGATCTCCTCGTCGGTGGCGGCAATCACGAGGCCGTCGGTTTCGCGGATCGCGCGCACGGCGCGATCCCACGACGCCGGATCACCGATGCGGATGGCGGTGGCGATCGTTTCGGCCTGCACCGTGAAGCGGGCGGCGAAATCCTCACGGAAGGCGCGCGCGAACGGCGCCGCCCCGGCCGCCTGCACGCTCACGAGGCGCGGCACTTTGGTGATGAGTCCCAGCGAGCGGGCTTCGCGCAGGGCTTTGCCGAAGGCCGCCGTGTTGCCCAGGTTGCCGGCCGGCAGCACAATGAAGTCGGGCGCGTTCCATCCCAGCTGCTGCAGCAGCTCGAACACGATGGTTTTCTGCCCTTCCACGCGCCACGGATTGATGGAGTTGAGCAGATAGATGCCCAGCTCGCGCGAGGCCTGCTGCACCAACCGCAGGCAGGCGTCGAAGTCGCCCTTCACCAGCAGCGTCCGCGCGCCATATGACAACGTTTGCGCCAGCTTGCCGAGCGCGATCTTGCCGGCGGGCACGAACACGAGTCCCGGAATACCCGCCTGTGCCGCATACGACGCGAGCGCGGCCGACGTGTTGCCGGTGCTGGCACACGCCACCGCGCTGGCCCCGATGCGCACGGCCTGCGTGGTCCCCACGGTCATGCCGCGGTCCTTGAACGAGCCGGTAGGGTTGTGCCCTTCGTGCTTGATCAGGAGGCCGTCGCACCCCGTGTACTTCCCAATCGCCGCCCGCGACAACAGCGGCGTGTTCCCCTCGGGGTGGCTCACGATGGCGTCACCGGCACCGGGCATCACGATCGATTCGAAGCGCCACACCCCCGACGCGTGCCCCATCGGCACCACACAGCAGTGTTGCGCGAAGCGGTGCTTGAGCGCGTTGGGCGGCAGCGGCGCGCCGAACTCGTCCACCGGCGCGCGGTGGATGATCTCGAGCAGGCCGCCGCACGACGGACAGTCAGGCGCCGGATCGAGCGGCGACAACAGCTGCCCGCAGGCGGCACAGCGCTGAACACTCTGCTCGGCGCCGGCCGGCAATCCCGTCACCCCCGCAGGGAGCCAGATCGCGTCGGGCGGCAAGGTATTGGCAAACGGCGTGATCATGACGGCGTGAGCTGAAGAATGTCGTTGAGCACACCGGCGGCCGTGACCGCCGGACCGGCTCCCGGGCCGGTGATGACGAGCGGATGTTCGCGGTACCGCATGGTGGTGAACACGATCTGATTGTCGGTGCCGCGCAACCCCGCCAGCGGGTGCGTGAGCGGCACCGCGCAGAGCCCCACCTTCACGGTGCGGGCGGTGGCGTTGAGCACGTAGCGCAGCACGCGCCCCTGCTTCGCCGCCGCGGCAAACCGGTCGGCCCACGCGGCGTCCTGCTGCGCCAGCGAGGCCAGAAACTTCGGCAGCGGCATCGCGCGATACGCGGTCGGCACGAGCGACTCCACGGTGACATCGGCCAGATCGCCGACAAAGCCCATCATGCGCGCCAGAATCAGCGCCTTGCGCGCCACGTCCATCCCCGACAAATCATCGCGCGGATCGGGCTCGGTGAAGCCGCGGGTCATCGCATCGCGCAGCGCCTCGCTGAACGCGCGCCCCTTGCCGATCTCGGTGAGCAGGAAGCCCAGCGTCCCCGACGTGCACCCCTCGATGCGCAGCACGGTGTCGCCGGTTTCCACCAGCTTCGCGTAGCTGTCCATCACCGGCAGTCCGGCCCCCACGGTGGTTTCGTGCAGCAACCGCGATCCGTGCGCCGCCGCCAGCGCGCGCAGCGACGCCACCTCGGCGCGCGGCGCCGACAGCGGCCGCTTGTTGGCCATCACGATATCCATGTTGGCCATGATCGCCGCGCGGATGGCCGGCAGCGTTTCGTGCGCCGTGACATCCACCAGCACCGGACGCGACAGCGCATGCGCGCCGATGTGCGCCACGGCGTCGGCGGCCGATGCCGCGCGTCCGCCGACCATCGTGGCCAGCGTCCCGCCCGCCTCTTTGGCGCGTGCGTACGACACCAACTGGCGCGCGCTCAGCCCGTCGGGGGCGAACACGTAGCCGCTGCGGTCGATGAGTCCCACGATGGTGGGCTTCACGCGGCGCCGCACGCGCGGCAGCATGCGCAGCAGTTCACGGCCGATCAGGCCAACCCCCAGCAGCACCACTTCGAGCCGGTCATCTTCGCGCAGCCCACCGCCACCGATTTTGTCGAGCTGGAATTCGTCGTGCACCGCGCGCGCCGCCGTTTCGGCGTCCGCCTCGGCGATCACGACGGAGATGTTGAGTTCACTCGATCCCTGCGCGATGGCCACGATGTTGACGCCGGCCCGGGACAGCGCGGTGAACATGCGCGACGCGATACCGGGCGAGCCGGCCATGCCCAGCCCGACCACCGCCAGAGTGGCCATGCCGGACTGGACGTCCATGCCTTCGAGTTCGCGGCGCGACAGTTCCAGCGCGAACGCCTGCTCCAGCGCCGCGCGCGCCTCACCACCGCGTTCGGCGGGCACGCACAGACAGATCGAATGCTCCGACGACGCCTGCGAAATGAGCGTGACGGAAATGCCCGCCTGCTGCAGCGAGGCGAACGTGCGCGCCGCGATACCGGGCACGCCGAGCATGCCGTTGCCCGTTACCGTGACGAGCGCCTGGTTGCGCACCACCGACAACGCCTTCACGGGGTAGCGCGTGAGCGTGTGCCGTACCGAGATCTCCGTGCCGGGCGCCGTGGGGTCGGCAAACGGACGCACGAACACCGGCACGCGCACGCGGGCCAGCGGAATGAGCGCGCGTGGATGCAGCACCTTGGCCCCGTAGTAGGCCAGCTCCGCCGCTTCGCGGACGTTGAGCTGCGGCACGATGCGGGCCGTACTCACGAGGCGTGGGTCGGTGGTCATCAACCCCGGCACATCCTTCCAGAGCGTAATGCGCGCGGCGCGCAGCGCGCGGCCCAGAACGGTGGCCGTGAGGTCGCTGCCACCGCGCCCCAGCGTCACGAGTGCGCCGTCAGCGGTACCGCCCACAAAGCCGGGGATCACGGCGAACACCCGTTTGGCCAGAAGCGGACGCAGCTGCGTGCGCACCTCGCGGTCGGTGGCGGCGAGATCGGGGAAGGCACCACCGAAGACGCCGTCGGTGCGAATCAGCGTCGCCGCCTCCACGTACTGCGCCTTGGCCCCACGCGCCAGCAGCCCCGCCACCACCAGTCGTGCTGACAGTTGCTCGCCGCGCACCACGAGAAAGTCCTGCGTGCGCGGCGTGAGCTCGCGCAGCGAGGCGACCCCGTGCGCCAGCGTGCGCACTTCGGCAAAGGCGGCGGCGAGCTCGCGCAGCAGCGTGGCGCGCGCGCGCGCATTCCCGATGATCGCCGTGGCCACCGCGCGATGATGCGTGTGCAGCCGGCCGATGAGATCGTCGGCCGCCCGGCCATCCCCGGCGCGCGCCGCCACGGCCACCTCCAGCAGCGCGTCGGTCACGCCGGCCAGCGCCGACACCACGGTCACCACGCGCGCGGTGCGCGGCGCGAGGATGAGGTCGATGGCGTGGCGCACCGCGGCGGCGTCCGCCAGCGAGGCACCACCGAACTTGAAGACGTCGATCTCGGCGGGTCGCGGGGCGGAACGGGGGCGCACTGGCGGCATAAGACAGTCTGGCGAGGAGGCCGGTCGGACGATCCGGTCCTACTATTGACGCGGATCGTCGGGGTTCTCCCGCACACTAGTTCGGGCTGCTTCGCCTGTCCACACCCGTTCGCCCCGGCGGTGCACTGGCCTAGCTTATGAAGGTAAGCCGGACGTCACCATCCCGGGTGGCGACCTCGTCTCGATTTTCCGTGGATATGACCGTCCCTGTCGAAGCGCCATTCGCCCCGTTCATCCCCGCGACGGCTCCGTTGCCGGAGCGTCTCGCCGGCCTCGCGCGTCTTGCCCACAACCTCGCGTGGAGCTGGAACCGCGACGCGCGGTTGTTGTTCAAGGAAATCGACGAGAGCCTGTGGCACCGGCTGCGCCACAACCCCATCCGGTTGCTGCAGCTGACCGACCCGGCGCGTCTGAGGGTGCTGGCCGACGACCCGGTGTTCTGTGCCCGCTACGACCGCGCCATGCAGTGGCTCGCGTCGGAGCAGTCGGACGAACACACGTGGTATGCGCGCACGTTTCCCGAGCTGCGCGGCCAGACGGTGGCGTACTTCTGCGCGGAATTCGGCGTCCACAATTCCGTGCCGATCTACTCCGGCGGCCTTGGTGTACTGGCGGGTGATCACCTCAAGACGGCCTCGGATCTCGGCGTGCCGCTGGTAGCCGTGGGCATCCTGTATCGGCAGGGGTACTTCGACCAGCACATCCGCGTGGACGGCTGGCAGGAAGACTCGAACGAAGGCATCGACTTCAACGCCGTGCCGATCGTGGCGCTGCCGGGGACCGACGGCGCGAAGCATCTCGTCACGGTCAACACGTTCGGCCGCGACATCCACATCCGCGTCTGGAAGATGCAGGTGGGACGCGTGCCGGTGTATCTGCTGGACTCCGACCTCCCGGAAAACCATCCGGACGACCGTCCATTGCTCTCCAAGCTGTACTCCGGCGGCCCGGCGATGCGGCTGCGGCAGGAGTGGCTATTGGGCGTGGGCGGCGTGCGCGCGCTGCGCGCGCTCGGCATCGCGCCGGCAGCGTGGCATGCCAACGAGGGACACGCGGCGTTCATGATGGTCGAGCGCGTCCGCGAACTGTGTGCGCAAGGCGTGGCGTACCCGGAGGCGGTGAAGCGCGTCCGCAACGCCAGCGTGTTCACCACCCACACGCCGGTGCCGGCCGGACACGATCACTTCGGCGTGAACGAAGTGCGGCAGTGCGCGGGCGGCTACTGGAACGAGATGGGGATCGACGCCGACACGTTCCTGCGCATTGGCTACATGCCGGAGTCCGGGATGGGCGTGTATCACATGACGGCCGCGTCGGTCCGTTTGTCGCGGCGCGTGAATGCCGTGTCGCGCCGTCATGGCATCGTGACGCGCGACATGAACCGTTCGCTCTGGAGCGGCCGCGAGGCGGAACACATCCCGGTTGGCCACGTCACCAACGGCGTGCACCTGGCCACGTGGATGGCCAATCCCATGATGAAGC
>JARIEV010000173.1 GCA_031127225.1 Gemmatimonadota bacterium | reverse complement strand
TCCCCGATGTCCCCCGATGCCACCGTTACGCGCGGATGGCTCGACTGGGCGTTGTCGCTGCCGTGGACCGTCCGATCCGACGACACGATCGATCTCGACCACGCGCGGTCGGTGCTCGAAGCCGATCACTACGGGCTCGAGGAAGTGAAGGAACGCATCCTCGATTACATCGCGGTACTGGGGCGTGTCGGTCACCTGCCCGGCCCGATTCTGTGTCTCGTGGGACCGCCGGGCGTCGGCAAAACCTCGCTCGGCAAGTCGATTGCGCATGCGCTGGGGCGCAAGTTCGTCCGCATGGCGCTGGGTGGCGTGCGTGACGAAGCCGAGATCCGCGGACACCGCCGGACGTACATCGGTGCGTTGCCCGGCCGGATCATTCAGGCCATGCGGCGTGCGGAAACGATCAACCCCGTCATCCTGCTCGACGAAATCGACAAGCTGGGGAGTGACTGGCGGGGCGATCCCGCCGCGGCGCTGCTCGAAGTGCTCGACCCCGAGCAGCATCACGCGTTCAACGATCACTTCCTCGAAGTCGATTACGACCTCTCGCAGGTGCTGTTCCTCACGACCGCCAATTCGCTCGGTTCCATCCCCGAGGCGCTGCGCGACCGGATGGAAATCATTCGCCTGCCCGGGTACCTCGAGCCGGAAAAAATCACGATCGCTCGCCGGTTCCTGCTTCCGCGTCAATTGACAGCGCATGGCATCACCCCCGCGCAGGTCACGCTCGAACCCAACGTTCTCCAATCGCTGATCCGCGGCTGGACGCGGGAAGCGGGCGTTCGCGACCTCGACCGACGCATCGCACGGCTCGCGCGCAAGCTCGCGCGCCGTGCGCTCGCCGCCGACGCGGCCGTCACGATTACCAGGGACGAGCTTCCCGCGATGCTCGGACCGGCCGCCCACGACGAGCAGGAGAGCGACCGGCGCGATCAGATCGGCGTCGCCTCGGGGCTCGCGTTCACGCACGTGGGTGGCGAGCTGCTCGAGATTGAAGTCAGTGTGGTGCCCGGCCGGGGACGGCTGCAGCTCACCGGCACGTTGGGTGATGTCATCAAGGAGTCGGCGGCCGCAGCGCTGTCGTATGTGCGCTCACGCGCGGGCTCACTGGGCCTCGCCACCGACTTCCATCGCGCCGTCGATATTCACATCCACCTCCCGGCCGGTGCGACGCCCAAGGACGGTCCGTCGGCCGGCATCGCGCTGGCCACGGCGCTGACCAGCGCCCTCACGGGCATTCCCGTACGCGGCGATGTCGCCATGACGGGTGAAGTCACCCTGCGCGGACGCGTGCTGCCCATCGGTGGCGTGCGCGAGAAAGGCGTCGCCGCCCATCGCCATCACATCGCGCACGTGATCGTACCGCAGGGGAACGCCAAGGATCTGGCCGAACTGCCGGACGACGTGCGGAACGAGGTCAACTGGCATCCCGTGCGCACCATGGACGAGGTGCTGGCCCTCGCCCTGCGCGAGCCGCTCCCCGATGTGAGTGATGCGCTGATCATGGCATCGGAAACGGAACGCCCCACATGAGCGATGCCCACATGAGCGATGCCCACATGAGCGATGCCCACATGAGCGAAGCGCCACGCACCGACGCCACGATGCCGGAGGTGCCGGTCGTTGTTGCGCCGCGCCCTGATCCGCTGGTCATCCGCAGTCTGGAGTATCTCGGCCCGATGGCGAAACAGGGGGGCTGGCGGCCGGACCCCGACCTCCCGGAGATCGCCTTTGCCGGACGATCGAACGTGGGCAAGTCGTCGTTGCTCAACCGCCTGATGCGGCGCAAGTCGTTTGCGCGCGTGAGCAACACGCCGGGACGGACGCGCGAGATCCACTTCTTCAACGTCAACAAGCTCTTCTGCCTGGCCGACTTGCCGGGCTACGGGTACGCGAAGATCTCCAAGGCGCGGAAGGCCGAGTGGCGTCCGCTCATCGAGGGGTACCTGCGGGACAGCCCGGTGTTGCGCGGGGTGGTGCAGCTGCTCGACGTCCGGCACGACCCGACGGACGACGACCTCACGATGCTCGACTTCCTTGCCGACCTCGGGGTGCCGACGATCTTCGCCGTCACCAAAATCGACAAGCTCCGCACGGCCGACGTGAAGCCGCGCATCGAAACGCTCTCGAAGTTTCTCGGCCTCGATGTGGACCAGATCGTGCCCTTCAGCGCCACGACCGGGTTGGGGCGCGATGATCTCGCCGCGGCGCTGATCGATCTGCTCAGCCTCCCCGACTGGCGCGAGCCCGAGCCGGATGAGGAGGACGACGCGCCGGACGGTGCGCTCGCATCCGTGGCCCCCCCGTTCACCGGCGATACCCCATGAACGCACGTCGTACACGGTGCGCGGTGGTGCTGCTCGCGACGACGCTCAGTGCGGCGGCGGCCCCGTCGGGGCTGGCCGCGCAGATCCGCCCCGTCGCCCCGCCGGCCGGACAGGCGGCGGTGGGCGATACGCTCGACCCCAACTGGGTGCCGGCCGGTTTCGGCACGCTCCGACAGGATGACATCGCGCTCAAGGTGTCCCCCGCCAACGGGCTGCAGGTGCGCGCGATCCCGCTCGACGAACGCATCATCCGTCTGCTCTCCCCCGACTCCTACCGCTCGCTCCGCGAACTGGTGGCGAGCAAGGAGCGCGATCTGCAGGCCGTCCGTGAGCGCAACCGCCTCCCGGGGTATTCCGTCTGGTACGTGAGCTTCTTTGCGCAGGAGCAGGGCGAGACGCGCTTCTCGCCCCAGGAGTTCATCATCAACAACACCGGACGTGATTTCCGGCCGCTCGACATGCTGCCGATCACCCCGGGCTTCGGCGAGTACCGGCTCAAGCAGCGCGATGTGCAGTCAGCGCTGCTGATCTTCGACGGGCAGGTCGACGTCAATCAGCCGCTGACGGCGCTCATGGAGAGCACGCCCAGCGTGACCGACTGGAACCGCGTCATTCAGCGCATCGAGCGGGAGCGCGCGCTGGTCCGATCACGCGCCGCCGCCGCGCCCAAGCCGCCGATCTGAGTCAGCGTCCGGGGACGCGCAGCACATCTTCCACCGCGCCGGCATCACCCGTGCGCAACAGATGGACGGCGTACCGGACCGCATCGTGCTCCCGCGGCCACGCCAGCGTCTTGATCGCGGCCGGCGGCGTGCGCCATGCCCACGCATCGTGCTCGGCACTCAGCGCCACCACGCCGGCGTCCTCCACCACCGCCGCGAACACGACGGCGAGCTGCACGGTGTCGTGCTGGGGCAGATAGAACGGGTTGACCGTGATGGCGTAGAGCCGCTGCGTGCGCAGCCCCGTTTCCTCGCCCACCTCGCGACACGCGGCATCGGCTGGCGTTTCCCCCCGCTCGATCCGGCCGTGCACGATCTCCCACGCGCCGGTGCAGCGCCCCCCGGCGGCACGGCGCATCGTGAGCACGCGCCACCGATCGCGGCGCCCCGGCGCTGCGGGTGCCAGCACCACCACGTCCACGACGCCCACCGCCACACGGATCTCGTCGAGGCCGGTCGTGGACAGGCGTACAGGGGGAGCGGCAGGAGACTGGGGCATGGACCAATGCTACCGGATCGCTTGCCCATCGGCGAGCGCGGCGGCGAACTTCCCTGTGATGACGTCTCTTGCTGAATTCCGTGCGCAAGCGGTGCAGTGCGGCACGACGGGGGGGCTGGTCCCCGTGTGGCGCGACTGCCTGCTCGACCTGTGCACCCCGGTGTCCGCCTTCGCCAAAGTGCGACGTGGGCCGTTCGCGTTCCTGCTCGAGTCGGCCCCGGCGGGCGGCGAGTCATGGGCGCGCTACACCTACCTCGGCACCGAACCGCGCGGAGCGTGGCGATTGCGCGACGGCGTTGTCGAGGACTGGACCGAGGCGCGCGGATGGCACGGCGCCCGCACCCCGGCTGATCCGATCGCCGACCTGCGCGACATCGTGCGCGACATGCACCCGGTGCCGGCCCCCGAACTCGGAGCGCTGTGGAGCGGCGCCGTGGGCTTCTTCGCCTACGACGTCGTGCGCCACATCGAGACACTGCCGCACGCGCCACCGCGTGCGCTCAGCTATCCCGATGCCTGTTTTGTGTTCACGCACGCCCTCGTCGTGATCGACAACTGGCGCGGACAGGCCCGCGTGATTGTCTCCGTGCCGGTGCCCCCCGACGCCACCGCGGCGATGCTCGATGCGCTGCACGCCGACGCCGTCGGCACGCTCGACGACACCGTTGCGCGCCTGCAGGGCCCCGAGATGCTGCCGCCCCTGCGGCTCGACGAGACGGTGCCACCGGCCGTGCCGCACTCGCACTATGCGCGCGAGGATTTCCTGCGCGACGTGGGACGGATCAAGGAATACATCCTGTCGGGCGATGTCTTTCAGGCGTTGCTGGCCCGACGCATGTCGGTGCCGCTCGACTTCGACACCACGACGCTGTACCGGGCGCTGCGCGCGCTCAACCCCTCGCCCTACATGTACCACCTCCAGCTGGACGGGATGGAGCTGGTGGGCAGTTCACCGGAGCTGCTGGTGCGGGTAGCGGACGGACGCCTCACGGTGCGCCCCATCGCCGGCACGCGCCCGCGCGGAAAGACCTCCGAGGAGGATGCTACGCTGGCCGCCGAGTTGTTGAGCGACGAGAAGGAGCGCGCCGAGCACGTGATGCTGGTCGATCTCGGCCGGAACGACGTGGGGCGTCTGGCGCGCTATGGCACCGTCCGCGTGACCGACCTGATGACGGTCGAGCGCTATTCGCACGTCTTCCACATCGTGAGTCAGGTGGACGGCGAGCTGGCCGACGGATCGAGTGCGCTCGATGCGTTCCGCGCGGTGTTCCCGGCGGGCACGATGACGGGCGCACCGAAAGTCCGGGCGATGCAGATCATCGACGAACTCGAGCCCGAGCGGCGCGGCGCGTACGCCGGCGCGATCGGTTTCATCGGCGCAGGCGACACGCGCATGGATCTCGCCATCACCATCCGGACCTGCGTGATCGCCGACGGGACCGCCTCGGTACAGGCCGGCGCCGGGATTGTGCACGACTCCGTGCCGGAGAGCGAGTGGACCGAGACCGAGAACAAGGCCCGCGCGCTACTCACCGCCATCGGGCGTGCACGCGCCGCCGGTGCGGCGACCACCACGCCTGCCCCGTCCTGACCGCGTGCCCCTCGTGCTCATGGCCGACGCCGGCGACCGCCGGTTCGAGATCGCGGGATCCGCCCCGCTCGTCGTCGGGCGTGAGCTGTCGTCGACGCTGCCGGTGCTCGACCCCGTCGTGTCGCGCCGTCATGCCGAGTTGCGGCTCGCCGACGATGGCACCGTGGACGTGTGCGACCTCGACTCACGGAACGGGACGTGGGTGAACGGCGTGCGCGTGTCGCATGCGACCCTGACCGTGGGCGACACGATCGCCTTCGGTACGATCGCCTTTACGCTGGAGCAGGCCGGGGAGGCCGACCAACCGCCGTCCGCGTGGTTTGACGGCGAGCGGGCGCTGCGCCACGAGCGCGCCGTACCGTCGCTCGAACAGGCACTGGCCGATCTGACACAGAGCACCGCCGGGCATGCGCTCACCACGGCACGGCTCGCCCGACTCGTCGGCATCGCGCAGCACCTCGGGGGCGTCACCGACCTCGACGCTCTGCTCGATGCCATCGCCGACGACCTCTTCGGCACCTTTGAGGCCGACCGGGTGGCGATCCTGCTGCGCGGCACCGATGACCAACTGCACACGCGTGTCTCCCGCGATCGCGCCGGGGCCATCGCGCGCCCCGTGCCGCGTGCCATCGCTCACGGCGTCGCGGAGCGGCAGGTGGCCCTCCTGACCAACGATGCCCGGCGCGACACTCGGACCGCCGGCCGGTCGGTGCATCAACAGGCGGTGCGATCCGCCATGGCGGCGCCCCTGATGGGCAGCCAGCGTGTCACGCTGGGGGTGCTCTACGTGGATCACCTGCGTGAGGGCCCTGAGTTCACCGACGACGATCTCGCGCTGCTCGTGGCGGTGGCCGCGATCGTGTCGGTCGCCGTCGAACGCGAAGCGGCCACCGCGCGCCTGCTGCAGGCGGCACATACGCGCGCCAACGTTGCGCGCTACTTCGCACCGCACATCGCCGCGCGGATCGCGGACGACGCCGGTCTCGCCGCTCCCGGCGGCACACGCCAGCGTGTGGTCGTGCTCTTCCGCGACGTGCGCGGATTCACCATCATCGCGGAGGCGCTACCGCCCACGCAAATGGCGGCGCAGCTCAACGAGTATTTCGCCGTCATGGTGAGCTGCCTGTTCCGGCACGGTGGGGCGCTCGACAAGTTCATCGGCGACGCCATAATGGCCTACTGGGGCGTACCGGCCGCCGGCGAGCACGATGTGGATCAGGCCGTGGCCGCGGCGATCGACATGCAACAGGCGCTCCGCACCCTGAACACGCGATGGGAACACGAGGGGCGGGCGCGCTTCGATGTCGGCATCGGGATCCACGTGGGCGACGCCTTCGTGGGCAACATCGGGTCGCCGCAGCGGCTCGAGTTCACCCTCATCGGCGACACGGTGAACATCGCGAACCGACTCTGTGCGCTGGCGGCCGGCGGCGACATTCTCATCAGCGACGCCGCGCGCGTCGAGCTCGCTCCGGGCACCACGTGCACGGCGCGCCCCGATCTCATCCTGCCGCGGCAGCAGGGATCACCGCAGGCGATCTGGCAGGTGAGCGCGGCATGAACACGATCGCGCCCACCCGGCTGATCGGCCGGGCCGACATCACGGCCCTCCCCTCGGTGCTGGACGACCTCGAGGCGATTCTACGCCACTGTGACACGCTGTACGACTGGGCGGCGGGACAGCCGCAACCGCGCGCGATGCGCGGGCGGGCGCCCGTGTACGTCGCGACACTGCCATCCAGTGCGATCCCCGTCGTGGTCCGCCACGCGTGGCACGGCGGGCTGCTCGCGCCACTCACGGCCGACCGCTTCCGGCGCCCCACGCGCGCGCCGGAGGAACTGGCGCAGTCGGCGGCGTTACGCGCGGCGGGCATCCCCACCACTGAAGTGCTGGGCTTTGCGCGCT
>JARIEV010000015.1 GCA_031127225.1 Gemmatimonadota bacterium | reverse complement strand
CAGGCGGGGGCCGCGATTGTGCCCCTCAATTTCCGGCTGCTCCCCGCCGACTGGGTGTACATGGTGAATCACTCGGGGAGTCGCGTGCTGTGTGTGCACGCCGACTTTCTCGCGCTCGTGGACAGCGTGCGCCACGAGATGACGGCGGTAGAGCACTTCGTGGCGCTGGAAGGGGGCGGTGAGGGATGGCTGGACTACGAGGCGCTGCTGGCGTCGGCGGAGCCCTCGTTCGTGCGGCCAGTCATGACCGAGAGTGATCTGCTCGCGATCAACTACACCAGCGGTACGACGGCACAACCGAAGGGCGTGATGATCACACACCGCAATGCGTGGGTGAACGCGGTGGGCACGTTGGTGCATCATCCGATGACGTGCGCCGACCGGTATCTGTGGACGTTGCCGATGTTTCACGCCAACGGCTGGACGTTCGTGTGGATCGTGACGGCGGTGGGCGGCACGCATGTGTGCGTGCGCAAGGTGGATGCGCCCACGGTGTTCGAGATGCTGGTGGAGGAGCGCGGTACGATGCTGTGCGCGGCCCCGACGGTGCTGATCATGATTGCCAATGCGCCGGCGGCGCTGCGCGTGCGGGCCCCGCGCGGCGTGCGTGTGCTGACCGCCGGTGCGGCCCCGGCCGCGCACACGATCGAGCGCGTGGAAGAGGAGCTGGGGTGGACCATCACGCATGTGTATGGCCTCACCGAAGTGTCACCGCTGATCAGCGTGAGCGAGCCGCGTCCGGAACACGTGGGACTGCCGGCGGCCGAGCGGGCGACGCTCAAGGCACGGCAGGGGGTGGAGCTGATCACGTCGGGTGAATTGTGCGTGATCGATGAACACGGCGCGCCGGTGCCACGCGACGGCGCGACGGTGGGGGAGATCGTGGTGCGCGGGAACGTGGTGATGGATGGCTACTACCGCGACCCCGAGGCCACCGCGCGCGCGATGATGGGTGGCTGGTTTCATTCCGGCGACGCGGCGGTGGTGCACCCCGACGGTTACATGGAAATCCGTGACCGTATCAAAGACGTCATCATCAGCGGCGGCGAGAACATCTCCTCGGTGGAGATCGAGGGCGTGCTGCTGCGGCATCCGGCGGTGCAGGAGGTGGCCGTGGTGGGCCTGCCGCACGAGAAGTGGGGCGAGGCCCCGCACGCCTTCGTGGTGCGCAAGCCCGACGCGATGCTTACGGCCGACGAGGTGGACGCTTTTGCCCGCGAGCGTCTGGCGGGCTTCAAGATCCCCAAGGGGGTCACGTTCCTGAGCGAGCTCCCGAAGACCGCCACCGGCAAAATTCAGAAGTACGTGCTGCGCGGCGGCCGGGGGGCGGTGTCGGTGCAGTAGGCCACGTGCACCGGCGCCCGTTGTGGCCCGGTTACCGCCCCGTCGCGCGATCGGCGGCCTGCTGTGCCGCCAGCGCGACGGCCGCGTCGAGCGGGATCTTGACGATGGGCTCGAGCAGTCCGCCGGCGTACCGGTTGGTGCGCACCGAGTAGCTCTCGCGGGGCAGTCCGATGGCGGACTGGTTGTGCAGCAGGTTGTGAAAGACACACGCCGCGAGGTACGTCCCGATCGCGGTGGGGTGGCTGCCGTCGTCCTGATACAGCGCGAGATCGGGGCGTGCTGTCATCATCTGCAGCCAGGCGTCACCCACGGGCACCACGGTTGCCCCGATTGCGCGGGCCAGCTGGTCGTAGGCCGCGCGGATCGCGGTGGCACTCGGTGTGGCGTCGCCGGGCGGCCACGTCTGGAACAGCAGCACCTTCGCGCCAGCCCGCTTGGCCATCTCGCCCAGTTGGGTGCCGTAGCGCAGCATGGTGTCGGGTGCCGTAATCGGCGTGGTGCTCTGCTCCTGCAGCACCACGATGTCCCAGCCGCGGGCCATGACGGTGCTGATGTCGGCGCGCCCCGCGGCGCCCTTGAGCGATTGGCCGCCGTCGAGGACGGTGGTGATGGACGGCAGGGGCGACCGCCCGGCGGTGGTGCTGAGCGCGGTCAGGAGCGCCGGCAGGTCGTTCACGTACGTGTAGCTGTTGCCGATCCAGAGGATGCGGGTGACGGGCGTGCTGGTCCCGCCGCCGGGCGTCCCCGTGGGCGTGCCGGTGGGCGACCCGGTGGCGACACCGGTGGACGCGCCGCCGCCGCAGGCCATCAGGAGCGCGGCGAGCAGGCCGGTCCAGAGGCCGGTGAGCCGCGTGGATGCGCGTCCGGGGCGCCGCCGCACCGCGAGATCGTTGCGGTGTGCGTTACGCGACATCGGGTGCTCCGCCGGCGAGGAACAGCGGCGTGGCCAATCCGTCGGTGTCGTCGTAGAAGCGCACGGCCCGGGGCGTGAACTGCTTGGCCAACAGAATGATCTGGCCGGTGTGGCCGGCGAAGTGCTCCACCACATGGTACAGCGCCGCGAATACGCTGGTGTCGCGCCCCTGAATGCGTCGCGGTGCGCCCAGTGCGGCCGGGTCGAGCGCCGCGATCACGGCGTCGGCGTCTGCGATGGCGCGCTGCAACCGTGTCAGTAGCTCCTCCGTATCCAGCCCGCCGGTGGCCGCAAACTCGGCGTCGCGGTCCCGCACGTCGGCCGTCTCCCCGATGCCGCTCACCACCCACTGCCGCACGTTACCGGCCAAGTGCACTACCAGATTACCCACGCTGTTCGCACCGTCGTGCGGCCGCCACCAGAGCTGGTCCGGCGGGACGGTACGCACCGCGGCGGCGATCTTGGTGGGATATTCGAAGCCCAGGTAGTAGCGCGAGCGCTCGAGAAATCGGGCGGCGAGATCGAAATCAGTCATACGGCGACGCATTTGGGGAGACGGGATGGACGGCCGGAACATACCGTGCGGGCGTTCCCGGCGTGGCTGGGCCCCGGTTGATCCCCCGCCGGCACCGGACCCTTATGATTTGGCGACCGGCGCCGATACTAATATTACGACAGGCGCCGTCGCCTCTTTTCCTTCCCGCTCCATCCCCGAGCCTGACATGGCGACCTGCCCGTACACCTGGGTGCGTGCGTTCTTCTCACCGAACAGCAGCACGCCGGCCAACCCCGGCGAGCCCGCCAAGAACCTCATGGTGCGCGTGGTGCGCGACGGCCAGCAGAAGGTGCGTGTCGCGCTGCCCGCGCGCAGTGCCCGGTGGCTGCTCGATCTGATCCCCGACGAGGTGGTCGAAAAGATCCGCGCCGAGGACATCCCGCTGGAAGCGATGATGCTCGACCTGAGTGAGCAGAAGGAGCTCTATCCGCGCCAGATCTTCTCGCTGAGTGATCCCAGCCGGCAGGTCGATATCTGGCTGGAGTAGGCCGCCGGACACCGGCCGTCTTCCCGTTGTCAGGGGCGGCAGAGCACCGTCATGGCGTTGTCCACGGCGCTGCGCATGGCTGCCTGCATCGACGTAATCTCGGCGGCGTTCGCACTCTCCCCGAGACCGCGTTCAATAGCCGCCGCCGACTGCCCGAGGGTGGCATCGGCCGTGCGCGCATCGGGACAGGTGCGCGTTTTGCTGGCCTGCAGCAGCTGTGCGCGAGCCAGCTGCAGTGTCGCCGCCGCCGCGTAGGCGCGTGAATCAGCGCGCGAGCTGATACTGTCGGCCAGCCAGAGCATAGACACTGCGGCCTGTTGCTGGACCGGGAGTGTATCGCCGGCGGCACGCAGCAGTAGCAGACCGCGCGCCACCGTGTAGGTGCGCAGCAGCTCCGCCTGTTCGCCGGTGCGCGGCGCGCGCGCGAGGACCGCGGCGGCACTGTCGGCGCGCTGGGCTTCCACGAACAGATCGGCGAGTTGCAGATACAGCGTGGTGCGTGACGCATCGCGCCGGATGGCTTCCTGCGTGGCGCGCAGGGCATCGGTGCGATTGCCCGCCTTTCGTGCCGCGCTGGCCGTCAGCACATAGAAGTCGGGGACCTCCGGAAAGCGCGTCAGTCCGCGCGGTAACGCACTGCTGGTTTCCATGCCCAGCAGTTGGAGATACTGCAGATACAGGCGCGCGTCGCCGGCGTGACGGCGCACCGCGCGCACGCCCACTTCCAGCGCCGCCAGTGTATCGCCCTGCTGCCGCAGCGCTTCGACGTATCGCGTGGCGTAGTTGCTGTCGGCGCGGAACGCGGCGTCTTCCAGTTCGAGTGAATCGCCCAACGCGGCGGTTTCCCGCCAGTGCGCCAGCGCGGCGTGTGCCCGGAATACAAGGCGGCGCAGCCGGGCATCGGCGCCGAGGCGCGTGAGCAGATCGGTGGCGTCGGTGAGTGCGTCGGCGGGCCGCTGCAGGCGGAGGAATCCCTCGACGACGCGCACCCCGAGCGCGAGACTGTCGTTGCGCAACGCATACACGCGTCGCCACTGCGCGAAGGCATCAGCGGTACGCCCTTCGGTTTCCAGCGCGTCGGCGCGCACGACGGCGGCGAAGAGATTGGTGCTGTCGATGGCGAGTACGTCGTCGGTGAGGCGCCGGACGGAGTCGGCGCTGGTGCTGCCATCGATGAGCGCCGCGATCAGACAGTCCCGCGCGATCACCGCGGGCGCGTACGCACGGATTGCCCCCTCGGCTTCCCGCGCGGCCGCCCGGCGATCGCCCCGCGCGAGCGCGTTCTCGCATCGCCGCACTCCCGTGAGCTGGGCGCGGGCGCTGACGAGTTCTCTGGCCAGGGCATCACCCGCGAGTGCCGGCGTGGCCGCGCGCACAACTGGCAGCGGCTGCTGCATCCCCCAGCTGCGCAACAGTGCCAGTCGCGCCACCACGATGACGCCGGCCGGCTGCGGTACCACGCGCCCTACGAGTACTTCGTCGGCGCGTAATTGCTGTCCGAAGAAGCGCAGTTCGGCGTCGCCGATGCGCTGCTGCGGTTTGTAGTTGAGCTCCAGCAGGAGGTTGTCGAGGCGATAGCCCTCGAGCACCCGCAGACTTTTGACATCGGTGCGCTGCCCCGTGCGTTCGCGGACGGCGTCGGTGACCTGTTTGGCGGTACGGGCGGCGTCTCGCGCGCTGCTGCCCGCACTGTCGGGGCGCAGCGGTGCGATGAGCAGCGATTGCCGCACGAATTCCTGCGCGACGAGGGCGCGGGGGGCGGCGGCGCCGACGGTCAGCAGAACGGCGAGCGCAACGGATCGTGTGGCGCGCGAGGCGCCGGCGTGTGCCACGGCGGATGCCATGGGCTCAGCGCGCGGGCGCCGGTGGCGTGCGAGGGGTGTGCCGCCAGACGATGCGCGCGCCGGTGGCCGGGTCGAGCCCTGCCACCAGAGAACTGGTCATCGTCGTGGTGGAGACGGTGACCTCGCGTCCGAGTTCCGCGTAAAAGCGGGCGGTGACCAGATCCGGGATTGCCGGCACGCTGCGCTCCGCGCTGCGCAGGGTGATGACGCCGCTCGCCGGCAGGGGGACCTGCGTCCACGTGACCGTGTGATCGACGGTCCGCCGAACAGACCCGTCGTCGTTGCGGGTAAAACCGACCTCGCCACCGGTCACGAGGTGACGGGCCTTGGTGGCACGTGGAATCACCCAGCCCTCGAGCGGCCCGCCGGCAACGGGTACCGGCACCACCGAGAAGGGGTGCCCGGCCTTGGACCAGGCGGGGGAGATCGCTTTGGTGACGTCCATGACCAGCTTGGCCTCCCACGCGACGCGGGCCGTATCGATGGCGCCGGTGAAGCGCGGCCGTGTGCCGTCGAGGCGGACCGTGGTGAAGCGCCGCACCGTGCGCGCGGTGGCGTCCACGTCGTAGACACCACCGATGGGGATGCCGTCGGCGGTGCGTTCGCAGTAGATGAGGCGCGGCGCGGCGGCGGCCGGGCCGAAGGTGCCGCCGGCGCGCAGTCGGGCGATGGTGCTCACGCACTGGTACCAGTAGGCAATCGTGCGGGCGCGGGAGTCGGTGGCGGCGAACGCGTCGGCAAATCCAGCCGGGAGCGCATCGCGTGCGTCGGGCGGGGCATCCGCCTCGGGCGGCGCCATCCGGACCGAGGACGACGGGTCAGCGGTGGGTGCCACCGGCCGACCGGCACAGGCGGCCAGCCCGAGGAGCGCCGTGGCGCCCAGAAAAACCGAGGGGAATCGCATGGGGTGCACGGTATCGGCCGTCGGTCTGACGCGCGAGTCTCCGGGGAAAACCCACCGCTGGCCAGCGGATCACGCCGGGCGCTGAGATATTACCGGCGGCGAATGATCGGACGGTCGCCTTGACGTGCGCCGGCGGCGCACCGGACCTCCTCCCATTCTGTCATGACTGGCTGGCTCGTTGCTGCGTTTCTGGGTGTTGCCTGTGTCCTGCTGGGCGGGCGCGTGCTCACGGACCGGGCGCGGCGGAAGCAGCGCGGCGTGTTCGGTCCCTGGCCGCTGGCGCGGATCCCGCTGGAGGCGCTCGATCCTGTGTTCGCGGCCGGGCCACATGGCCCGACCGTGGCCACGGAAGTGTCGTTCATCGGCCGCGGTCCGATGACGGTGCCCGGCGGCACGAGCGATGCGGAGGCGTGGATTCTGGCGGTGCTGGCCAGGCGGGCCACCACGATGTTCGAATTCGGCACGTGCACCGGCAAGACGGCGTATCTCTGGGCCAGAAATGCTTCGGCCGGATCACGGGTTGTTACGATCACACTCGCGCCATCACAGCAACATCAATACGTCAAATCCGGTAACGATTCACAATCGGATACATATTTTGCGCTGCGGGAATCGGCGTTTGAGACCTTCGTGTACACCGGGACCGACGTGGCCGATCGCGTGGAGCAGCTGTACGGAGACAGCAAGACGTTCGACGAGGCGCCGTATCGTGACTGGGCCGATCTCGTGTTCGTGGACGGCTCGCACGCGCGCTCGTACGTGGAGAGCGACTCGGCCAAGGCCATGCGCATCGTGAAGCCGGGCGGTCTGGTGCTATGGCACGACTACGCGGGCCCGCGGCATGCGCCCGGCGTGTTCGGTGCGCTCAATGCGCTGGCGGCCACGGTGCCGCTCCAGCATGTGGGCGGCACCACCTTCGCGGTGTGGCGGCGCCCAGGCGGAGCTCCGTCACCCCAGCTCGTCGAGTAGCCGGTCGGCATCGCTGGCGAGGAGCACCGGTTTCCGCGCCTCCCATCCGGCGCGCCAACCCTCGAAGGCCGCAAAGGGCATCGGCCGTCCCACGAAATAGCCTTGTGCGAGATCGCAGCCGACTTCGCGCAACAGGGTCCAGTCGTCCAGATCTTCGACGCCCTCGGCGACGGAGCGCATGCCGAGCTGACGGGCCATGCCAAGGCTGGCCTCGAGAATGGCACGGCTGACGGAGTCCCGGACGGCCCCGTGGACGAAGCGTCGGTCGACCTTCAGTTCGTCGAAGGGCATGTCGCGCAGCTGGGCCAGCGAGGAGTGGCCGGTGCCGAAGTCGTCAATCGAGAGACCGATGTGCTTGAGCCGAATGCGCGTGACCACATCGAGGGCGGCGAGCACGTCGCTCATGAGACGGCTTTCCGTGACTTCGAGCACGAGGAGGTGCGCGGGCACACCCGCCGCCGCTACGGCATGCGCCACGAAGTCGGGGAAGTCGAGCGAGGTGAGGCTCTGCATCGAGATGTTGACGGCCACGTGCATCGGATACCCTTCGCGCATCCACGCGTGGGCGTCGTGCAGCGCCTGCGACAGCACGCAGCGCGTGAGGGCGTCGATGAGTCCGTTTTCCTCGGCCAGTTCGATGAACTGATCGGGAAAGACCAGGCCATCATCCGGATGCTGCCAACGCACGAGCGTCTCGACACCGGTGATCTCGCCTGATGAGAGCCGCACCTTGGGCTGGTAGACGTTGGTGAGCTCGCCGTTGGCGATGGCCTGCGCGAGCCGTTCCGCGTCGTACCGTTTGCCGGGGGTGCGCGCCTTCGTGGCCGCGGGGGCGGCTGCGCCGAACAGTGCTTTCAGCGAATCCGGCGTGACCGGTTTGTGCAAGGCGCCGCGGACGTCGAGGCGATGCGCTTCGGCCAGCCGGCGGGCGGTTTGCACGATGCGCTCGTCCTCTCCGCTGATCAGGATGAGCGCACCGGCATAGCCGAGGCGCGCGAGATGGCGCACGAACTCGATGCCGTCGATCTCGGGCATCTGCAGGTCGAGCAGCAGCATCTCGATGGAGCCGTGCTCGGCCTCGAGAAACGCCAGCGCGTCCCGCGGGTGCTGCTGTACCTGCACGTCGTCAAACCCGAGCCGCCGCAACTGGTGCGAGACGAGCCGCAGCGCAAAGGGCTCGTCGTCGATGAGATAGATCTTCACGCAGCTCGAGGTCGGCGTTCGTGGCGAGGCGTCGGTCGCGTCATCGCGAGCGATCGAGGTAGTCGGTGAGTGCGCGTTGCACGGCGGCGAGTTCCTGTGCGAACACGGGCAGGACTTGCCGCACCTGATCGGTATTCCGGTCGCGCGCGGCTTGCTCAATTGTACTGCACAGCTCGCCGAGCGGGAGCGCCCCGACGGATCTCGAGGATGATTTGAGCTTGTGGAGCACGGCCGCGACCTCCGGCAGGTTGTCCTGTGCCACTGCCGTCAGCAGCTCCCCGTTCAAGCGACCGGCGCTGCGGGCGTACTCCGTGAGGAAATCACAGATCACCTCGTCGTCGTCACCCACCAGGTCTTCGAGGACGCTGACGTCGAGCGAGACCACCGTGCCCCCGGGATGTGGCGTGATATCGGCGACCGTGCCGGTCTGGGGAAGCAGATCGGGGAGGGGATCGCGTTCGTGCAGCGGCGGCATCCACCGCCCGAGCGCCGCCTTGAGGACGGCGAGCAACACCGGCTTGGTGAGGTAGTCGTCCATACCCAGCGCCTTGCCGCGCGTTTCCTCACCGCGCAACGCATTGGCGGTGAGCGCCATGATCGGCAGACGCCGTCCGTCCCCACGGGCGGCCTCATCGGCGCGGATCTGCTGGGTGAGCTGATACCCATCCATCTCCGGCATGTGCAGGTCGGTGAGCAGCAGTGCATACGATTGCGTGCGCCACTGCTCCAGCGCGAGCACGCCGTTGGGCGCCACCTCGGCGGCATACCCCAACAGCTCGAGCTGTTGCAGGATCACCTTCTGATTGATCTCGTCGTCCTCGGCCACGAGGATGAGGCGTCCCTGTGCTCTGGCTTCCGCGACGGTGACCGGTCGGATGGCCGTCGTGAGCGGCACCTGCGACGGTTGTTCGTCGTACAGGATTTCCGGCGAGGCGCGCCCTGCCGCGATCGCGACGGCCCGTACCAGGTTCTGCTCTCGCAGGTGATGCCGGTCGAGCGTGACGAAGTTCGGCGTCACGACGCGTGCCACGCGTGACTGTCCCGCCGTGAGACGGACATGTCGGACATCGTCGGAGGGGGCACCGCCGCCGTCGATTGCGCCGGCGGGTGCATGTTGCACGATCACGACCGGCGCCGGCCGCGTGATGGCGGTGGTGACCGCCGTGTGGGCGGTGGGCACGATGGTGACGAGTGCGCCGGCGAAGCGCAGATACGTGGCGATGTCGTCGGCCTCGTATGGGGCCACCGGTTCACGCACCACGAGGCACTCGAGACCGTCGATGTCGGGGAGCACGCGCGGCGGCTGCGTGGCCGACGCGTCCATGGGCAGCGTGACGACGAACGCCGATCCCTCGCCCAGCACACTGGTGACCGTGACGGTTCCGCCGAGCAACTCGGTGAGCCGTTTGCAGATGGCCAGACCGAGTCCGGTTCCACCGAAGCGTCGTGTCGTGGAGATCTCGGCCTGCGTGAACGACGTGAACAGCTGGCTGATCGTGTCGGCGGACATGCCGATGCCGTTGTCCTGCACGGTCATGCGCAGTTCGAGCGGCTCGTGCGTGACGGCCTCGACCCGGATGTGCACACGTCCGCGCTGCGTCGCGCGCCCGCCGCTGAACTTGATGGCGTTGCCGATCAGGTTGTACAGAATCTGCCGGAGACGGATGGCGTCGGTGCACACCAGGGCTGGGACGTCAGGGGCGATGAACATCGACAGATCGACCCCGCGCTGTGCTGCCACGGGTGCAAGGGCGGCCGCGATCCCGTCGAGTGTATCCTCGATGGATGCGTCGCGATGTTCGAGTTCAATGCGTCCCGCTTCGATCTTGGAGAAATCCAGGATGTCGTCGATGATCCCGAGCAGGTTGGTGGCCGACGTCCGGATGGTGCGCACGGCGTCGGCTTCGCGAGGCGGGAGTGCACTTTGCGCGAGCACCTCGGCCATGCCGATCACGCCATTGAGCGGCGTGCGGATTTCGTGGCTCATGACGGCGAGGAACGACGACTTGGCGCGGTTGGCGTTGTCGGCGTCTTCCTTGGCAGCGCGCAGCAAGTCTTCGTTGTGTTTGCGTGCGGTGAGGTCCGACTGTGTCCCGACGGCGCGCACCGGTTCGCCATCGGGTCCGAATTCGACGGTCTTGCCGTGGCTGAGCATCCAGCGGTACTCGCCGTTGCTGGCCCGCATGCGGAACTCGGCGCTGAAGGCCCCCTCGGTGCGCAACCGTCGTGCGGCATCGGACGCGACCACCAGGCGATCATCGGGGTGGACGAGCTTCAGCCAGCCGGTGAGCGCGGTGGGAAACGCGGCCGGATCGTAGCCGAGCATCTGCACGTACACGTTGCTGAAGGCGATGCGGTCGGCGCGCATATCCCAGTCCCAGATACCTTCGGACGAGGCTTCCATGGCGAACGCAAAGCGTTCGTCGCTGGCTTTGACGTGCTCGTAGGCGCGGGAAATGGCGACATCGTTGCGGCGTTGCTGCACGATGGACCAGATGTCGTGCGCAATGACCTGCAGTTCCCACACGTCGTCGGCTTCGTACGGTGCCGGTTTGTTGATCACGCCCAGCACCATCCGCAGGCGGTTGCCCTCGGCGATCGGTAGCGTGACGTACCGCGCGACGGAGGGATCGTTGACCGTGTCCGGCTCGACGACGTTCATGACGACCGGCTCGCGCGTGCGTGCGGCGCCGGCCCAGACACCGGCTGCCAGCGCGGGAGTCGCGGTGAAGCCCGGGACCGTGCCACCGCCAGCGACCCTGCGCTGCGCCGGGCCGTCCCAGCAGGTGGACGCGATGGTGGATTCATCGTCGCTGACCACGTGGATGTAGCAGGCCGCGCTGCCGCTGAGGCGCAGTGCCTGATCGACGCCGAACTGCAGGATCTCCCGTTCTTCGAGTGAGCCGGCCTTCTGGCTGATGTCGAGCATGGCGTTCATCCACATGTCGCGGCGCTGCAGTCGCGTGTTGGCCGCTGCTAGTTCGCCGGTCCGTTCGGTAACCAGATCCTCGAGGTGCGCGCGATAGCGTTGCAGTTCGTCGGCCGCTTCCACTTCTTCGGTGACATCCTGCGCCGATCCGACCGCGCGCAGTGCCTCGCCTTCTTCGTCGTACTCGATGCGCGCGCGCAGCAGCGCATGCCGAATGGTGCCCCGTTGTGTGGTGACGCGGCAGGTAATTTCGAACGGCTGGTGTTCACTGGCGGCGTGGGTGAGCGCCGCGCGAATGCGCTCCGGTTCGCCGGGCACCAGCGCGGCCATCACGATCTCTTCGGTCGTTGCGCCCCGGGTGGCCTTGAGATCGAGGAGTGCAATGAGCTCCCGGGAGCAGTGTTGCTCCGCGGCTGGGAAGTCGTAGCCCCAGCTGCCCAGGCGCGCGATCTGCTGTGCTTCGCGCAGCATGATCTGGCTGGTGCGCAGTTCCGTGAGATCGATCCAGCCAATGATGACTTCGTCGCCGCTGCGGGTGACCACCGCCTGCACGAGCCTGTCGCTGCCATCGCGGCGCCGGACGTTGTATTCACGGACGTGTTTGGCGGTGGCGCCGGTGCCGAGCTCCGCCAGATCACGCCGGAAAACCTCCAGAGTCTGCACGCGGTAGACCGGATCGGCGAAGAAGCGCGTAAAGCTGGCTTCGAGCGTGGGCAGCTCGTCGGGTTGGTAGCCGAAGAGGTCGATGAAGGCGCGGTTCACGCGCTGCACCCGTCCGCTGGCTTCCTCCACCACGTAGGTGGCGACCGGCAGCGACTCGAAGTGATTCCGGAAGCGTTCCTCACTGCGCCGCCGGCGCTGCTGTTCCTCGGCCCGCCGGGCTTCGGTGGCCACCGACTGGAGCACGAGGGTGAGAATCCGCGAAATCTCTCCGAGCAGCGAAACCAGCTCCGGGTCGAAGGCGTCCGCCTCGCGATGGTAGAAGATCACCGCGGCGGTGGTTTTGCCGTCGAGCATGATCGGGAGCGCCATCGACGAGCCGATGCCGTGCTTCTGCGCGACCTCATGCCAGAGTGCCGTGTCCGCGCTGCGCTGGAAGTCATTCTCCACGACGGGGAGACCGGAGCCGAGCGCGCGCCCCATGGGGCCCTGACTTGTGGGTAGCGCCGGATCGACGGTGATGTGGATCTCGTTCAGGTACGCCGCGGCGTCGCCGTCGGCGGTGATGATGCGGACTGTACCCGTGGTGGCATCGATCTCACCGACGCACGCCAACACGAAGTCGCCGTCCTGCACGGCGCTGCGGCACACCAGATCGAAGGCCCCCTGCCGCGAGCGCATCTGGAACAGTTGCTCGCCCACCCGGTTCAGAAACGCGTACAGCCGGTTGACGCGCTCGAGGCGACGGCGGGCGGTGAGGTCCTCGGTGATATCACGCACAAAAGCGAAGAGCTGGCCGCGTTCCCCAGCGCCGAGTGCGGTGGCACTGACATCGAGATCGATGACCGTGCCGTCCTTGCGCCGCCAGCGACTGGCGTAGCGTTCCCGCCGGATGGCGCGCAGTCGCTGCAGCGTGTCGTCGGCTGTGGCGCTGTCGCCGGGCACCTTGAGGTCGGCGAGCGTCATCGCCAGCAGTTCCTCGGTGGTGAAGCCGGTCATCGTGGTGATGGCGTCGTTGACCTCAATGATGCGGCCATCGGCGTCCACCACGATGTAGCCGTCGATGGAGGACTGGACGACGCTGAGGGCACGATCGGCGATCTGTCCCGCCTCGCGTGCGCTGCGCCGCCGCTCCCGGAGAATCGCGTTGCGTCCGCTCAGCAGCAGCAGTGCCGTGAGGAGCACGACGGCCAGGGAGAGCGCCACGGCCGCGAGGCGGATGGGCTGTTCAGCCTCGGTGCGGTTGACGTTGGCCACGAGCACCCACGGCGATCCCGTCACGCCGGCCATGCCGCTGATGACCTCGATGTTCTGGAAGTCCCGTGCGGCGTCGCCACGAATGAACGGTGCGACGATCGCGGTCGGAAAGTGTCGTACGGGGAGGCGCGCCGCCGGACCGGCGTACCGTGTGGACATGACGAGCGCGGAATCGCGCTCCTGCTGAATCAGCAGCCCTTCGTAGGAGCGGCCCGGCACTTCGGCCTGGAGCAACGGAAAGAGGTGCTGGGCGGCGTCAAGGACTAAATAGAGCGCCCCTTGGGGCGGACCGGCCGAATCGCCGCGCACCCAGACCGGGGTGGCGATGCCGTACTCCATGATGCCTTCGGCGGACTGGTGCAGCTCGATCGTCTGGGTCCGTCCCGTGGCGACGGCGCGCGTCAGGGCCTCAAGTGATTGTGCCTCGAGCGCGTCGGGGTGTCGCTGCGCGACGACGGCCAGCGTGCGGTCGAGCAGCACGATGTTGTGGTAGCCGTACGCGTAGGCGACATCGTTCATGATATCACGGAGCCGCGCGCGGGCAGTCCCGCGCATTGCGGCGGTGCTGGCGGTGTCCAGCGACTCGCGCGTTTCGGGGCGTTTGGCGATCACCCACCCGTCACCGACGCGCTCGTCGAGATGCGAGCGGATCGCGGTGGCGCGCGTACGCGCGAGGGACGTCAACAGGGCCTGCGTCTGTGATCGGACGTCGCGGGCGTAGGACTGATAGGCGGTCGTGGCCAGCACTACGACCAGCGCGACGACGAGGGTCAGGGCGATGACGAGGCGATACTGCCGCCAGCGGCGGGACGGGCGTGCGTTCATGCTTTAAAGATCGGCTGGCGGACGCTGGGGGATGAGTCCGCCAGATAAAAAACGAGGGGGAGCGGCATGGTGCCGCTCCCCCGCATCTATCACGATATCGGATACCCGGTCAGGGGGCGCCGGCGACGTTGGGATTCGCGCCACGCTCCTCGAGGCTGATCGGGATGCAGGTACTGCGTCCCTGCAGCGTGGTGTTGCGGCCGTCCGCCAGCCAGCGGCGGAGGTCGAACAGCCGCCGCCCTTCCAACCATAGCACGGCACCGCGCTCGCGCATCAGGTGCGCCCACGCGGCATCGATGGTGGTCGCGGTGAGCGGCGTCAGCGTGGCCGCCGTCCGTCCCTGGTTGATGAACACCATTGCGTTGGTGAGGTCGTTGGCCCGGAGGGCCGCCTCGGCGCGGATCAGCAGCATTTCCGTGCCCTTGGCGAGTGCCATGGGATCACCCAGCGTGATGTACTTCTTCTGGCGGAAGAAGTTGGTGGTGCCGTCCTGCCCCGTGGTGATCCGGGTCCCCGTTTTTACCGTGTCGTACAGCACACGCGGATCGCGGTCGGCCACCCACACCGTATTCCACACCGTCACTTCGCGGCGCGTGATGGTCTGGGTGGCCAGATCCATGTTCTCGCGCGTGGTGTTCAGAGAGAAGACCGCGTTGTGCCGGAAGGTGGCCGGTACCAGCGCGGCGTCGGCCACTGCCTCGGCCCACTTGCCCTGATCAGCGTACACCTGCGCGCGGCCGGCGAGCGCCGCGTTGGTGAGGGCCGTGTTGTTGAGCGCCCGCGAGATGGTGAGCGCGCGCGTGAACAGACTTTCGGCACGGACGAAGTGCGAGCTGCTGGGCAGCGCCGGTCCGCCGTCGTACACCGCGTTGCACACGTTCTCGCCGAGGAAGCGATTGGCGTAGCCGGCGTACAGATACGCCCGCGGGGTATTGACGTTGGTTTCGAAGGCGGTGCCCAACACCGTCTTCATGCGCACGAGGCCGGCTTCGGCCACGTACCGCGCGGTGTGCATGCGCGCCCAGTCGCCGTTCACGTCTTCCGGCCGGATCACGCCAGTCGCGAACTGCCGCTCGGCCGCGAAGTTACCGGAGTGACGCAGCTCGAGCGCCGCCAGAGACCCGCGGGTGAGGTAGTTGCCGATGGCGTTGGAGAGATCGCCCCCCATGCCATTCACGAGCGCCGGAATGGCGCTGGCGGTGTTGAGATCCGCGTCGAGCAGCGGACCGGGGTTGGTGACCTTGAAGTCACAGCCGCTGAGGAGGGCGGCGAGGGCGATGGCGGCCGCCGGCGTGGCACGGCGGGTCATCGGGGAGAAGGCAGTCATAGTGGGCATCAGAAGCTCGTCCTCACGCTGAAGAGGAACGTGCGGTAGGTCGAGAAGTTGTAGTAGTCGCGGCGCGAGAACGTGCTGGTCCGCTGGTCGGCCGTTTCCGGGTCGGAGCCGGTGTACTTCGTGTTGACGAAGAGATTCCGGCCGGCGAGGGACACGGTCATGTTGCGGGCGCCGGGGGTGAAACGCTTGGGCACCTCATATGAGGCCGAGACGCTGCGGAGCTTGAAAAAGTCCGCGCTTTCGACCCAATAGCTGTAGTCACGCTGCGAGGCTACGATGGAGCAGCGCATCCGGTCGCGTGCATTTACGCTGGCGAGGGCCGAGGCGTCACCGGCGGCCGCGGCGCGCAGCGCCTTCTGCGCGGCGAAGCAGGGCTGCCAGATGCCGAGACCGGCGTTCTGGAATCCGGTACCGTTCAGCAGGTGTCCACCCTTCTGGAATTCACCGACGGCATCAATGGTGAGATTCTTGAACAGCGTGAGCGTGACGGACGGATTGATGATCTGGTCGGGGAAGGTCTGGCCGAGGAACTGATTTTGTTCGATGACCGGTGTTTCGAACGCCTCCGGGTTGGCGACCTTGAGTCCGATGTAGGCCGGGAGCGGCAGTCCTTCCCGCACGTAGCTGCGGGACAGGGCGTCGATCGTGAGGACGCGCCCCCCGAGGTCAACGGCTTCGCCCTTGATTCGCGTGTACTGGAGGCGGGTTTCGAGACGCGCCCAGCTGGTGGGGTCGAATGACGCGGTGAGCTGCGCTTCGATGCCCTGGTTGGAGATCGTGCCGACGTTTTCCGGCTGGTTGCTGGAGAACCCCTGTGACGGCGGATAGGCGACGTTGATGATGGCGTCGTCGGTGCGGGCACTGAAGTAGGTAAAGACGGCACCGAGGCGGCCGCCCCAGAAGCCAGCGTCAAAGCCCACTTCGGTTTCGCGCGTACGCTCGGGGCCGAGGTTCGGATTACCAAGCTGGCCCGGGGTGAAGCCGGAGAGACCGCCTTCGGCCGCGATCGGGTTCCAGGTGCGTGTGGCGTCGAAGGCACCCGGCGCCTTGCCGGCCTCGCCGACGGCGGCGCGGAACTTGAACGTTTCGATGAGGTTTGACGGCCAGAACGATTCATCGGAGAGCACGTACGACATGCTCAGCTTCGGGTAGGTCTGCAGGCCGAAGCCGGACCCGAACGCGGAGTTGCCGTCGACACGTGCGCCGGCGGTCACGAACAGGCGATCGCGCCAGCCGATCATCTGCTGGGCAAAGAAGCCGGCGTTGATGACGCGCTGCTGATTCACGTCGACGATCTGACGCAGCGATGCGGAAACCAGCGTGGGAACGCCCGGGCCGGCGAAGTTGTCACCCTGCAGATCGGTGGAGTTGAGCCGGCTGTCGAACAGCTGTCCACCCACCGACGACGTCCCGGAGAAGTTCTTGCCGAACGTCTGCTTCCAGCTGCTCGCGAGGTCCACCGTCATGAGCTGACGGTTCCAGAGCGTCTGGTAGTACACACCGGTCGGCGTGCGCAGGAAGCCGAACGGATTGATGGTGCGGATGTCGTTGTTGTTGTAGTCAATGCCAACGGACAGGCGGTTGCTGATGTTCGCCGTCGGGTTCCACGTGGCGGTACCGCCGGTGATGAAGTGATCGCCGCCGATGGTGTTGGACTTCGAGAAGATCGTGTCGTTGAGGACGCAGGCGATCGTGGCGGTGCTGCAGCCGGTGCCCTTGAAGTTGGAGCCGGGGCCGCGCGAGACGTTCAGGAGGAAGCCGTCGGCGCTGTTGCCTTCGGACACCATCGCCGTGTTGCGGCGCTGCCAGGACGTGTTGAGAGCCAGCGTGACGGTCTTGCTGGGCGCGAAGCCGAGGTTGGCGCGCAGGCCGCCGGTCTTGTTGCTGCCGACGCGCAGGACGCCCGCTTCGTTCTCGAGATTGCCGGAGATGGAGTAATTGATGCCACTGCCCGAGCCGCGCACGCCCAGCGAGTAGCGGCCGAGGAAGCCGTTCTGGAGCCACGACCCGCTTTCGGGGCAGGTGGCGTCTTCGAAGGCGACGCCGTTGGCATCGACGACATTCGGCCCGCGGCATTCGCGGATGAACATGCGCGTGGGATCGGAGCGTGGTCCGAAGTCGCCCATGCTGTTGATGCCGGCGCTGGCTTCGAGCGTCCACACGGCGGGGCCTTCACGACCGCGCTTGGTGAAGATCTGAATCACGCCGCCCGAGGCTTCGGTGCCGTAGAGGGTCGTGGCAGCCGGGCCTTTGACCACCTCGATGCGATCGATGTCCGACGCCGCGATGTCGTTGAGCGGCGACACGGACTGGCGCGAGGAGACGCCGGTGGGCGAGTTGCCGTTGAACATGCGGATGCCGTCGATGTAGATCAGCGGGCGGTTGCCCTGCGTGATCGAGTTGACGCCGCGCAACCGGATGGTGCCGCCGGAGCCAGGACCGCCGCCGTTGGCCTGAATGGTGACGCCAGTAGAGCGCCCCTGCAGGATCTGCTGCGTGTTCGCGACCGCCCCCCGTTCGAAGTCTGCGCTGCCGACGGTGGTGATGGCGTTGCCGACTTCCTTCTTGCGCTCTTCACCGGTGGCGGTGACGACGACGCCGGCGAGCGAGACGCTGCTCTTGTTCAACGTGAAATCGACGGTGACGGACGCGCCGGCGGCCAGTGTGATGGCGCGCGACTGCTGTTGGTAGCCGATGCGACGGACGGTGACGGTGAGCGCGCCCGCCGGAATGTTGGCGAGCGTGAAGCGCCCGTCGTCACCGGTGGCGCGACCGAGCTGGGTGCCGGCCACGGTGACTTGCGCGGCGGCGATCGGCTGACCGTTGTCGCCATCGACCACACGGCCGGTGACGGTACCAGTGGACTGGGCGATCAGCGGTGCGGCGGCGGCCAACGACAACGCGAGTCCGCACATGGCGGTGGCGTGCCGTCCTGCCGGCACCACGCGCCGAAGGAAGGGAAGAAGCACAGAATCCTCACAGTGATGAAAAGCGACGCGGGTGTGGTGAACCGCACCCGCCGATCCGGAAGGCCCGGTCGATACTCTCGACGATCGGGCGTTCGAGCGCTATAAAGGTAGACACTTGTCCCATTCACACCACCGGAGCACGGCATGGCCACACGTCGAGATTTCCTGGGATCCGCTTCCACCCTCATGGCGGGCGCGGTCATATCCACCCCGGCGGTCGCTGCGGCCGCGGGTGGCGGGCAGCCGCCGGCGGCGATGCCGCCGGCCATCCGGGCGCTGCGCCCCATGCGCGACGGGGTCACGCCGATCTCGGTCGCGGAGCGTCTGGGGCGGCTGGAAAAGGCCCGCGGGTTGATGCGCGAGCAGCGGATCGATGCCTTGATGCTCACCGGCGGGACGAGCATGGAGTACTTCACGGGCATCAAGTGGGGGCTCAGCGAGCGGTTGCTGGCGGCGGTGATTCCGGTGAAGGGGGCGGCGTTCCTGATCACCCCCAAGTTCGAGGAGGAGCGCGCCATGGAGCAGGCCCACCTGGGGCCGCTGGGGCGCGAGGCGGAGGTGATGGCGTGGGAGGAGCACGAGAACCCGTACGAGCTACTGCGGAAGGGGCTCGCATCGCGCGGCCTGTCCACGGCCACGATCGCGGCCGAAGAGACGGTCCGCTTCGTGTTCGCGGACGGCGCCGCCCATGTGCCGGGGGTGACGGTGGTGAGTGGCACGCCCATCACCGCCGGCTGCCGGATCGTGAAGGACGCGCACGAGCTGGCGCTGATGCGGCATGCCAGCGCGGTGACGCTGCTGGCGTACGAGGCGGCCTGGAAGTCGCTGGCCGAGGGGATGACGCAGGACGACTTTGAAGGGCTGGTGCAGCTCGCGCATCAGCAGCTGGGCTACAGCGGGTCCGCCGGCGTGCAGGTGGGCCAGTACTCGGCGTTACCCCACGGGAGTGCGACGCCGCAGGTGGTGCGTGAGGGGAGCATCCTGCTGATCGACGGCGGCTGCAAGGTGGAGGGGTACTCGTCGGACATTTCCCGCACCTTCGTGCTGGGGAAGGCGACGCAGCGCATGAAGGACGTATTCGAGATCGAGCACCGCGCCCAGAGCGCCGCGCTGGCGGCGGCCAAGCCCGGGGTGCCCTGTGAAGCGGTGGACGCCGCGGCGCGGAAGGTGATTGTCGATGCCGGCTTCGGTCCCGACTACAAATACTTCAGCCACCGGGTGGGACACGGTATGGGGATGGACGGGCACGAGTGGCCGTATCTCGTGCGCGGCAACACGCTGCCGCTGCGTCCGGGGATGGTGTTCTCGGACGAGCCGGGGATCTACATCCCGGGCGAATTCGGCATCCGTCTGGAGGACGACATGGTGATCACGGAGAGCGGGGCGGAGCTGTTCACGCCGCAGTCGCCGAGTCTGGAGCAGCCGTTTGCCCGTTCTTGACGGATTGCTGATTTGATGATGTAGCGGTGATGTCTCAAAATACTGGAGACATCACCGCGTGGGGCCTGCTAGACAGTGGGACCGTGCCGGTCCGCCGCCGTCAGCCGCGCGTTGCTCGGGGACGCGTGTGAATGAGCAGGGCGCCGGCCAGCGACACCACCGCACCGACTAGAAAGGGCATGGAGAGCGAGGTCGCGCTCGCGACGCCGCTGGCCGCGAAGGGGCCGATCACGCGGCCCATGCTTGCGGCGCCCTGATAGGCGCCGAGCACGCTGCCCCGCTCGTGCGGGGCAGCGGCGGTGGCGACGAGTCCGCTCATGCTGGGATTGAAGAGCGCGGAGCCGACGCCGAAGACCCCGAGGGCGACCAGCAGCACCCCGATGGAGTGCGAGGCGGGGACACACCCCATCCCGATGGCGACGAGGACGGCGCCGGCGCGGGTGAGGGCCTGGGCGCCGAAGCGGCGCGTGAGCGGACCGATGACGCCGGCCTGCACCACGACGGAGATGACGCCGACGAAGCCGTAGATCCACCCCAGCGTCCGCGGACCGACACCGAGCCGGTCGGCGGTGAAAAGCGCCAGCGTGCTCTGGAAGAGGGCGACGGCGGCGACCACGATGATGGTGGCGATGAGCAGATCCCGGAGGACGGGGCGCGTGAAGAACGTGGTCATGCCCACGCGTTTCGTCGACTTCGCGCGACGTTTTTCGGGGGGGAGTGATTCCGGGAGTCGGAACAGCGTCAGGAAGAAGGCCACGAGTGAGAGCACCGCGGCGCCGTAGGCCACGCGGGCAAAGCCGGCACCATTCTCGGGGTGGGCGCCGGCCAGGAGGCCGCCGAGCGCGGGGCCGAGGATGAAGCCAACGCCGAAGGCCGAGCCGAGCAGGCCGAGCGCCTTGGGGCGGTTGGCGTCGGTGGTGATGTCGGTGGTGTAGGCGTAGGCCGCCGAGATGTTGCCGGCGGCCAGTCCCGCGACGATGCGGGAGACGGCCAGCATCGCGCCGGTGGTGCTGAAGGCCAGCATCAGCGAGGCGGCGGTATTGGCCAGCAACGTGGCGAGCAGCACCGGGCGGCGGCCGATGCGATCGGAGAGGCTCCCCCAGATCGGGGCGCCCACCAGCTGCCCGAGTGAATAGAGCCCGAGGAAGAAAATGACCGAGGCCGGGGCCACGCCGACCTGTTCCGCATAGAACGGAAAGACCGGGATGATCATCCCGAACCCGATCAGATCGAGAAAGACAACGACGAAAAGTGTGAACACGGGGTCTCTTGGGGTGGCTGCGCCGCGGGCGGAAGAGAAGATTGGAGGATGGCCGATGCTTCTGGCAATTCAGGACCCGACGCGGCGCCCGATCGGGCGGCGCGCATTCTCGACGATTTGCAGGATGCGGTGCAGCGGATGCACGTGCTGGCCCAATCGCCGCGCGTCGTGCTGGCGTCGGGTGCCCGTGATCAGGGGGCCCGGCCGATGGCGTGGCAGGCGCTGTTCGAGCGCAGCTTCGGGGCGGCGCTGCCGGTGGTGTGCTACCGCGGCGCGCCGGCATCGACGCTGCGCACGGTGCTCACCACGGGCTGCGATCAGGCGCCAACGCTGGAGGGCGGGTGGTCACATCCGCGGCTGCGTGACGCGATGGCGGCAGGGCCGGTGATTCAGGTGTTCCGGGTGGACCGGCTGCCGGATGATGTGGCGCACGCCCTGCTTGGGGTGATCGTCTTTGAAGAGGATGGACTGCAGTTGGCCGGCGTGCAGGCCATGGTGCGTGCGCTCGGACTTTCGTGACACGCGCTTGACCGAGCGGGGGGGCGGGGTACCTTGCGCGCCATGTCACTCCTTGCCCTCTACGATCGGTCGTTGCTCGGCCGCGCCGCGTCCCCCGCGCTTGACTGTCTTGATCCAACCGGCCAGCCCCTCGCACTGACCTTCGGTGCACTTGAAGCACGCAGCAACCGGATGGCGCATGCGCTACGCGCACGTGGAGTGAACGCGGGCGATCGGCTGGCCTTCTATTTGACGAACCGGGTCGAGATCATCGATCTCTGGCTGGCGTGCATCAAGACCGGCATCATCGTGGTGCCGATCAACGTGCTGTATCGCGAGCGCGAGATCACGCACATCGTGAGCGATGCGGCACCGGTGGCGGTGGTGACCACCGCCGCCCAGCAAGGCGACCTGCCGGCGGGCGTGACGTCGTGGAATCTCGAAGCCTTGCGTGCGGAGGCTGCGCCACAGTTGTCTGAGCGGATCACGGTGCAGAGTGTGGCGAATACGCCCGCCGCGCTCGTGTACACCTCGGGGACCACCGGCGCCTCGAAGGGCGCGGTGCTCACACACGGCAACTTCGCGGCAAACGCGCTGGCGCTCACCAGCGCGTGGGAGTTCACCAGCGACGACCGGTATCTCGCCGTGCTGCCGCTGTTCCACGTGCATGGGCTGGGCAACGGCCTGCATGTGTGGCTGCTGAGTGGCTGCCATATGCGACTGGTCGAGCGCTTCGAGCACGAGCGGGCGGCCGACTGGTTCGAGGCGTATCAGCCCACGGTGTTCTTCGGCGTGCCAACGATGTTCGTGCGCCTGCTCGAGGTCGCGCCTGAGCGCGCCGCCGCCATCGGTGCGCGGTCCCGCTTGTTCGTGTCGGGCTCGGCGCCGTTGCCCGCCCCCGTCATGGAGGCGTTCCGGGAGCGGTTCGGGCACGTGATTCTGGAGCGCTACGGGATGACCGAGACGCTCATGAACGTGAGCAATCCGTTTTATGGTGAGCGTCGCCCCGGCACCGTGGGTTTTCCGATGCCGATGACGGTGGTGCGCATCGTGGACGAGGCTGGTGTGGATGTGCCCGATGGTACGAGCGGCGAGTTGTGGGTGCGCGGGCCGAATGTGTGCGACGGCTACTGGCGTCGTCCCGATGCCACGGCGGTGGCTTTCGCGGATGGCTGGTTTCGCACCGGTGATGTGGGCGTGCGCGCGGCGGACGGCTACATCACGCTGGAAGGGCGACGCAGCGATCTGATCATCTCGGGTGGCTTCAACATTTACCCGCGTGAAATCGAGGAGCTGCTGGCTGAGCAGGACGGCGTGCACGAAGCCGCGGTGGTCGGGGTGAAGGATGCGGTGCGCGGTGAAGTGCCGGTGGCGTATCTCGTGTGCGACGCCGCGGTGAATCTCGAGGCGCTTGCGCAGCAGGTCCGGACGCAGCTGGCCTCGTTCAAAGTGCCGCGCGGTTTCGTGCGGGTGGATGCGCTGCCACGGACGGCGTTGGGCAAAGTGCAGCGACATCTATTGCCGCCCTGGACTGCGGCGTGAGTCCGGCGCTGCTCTCCCTGCTGGCGCTGCTGCTGGTGGTAGCAGCCAGTCTGACGTCGCGCGTCAACGTCGGTGTCCTCGCGGTCGCGTTGGCCTGGGGTGTTGCCACGTTCGCGGCCGACTGGAAGGTGGAGCAGCTGATGGCGGTGTTTCCGTCGTCACTCTTTCTGACGCTCCTTGGCGTGACCTTGCTGTTCGGGATCGCGCAAGCCAACGGTACGATGCAGGCGGTCACGCACCACGGCGTTCGGCTGCTTCAAGGACGCGCGGTGCTGTTGCCGCCGTTCGTGTTTCTGCTGTCGTGCCTGATTTCCACGAGCGGACCGGGATCGGTGGCAACGACGGCGCTGATGGCACCGCTCGCGATGGGACTCGCACACCGCGCGAAGGCACCGATGTTCCTGATGGCGTTGATGGTCGGCAATGGGGCGAACGCCGGCAACCTGTCGCCGATCAGTGCCATCGGGGCGCTGGTGCAGACGTTGATGGAGAAGGCGGGATTAGGCGGTCACGCCACGGAAGTGCTGGTGATGAACTTCGCAGCGCACGCGATCGTGGCGGTGGCCGCCTGGGCGATGTTTGGCGGCCCCGCGATGCTGCGTGGCGGACGGGTCATGATCGACGAGGCGGGGAACGCGTTCACCCGGGCGCACTGGACCACGCTGACGGTGGGCGTGCTGTGGGTGAGCGCGGTGCTCTTTCTGAAGTTCAATCCGGGGCTCACGGCGTTCGCCGCAGCGGCGTTGCTGGTCGTGATTGGTACTGGCGACGACAGTGCGATGCTGAAGCAGGTGCCCTGGCCGGTGATCGTGATGGTGTGCGGGGTGAGCGTGCTGATCGGCGTGCTGGAGAAAACCGGCGGCATGGATCTGTTCACGACCGTCCTCGCGAAGCTGGCCACGCCGGGCTCGGTGAACGGCGTCATCGCCGGGGTAACGGGGCTGATCTCGACGTACAGTTCGACGTCGGGGGTGGTGTATCCCGCCTTCCTCCCCGCGGTGCCCGGACTGGTGGCTAAGCTCGGCGGCGGCAACCCGCTGCAGATCGCCATCAGCATCAACGTGGGCGCCGCGCTGGTGGACGTGTCTCCGCTGTCCACCATCGGGGCGCTGTGTATCGCGGCCGTCCCGATCGGCTACGACACCAGGCAGCTGTTCCGCCAGCTGCTGGTGTGGGGATTCGCGATGACGGTGGTCGGTGCGCTGTTCTGCCAGTTTGTGGTGCCGATGTTCATCGCCTAGCCCGAGCGGCGTCGAGAAACGGCGTGATGACCGCCGGAGACTCGCCCTGTCGGAGGTGTGCAGTAGAATTGGAGCACCCGGTTCCCCGTGGACCGGGTGCTTCGTGTTTCGTGACCCTTTGCCGTGCATTGCAATGGCTGCCGCCGACAAACTGACCCGCTGGCTCGATCTCCTCGCGGCGCTCCTCCGCCGGCGCACTGCCGCGACGTTCGCCGAATTGCGGCAGGACGTACCCGGGTATGCCGGTGGCGCGGTCGATGAGAAAAGTGTGGGGCGCACCTTCGAGCGCGACAAGGACGAACTCCGCGCCTTCGGGGTGCCCATCGAAACGGTGCAGGACAGCGATGGCGGTGAGTCGCGCTACCGGCTGCGGCACGACGCGTTCTACATGCCGCTGCTGGCGCTGTGCGAATCGCGGCTGGTGCCGGAAGTCGAATTACGCACGATCCCACGTCCCGCGGGGATCGGCTATCAGTTGCTCCCCGTGCTCGCGATCACGCCGGACGAATGCCTCACCCTTCGGCGCGCCGCGGCGCGAGTGCGCGCGCTGGGCAACGCAACGCTCGACCACGATGCGATGAGTGCCATCCGCAAGCTGGAGCAGGATGTGGGGCTGCTGCCGATCGGCGAGCCATTGGTTGCGGCGGTGAAGGTGCACGCCAGTACGTTCGACGTGCTGCGCGATGCGCTCACGCTGCGCAAGCGCGTCACGTTCACGTACGCCGGCATGAGCGCCGACGCACCGGGTGAGCGCACCGTGGAGCCGTACGGCCTCGTGTTTCTCACGGGGCATTGGTATCTGGTGGCGCATGATCCGGTGCGGCACCGGCTGCGGCAGTTCCGTCTGAGCCGTGTGTCCCGTGCCCGCTACGAAAACACGCGCAAACAGCCCGAGTATGCGATTCCGGACGACTTCGACCTCGAGCGTCATGCGGCCTCGCGGCACTCGTGGGAGCTGGGCGACGAGGACGCGGTGTCGGTGGTCGTCGCGTTTCAGGGGACGTCGGGGCAGGTGCTGCAGGGGATGGAGCTGGGCCAGCCCGCCCCCGACCCGGGACAGCGCCTCTTCAGCGTGCGCCGCCGCGATCCATTTCTGCGCTGGTTGCTCACCTTCGGCGGCGACGCCACCGTTGTCGCACCGGTGGAGTGGTGCGAGCAGTGGCGTACTCTCGTGCAGGCCACGCTGACGGCGCATCGTGTCGCGTCGGTGCCGCCGCCGATGCGTCAGGAGGTGGCATGACCAGTGCCGACGACCGTCTGCAGCGTCTGCTGCTGGCGTTTCCGCTCATGGCCGACGAGCCGAGCCTGACGCTGGACCAATTGGCGGCCCGCGTGGGCACCGACGCCAAGACCCTCGCGAACGATTTCGCCTGCCTGGACCGGGACGATACGCCGGCCGGTTTCGTGGACGCCATTCAGCTGTTCGTGGGTGATCAGCGCGTGTCCATGCGCTCAGCGCACTTCAAGCGGCCCATGCGGCTCACCCGACCGGAGCTCGCGGCGCTCGAACTCGGGCTCGGGATCCTGCAGCAGGAGCTCCCCGTCGACGAGCGGCATCTGGTGCGCGGCGTACGGGAGCGACTGCGCGACACCGCGGCACGCCCGGTGGACACGGTGGTCGATCGGCGCAAAGCCGCGGGCGCGCGGTCCGCGCGCGGGACTGTCGATGCGACGGCGGATGAGGCCAGCGCGGTGGCTGCGCATGGGGTCGCGGTCGAGGCCGCGCGTGAGGACGAATGGACGGCGGTCGTGGTGCTCCAGCGCGCCGTGGAAACACATCGCGTGGTGGAGCTCACGTATCAGCGGCCCGACGACGCGCACCCGTCCATCCGGCGGGTGCATCCGTATGCGATGGTGCGCGCCGATGCGAACATCTATCTCGTGGCGCACTGCGAGCGCGCCGTCCAGTTGCGCGTCTTCCGTCTCGATCGCGTGACCGATGCCGTGGCCACCGACCAGCCGTTCACGCGTCCGCCTGATTTTTCCGTGGACGCCGTGCTGCAGCAAGGGCATGTGTTCGTGCAGGACGCGCCCGCCCCCGAGTATCTCGAGGTGCGGTACAGCGCCACGGTGGCGCGCTGGATTGCTGAACGGGAGTCCGGGGCGCTGCACCCCGATGGGTCGATCGTGGTGCGCTACCCGCTGGCCGATGAGGCGTGGGCCGTCCGCCACGTGCTCCAGTACGGTCCCGACGCCGTGATCGTGGCGCCGGAGCGGCTGCGCGAGCAACTCGAACTGGTGCTACAACGCCTGTTGGCCCAGCTTCCGGAGACAGCGGCCGCGTGACGGCGTGTGTGTCCGGACGCGCGCCGCCGCTCAGTCGTCGTCGCGCGGGCGGGGGATCACGATCCAGCTGAGCACGGTGCTGAGCACGCTCACCAGCAGGGCACCGAGCACGGCGGCGCCGAAGCTGCCGATGTGAAACGCGATGTCGAAGCGGGCGGCGAGGGCGCTGGTGAGCAGCAGCATGCCCGCGTTCAGCACGAGCGTGAAGAGTCCCAGCGTCAGGATCTGGATCGGAAACGAAAAGAACGACAGAATCGGGCGCACCAGCGTGTTCACGACACCGAACACCAGCGCGAGCCCGAGCAGGCCTTGCCAGTTGCCGGTATAGTCGATGCCATCGATGAAACGGGCCGCGCACCAGAGGGCGACCGCATTGACCAGAAGTCGAAGGAGCAGCGTCATGCTGCAACATGACTGATCCGCTTCCGCCGCGCGAGGTGCGCACATACCGGGCGTGGGGTGCCGCACGGCATCTGGCGGGGGGCGTGCGCGATCCGGCCTTCCGGGAGCTCGTGCAGCACATCGACGGCGGCCCGTTACACCGCTGTCCACCCGTGGTGCTGCTGGTTGACGGGGCCGAAGCGTTCCGGGTCATGATGCAGGCCATCGATGCGGCGCGCGAGGAGGTGCTGCTGGAGACCTACATCCTGCGCGACGACACGTTGGGCACTTCGGTGCAGCAGGCGCTCGTGCGCGCCGCCGCCCGCGGTGTGCGCGTGTGCGTGCTGGCCGACGCGGTGGGTTCGATCGGGACCGACGACGACTTCTGGCGGGGGCTGACCGATCACGGCGTGACCGTGCGGCTCTTTCACCGCGTGTGGCAGCATCCGCTCGAGATGCTGCGACGGGATCACCGCAAACTGCTGCTGTGTGATCGCGCGCTCGCCTTTACCGGGGGCATGAACGTCGGCACGGAGTACGGGTCGTCGATCCTGCATCACGAGGGCGCGTGGCGCGACACGTTCGTGCAGGTGGAAGGGTCGGTGGCGCGTGAACTGGCGGCTGTGTTTGCCGAAGGGTGGGATCGCGCCCGCGGACCGGCGCTCCCCGGGCTGGAGTATGTGAGCTGGGGCGAGTTGGACACGATGCCGTCGCTGCAGCTGCGCGTGCGGGCTCCGGCGCTCCCGTTTGCACTGCCGCAGGCGGTGCAGCGACAGCTGGGGCGGCGGCGCGACCGGCGCCGTGGCCGCCTGGTGCGGCGCGTCATCGAGACGGCCGCCCCCGAGGATCGTGCTGTGCTCGTGCTCGACCCACGCCCCGGTCGTGGCCAGCGCGAGATGCTTGGCGTCATTGCCGCGCTGCTGGGCGGCGCGCGCGAGCGGTTGTGGATTACCACGCCGTACTTTGCCCCACCCACGCGCGCGCTGTCGCTGCTCACCGCGGCGGCACGCCGTGGCGTCGATGTGCGGCTGCTGCTGCCCAGCGCACGCACGGACGTGCCGATCGTGCGGCACGCGGCGCACGGCGCGTACGCCACGCTGCTGGCGGCTGGTGTGCGCGTGTTCGAATACGAACGTGCCACCCTGCACGCTAAGACGATGGTGGTGGACGGACATGCGTCGCTGATCGGATCGTCGAATCTCGATTTCCGGTCGTTCTGGTTGAACGCCGAGTGCAACGTGCTGGTGCTCGACGCCGCGTGCGGGACGGCCGTGGAAGACACCTTCCAACAGGATCTCACCACCAGCCGTGAGATCACTGCCGCCGCGTGGCGTGAACGCACCATGCCGCACCGGCTCTTCGATGCGCTGGCCCGTGGGATGCGCTGGGCGCTCTAAGTACGGGTACCGGCGTGTGCTGTGCGGGATTCCCCGACAGGGTGGCCCCAACTCCCCGATAGAGCGCGGCCGAAAAAATAGCCACCATTCTTCCCGTGTCGGTTCATGCGCGGGACCAACTCCTGAGGGAGTTGGGGCGTACGTGTCGACGGCATCATCCGCCTACTGCGCCTGTTGTTCGAGGATTTTTCGGTCATGACAGTATCTGCACCCGACGCTGGGTCGCCTCCGGACGTTGTGCCCGAGGTCACTGGCGGGCCGGTTTTGCTGGCCTGCGACAGTGCGCCCACCGCCAGCGAGGCGCTGTGCAACGCCGGACGTCTCGCGGCGGCGGCATTCGGCGGTCCGCTGCAGGTGCTGGGTGTGTGCGAACCCACCCCCGGTGTCGCCGCCGGTATGGACGTATTGCCGGTGCCGGCCGGTCTCGATGAAGCCCGTCGTGTGGCGATGGTGGACGATGTGCAACGGGCGATTTCAGTCGCAGCGGCCGGCGACCGGTCGTGGCCGGTGCAGGTAGTTCTAGGTTCGCCGGCGCGGACACTGGCGGCGGAAGCGGGTCGGCGTCATGCGTCGATGATCGTCATGGGGATCGGGCGACACAATCCGCTGGATCGTCTGTTCGGTACCGAGACCACGCTGGCCACGTTGCGCGAATCGCCGGTTCCGGTGCTGGCGGTGGGGCTGGGCTTTCCCGCCGTGCCGCAGCACGCCGTGGTGGGGATGGATTTCAGTGCGGCGAGCGTGCAGGCTGCCCGGCTCGCCGCGCGGTTGATTGCCCCGGAGGGACGGCTCACTCTCGTGCATGTCCGCCCACGCTTCGAACATCCGTCCACCGACTGGCAGCTGTGGGACGCCGATTACGGCCGCACGCTGCCGTCGCTGTTCGATCAGGTGCGCGCGCAGCTCGACGCGCCCGACACAATGCTGGTGGAAACGGTGACGGTGCGCGGTGACCCGGCGTCGTCGCTGCTCTCGTACATGCAGCAGTCGCAGGCGGAATTGATTGCCGTGGGCACGCAGCGCCATGGCTTTCTGGAACGCCTCGTGGTGGGCTCCGTGGCCACGCGCGTGCTGCGTGCATCGCGGCGTGGTGTGCTCGCGGTGCCGGCGGCGTACGACGCCGGCACCGTGCACACACGCTACCGGTGACGACTTCTAGAACATCCGCACGTTGATGTAGCGTTTGGGATTGCGGCGGACGTCGTTTACGAGCGCCCGCAGTTCGCGCAGTAATGAATCGCTCTGCTGATACAGCGCGGGATCATTCACCAGCAGCCCGAGCGTACCGCGGCCACCGTTCACTTTGGCGAGCACCGAGTCGGCGCGCGCGGTGGCGCTGGCCAGTCGTCCTTCGGTGCGATCGAGCCCCTCGGCCACGGCACGCAGCCGCGAGGTGGCCGCGAGCAGCTCCCGGGCCGCCGACTGTGAGTTGGCCACGATCTGCTGCAGTTCGCCGCGGCTGGTGGCCGAGTCGATGCGGCTCGAGAACGCATTCAGATTGGCGGCGGCCGCGTTGACCGTGGTGAGTCCCCGCTGCACATCGCCACTGATGCGGTCGAGATTCTTGGACTGCTGCTGCACTGTGATCGCCAATTCACCGGACAGCGCGGCGAAGTTGCGGATCGATTCGCGCAGTTCACGCGCGGCCTGATCGTCGAACGCCACCTGCACGCGGTCAGCCACCTTGGCCACGTCGCCGGCGATGCGGCCGGCGACTGAGGTGAGCTGCGCGATGTCGGGGAGCACGGCACCGGCGAGCGTATCGCCGGTGGTGCGCGCTTCCGCGATGGCCGCGCGGAGTTCCCGGTCGGCGGGGATGCCCGTCGCGTCGGTAATCGTGGCCTGCCATTCGCCGAACAGACTCGATGCCGTGAGGAGCACGACAGGATCGGCGGGGAGGTCGACGCCGCGCTCCATGCCAAACCGGAGCACCACCCATCCGCGTTCGCCCAGCGCGATCGACTCGATCTGCCCCGAGCGCACGCCACGGATGACCACCGGATTGCCGAGGGCCACTCCGCCCACATCGCGGGTGCGGACGACGAGGTGCTTGGTCTTGCCGCTGAGATCGGCCTGCTTGAGCCAGAGCACGGTACCGATCATCGCGATGGTCACCACCAGGACGGTGGCCCCCACCACGAAATCGCTGACGCGTCGGGACGTGGTCATGGCGAAGTGTACATGGTGTGGTCTCGTCGGCGTTAGCGGATGGTGCGGCCAGTAAGCCACACGAGTGCCCAGAAGGCATCGAGCACGAGAATCATCACGGCGGATACCACGACGGCGCGCGTTGCACTGCGCCCCACGCCTTGCGCCCCGCCTTGCGTGTTGAGGCCGGCGCGGCAGCCGATCAGGGATACCGCGGCGCCGAAGCTCGCCGATTTCACGAGGCCGTACCGCACGTCGAAGTCGGTGAAGAAAATGCGGACCCCTTTGAGAAACTGCGGCGTGGTGATGTCGAGCAGCGCGAGCGACGCGCCCCATCCCGACAACAGCCCGACCAGCATAGCCACGCCCACGACCATCGGAAACATCAGGGTGGAGGCGAGGACCCTCGGCACCACGAGATGACTCATCGGATCGAAGGTGAGGGTCTCAAGCGCATCGATCTGTTCGGTGACGCGCATGGTGCCGAGTTCCGCCGCGATGTTCGCACCCACGCGGCCGGCGAGCGCGAGTCCTGTGAGCACCGGGGCCAGCTCGAGCGTAATCGTCTTCTGCACGAGCGTGCCGACGAAGTACGGCGGGACGAGGTCGCCGACGGAATAGCTGGCCAGCAGGGCCAGTACGATGCCGGTGAAGAGTGCGATGAAGATGCCAATGGGGAGTGATTCCACCCCCAGGATACGGGCGTGCAGCGAAAACTCGGGCATCCACGTGGCGGTATCACCGGCGGCCCGCACGGTGGCCATCACGAAGCGCCCGCCGCCGCCGATCTGCTCGAACAGCGAGCGCGTGACCCGCCCAACGGCGGCGATGGCGCGCCGCCCGGCGCCGTGGGCCGCAGGTGTGGTGGGGTCCGTGGCGGGAGGTGTCATGCCCATCCGATCCAGAGTCCCACGATGCTCCCCGCGGCGAGGGCACCCAGGCCGATCGCGACGCGGGAACGGTACTGCGGCGCCCCCAGCGCGAGCGCCATGGTGCACTTGAGGGCCGTGTTTGACAGTACGCCGATGCCGATCGCCGTGGCCGCGATCGCGACGTGGCCGGGATCGGCCCCGTAGCGCGTCATCGAGACGGTGAGGGCGTCCACGTCGGTGAGGCCGAGCAGCGTGGCGGATACCAACACACCGGTGGTGCCCACCGTGGACTGGACCCACGCAATGGCCGTGAGGACCACCTGAAAGGCGACGGCCATCTGGAGCGAGGAGACGAGGCCGAGCGGGTTCTGCCCCGCGTCGGCTACGGTGGCGGCAGCGACCGAGGGGTGCTCGCGCGCGGTGCCGGCCCGCCAGATGCCGACGCCGATGAGCGCCAGTCCAGCCACGAAGGGTGGGAGCAGGATGGGGACTGCGGCGCGCGCGACTGCTGGCCGCAGCATGGCGGAGATGACGAAAATGCGGGGCAGCAGCACCGTGCAGGCCGCGACCACGCCGAGGGCAAGGGGCACGGCGAGGGCGGGGTCGGTGCGGCTGCGTCGGCTGAAAGTGAGCGTGACGGCCGTCGAGGAGACCAGCCCGCCGAGCAACCCTGTCACGCCGAGTCCACGGGTCTCGCCGATCACGCGTCGTGCGATGTAGCCGGCGAAGTTGAGGCCGGAAAAGAGGAGGACCACCGTCCAGAGCTGCCGCGGCTGGAATGACCCGTATGGGCCGTAGGCGCCCGCTGGCAGTAGCGGCAGGATCACAAGGGCCAGTACCGCAAACTGGAGCGCGGCGCGCAGTTCATGCGCCGCGACACGCCGCAACACGGTGTGGAGCGTGGACTTTTCGGCCAGTAACAGCACGCACACAGCGGCCGCCGCACTGGCTTCCGAGCGGTGTCCCAGCCCCGATGTGGCCCCCATGGCGGCCACGAGGATGGCGGCCACCTCGGTGGTGCCGTCGGTGGTGGTGCCCGGGCGACGCAGCGCGGCGGTGTAGGCCGCGATCGGGAAGAGGGTCGCGGCGGCGAGGATCACGGCGGCGAGCACCGGCTGCCCATCGCGGAGAAACCACCCGCCGAAGCCCCCGATCACACCGAGCAGCGTGAACGTGCGGACCCCGGCGAAGCGTCCGTCGGGGCCGGTGGTGTGTCCGGACCATTCCCGCTCGACGCCCACCGCCAGTCCGACGAGCGCCGACACGAGGAGGTCCAGGGCGAGAGGCAGATCAAGCATCACGGCAATGGTAGCACCGGCACGGGGCGGCGGCAGGGGCGAATCCCCGACTTGACCGTGGGGACCGCCCTTCGGCTGGCGAGGACTATCCTTTCATCCGGATAGCCGGATATATTATGCGGGTGACCTCGCCCCGTCTCGCCATCCACGACCATCTGGTCGAGCTCGCCGACGCCACCCGGTGTCGGCTGCTGGGCGCGTTGGAGCGGCAGGAGCTGACGGTCGGGGAGCTTGCCACCGCGCTGCAGCTGCCGCAGAGCACGGTGAGTCGGCATCTCAAGATTTTGGCCGACGAGCACTGGATCGCCTCGCGGGCCGAGGGGGCCAGCCGCTGGTACCGCCGCCATCCCGGCCTCGACGCCGACATGCGCGCGCTCTGGGAGCTGGTGCGGACGGCGATGGGCAGTACGCCCGCCATGCTGCAGGACGCGGCCCGTATTGACGCCGTGATCGCGGCTCGCCGGGCCGGCACGCAGGCGTTCTTTGCCACGGCCAGCGCCGAGTGGGATGCCCTGCGTGACAGCATGTTCGGCGCGCGGGCGGATGTGAGCGCCGCGCTGGCGCTGCTGGACGACGCCTTGATCGTGGGCGACCTGGGATGCGGTACCGGTGCGCTGTCCGCTGCTCTCTCCCCGCACGTGGCGCACGTCTACGCCGTGGATGCGTCGCCGGCGATGCTGTCGGCGGCGTCCGCCCGCCTCGCGGGGTGCCACAACGTCACGCTCTCCGAAGGCACGCTCGAAGCGCTGCCGTTGGGCGACGCGTCGCTGGATGCCGCGGTGTTGATGCTCGTGCTGCACCATGTGGCCGACCCGGTGCGCGCGTTGCGCGATGTGCGGCGCGTGTTGCGCCCCAACGGCCGACTGCTCATCGCCGATATGCGTCCGCACACGCAGGAACGTTATCGCGAGCAGATGGGTCACGTCTGGCTTGGCTTCGATCCGCTTGAACTCACGGCGTGGCTCCACGACGCCGGCTTTACCGCAGTCCGTTATGTCCCGTTACCGGTGGATCCTGCTGCCACCGGCCCCACGTTGTTCTCCGCCACGGCGCGCTGCGCCGTGGGCTCGCGTTCCGACTCTACCCTCAGGACTCAACTGTAAATGTCTACCGTCGTCGTTACCGAACAGGGCGCTGCGCCGTTGGCCTCGCTCGATCGTCCCACGTTCGCCGTGCGTGATCTCGCGCTCGCCGAGTGGGGCCGCAAGGAAATCCGTCTCGCTGAATTCGAGATGCCGGGCTTGATGGCGCTGCGCGCCGAATACGCCGGCACGCAGCCGCTGAAGGGCGCGAAGATCATGGGCTCGCTGCACATGACGGTGCAGACGGCGGTGCTCATCGAAACGCTGGTCGAACTCGGCGCCGATGTGCGCTGGGTGTCGTGCAACATCTTCAGCACGCAGGACCACGCCGCGGCCGCCGTGGCCGTTGGTCCGCACGGCACGGTGGAGTCGCCGAAGGGCACGCCGGTGTTCGCGTGGAAGGGTGAGACGCTCGAGGAGTACTGGTGGTGCACCGAGCAGGCGCTGATGTGGAGCGACGGCACGGGTCCGAACCTGTTGCTCGATGACGGTGGCGATGCCACGCTGCTCGTGCACAAGGGCACCGAGTACGAGCAGAGCGGCGTGATCCCGGGCTTCGACAGCGACAACGAGCCGGAAGAGTGGGGCGTGATTCTCGACCTGTTGCGCGCCGAGCAGGCGAAGAACCCGGGCCGGTGGACGAAGGTGCTGGCCGGCATCCGTGGCGTGAGCGAAGAGACCACGACGGGCGTGCATCGCCTGTACGAGATGGAGCGCGCGGGCACCTTGGCCTTCCCGGCCATTAACGTGAACGACGCCGTGACCAAGTCGAAGTTCGACAACCTGTACGGTTGCCGTCACTCGATCATCGACGGTCTGAACCGCGCCACGGATGTCATGCTGGCCGGCAAGATCGCCGTCGTCATGGGCTACGGTGACGTGGGCAAGGGGTGTGCGCAGGCGCTTAAGGGTCAGGGCGCGCGCGTGATCATCACCGAAATCGATCCCATCTGCGCGTTGCAGGCGGCGCTCGAAGGCTATCAGGTGACGACGCTCGAAGACATCGTGGACGAAGCCGACATCTTCATCTCGGCCACGGGCAACAAGAACGTCATCACGGTCGAGCACATGGGTCGCATGAAGGACAAGGCGATCGTGGCGAACATCGGCCACTTCGACAACGAGATCGACATGGCCGGTCTCAAGAAGGTCGAAGGGATGAAGCGCATCAACATCAAGCCGCAGTACGACGAGTTCGTGCTGCCCAACGGCCGCTCGATCCTGATCCTCGCCGAAGGCCGCCTGATGAATCTCGGCTGCGCGACGGGTCACCCGAGCTTCGTGATGTCGGCGAGCTTCACGAACCAGGTGCTGGCGCAGCTCGAACTGCACGCCAACGCCGAGAAGTACGGCAAGAGCGTGTTCGTGCTCCCGAAGCATCTCGATGAGAAGGTGGCGCGCTTGCACCTGCCGAAGCTCGGCGTGAAGTTGACGACGCTCAACACGGAGCAGGCCGCGTACCTTGGCGTGAATCCGATGGGCCCGTTCAAGTCGGATCACTACCGGTACTAGGAGCGCGGTGGTCGCGGTCCGTGATGGCTGCGCAGACGCGGCGTCGCCCCACCCGGGGCGGCGCCGCGTTCGTCATGAGCCGCCGGTATACGGTCGGCCGGCCCGCGTCGCCGGCGCTCATGACCACGAACAACACACGGCGTCGCTGCTAGCTTTCCGCATGGTCTCTTTCCGCTCGCTGTCTGCCGCTGCGCGCGCCTCCGGCGTGGTTGTCCCCGCCGTGTGGTCGGCCGTGCGCCGCCGCGCGGCGCTCGTGGCCTTCACGCTGGGGCTCGGCGCGATGGGGGCGCCGCTCGCCGCGCAGCAGCAGCCCGCGGCACCGGAACCGGTGCTCATTGCCCCGGGGGACAGCACGTTGCGCAGTGGTCGCCTCACAGCGGACACGGGGCGCTTTGCGCTGATCGCGTATCGCGGGACACAGCAGCAGCAGATCGGCAGTGTGATCGATGTGATCCGCTTTGAGATGCGGGGTGACGTCCCGGTGATTCACCGCGTGCTCACGGTGCAGCGCGGCATGGCGGCGCTGGTCGACTCCACGATCACCGACGCCCGCACGATGGCGCCGCGCAGTCACCGGACCGTCCAGCCGCAGCGCCGCATTGCGCTCGAGTTCACCGGTCGACGCGTGAAGGGTTCTCTCGGTCCGATCGATGTGCCGTCGCTGCCCATCGACACGACGCTGACGGTGGCTCCGTTCGACTCGGGGAATTGGGACCTGCTGGTGCGCACTATGCCGCTGGCGAAGGGGTACGCGGCGCGTTTTCGCGTCTACGACACCGATAGCGGCCTGCGGGAGTACCGCATCGCGGTGACCGGGACCGCCACGGTGCTGGGCGAAGCGGCGCACGTGGTGATCTTTTCGCTCGCTCCGGGGCGCGAGTCGGTGGTGTGGATCAGCACCACCTCGGGGGAGGTGCTGCAGGTGGAGACGATGATCGACGCCGAGACGATGCTGCGGCAGGTCCGGCAGCGCTGACGGGGACGGTGCGGCGACCGGGACCATTGTGTGCCCGCGACCATCGTCGTACCATCGGGCGGTCACCCGGCCCCTTTCGCTCTCTCAGGACTCCTCCATGAAAACTCGGCTCGTTGCCCTGCTGCTCTCCAGTGTCGTGTCGCTTCCTGCGCTGGCGCAAGGCAAGCCGACGCTCACGCCGGCGGACTACGGACGCTGGGAATCGTTGACCGCGGCCCGCCTGGCACCGCACGGTGGTTGGTTGGCGTACGGCGTGAACCGGGTGAACGAGGAGAACGAACTCCGCGTGCGCGGGGGCGCCCGTGACACCACGCTGGTGATTCCGTTCGCTGTGCAGCCGCAGTTCGCCGCCACGTCGCAGTGGGTCGCGTATCTGGTGGGGGTCGCCCCCAAGGAGCGTGACCGTCTCGTGAAGGAGAAAAAGCCGGTGCGCACGGCGTTCGGCGCGCGGAACCTGATGACCGGCGACTCGCTCACAGTGGCCGACGCGAGCGCGTTCGCCTTCAGCGCCGACGGGCAGTTCGTGGCGGTTACGAAGTACGCCGCCGAGGGGAAGAAGAGCTCCGACGTGCTGGTGCTGTCGCTGGCCACCGGCACGCGACTGGTGCTCAACAACGTGACCGAGCAGGCTTGGTCAAGCCGCGGCGCGCAGTTGGCGTTCGCGGTCACGGTGGATGGTGGCGCGGGCAATGCGCTGCAGTTGTTCGATGGCCGTGTCGGTGCGGTGCAGGTGCTCGACGCATCCCTGTCGGTGTATCGTGGCATCGCGTGGCGCGCCAACTCCAGTGATCTCGCGGCGCTGCGTTCGGTGAGCGCGAAAGAGTTTGCCGACACCGCGCACACGATTCTCGCGTGGCGTGATGTGGGCGGTGCCGGTGCATCGGCACCGCGGATCCTCGACGCCAGTGCGGTGCAGGCCGTACCCGCGGGATTTCGCGTGGCGGACTATCGTCGCCCGTCGTGGTCGAAGGATGGCCTCACACTCTACGTGGGACTGCGCCAGCGCGAGCCGGTGGCGGCGCTGCCGAAGAAGAGTGAGGAGAAGGTGTCGGATGTGGAGATCTGGCATCCGAAGGATGTGCATGTGATTCCCGAGCAGCGCTCGAGCGAACAACGCGACCTGCGCAGCACACTGCTCGCGAGCTGGTCGCTCGAGGTGTCGAGTGTAAAGGTGTTGAGCACGAACGTGGCCGAGCAGACGACGGTCCTCGACGGTGATCGTTTCGCGACGGAGACGGATCGTACGCCGTATCCGTTCGGGCAGATGTTCGGCCGCCGCGACCTGGACATCTACAAGATCGATCTGAGTAGCGGCACGCGCACGAAGCTGCTTACGAAGATCCGCTATTCGTTCGGTGGTGATCCCACGGGTCGACGCCATGTGTGGTTTGATGGACGTGACTACTGGGCGGTGGATCTCGCCAGCGGCACGCGTACGAATCTTACGGCGCGCCTCGCCGGTGGCCGCGTGGACTTCGTGGATCGCGAAGACGATCACCCCGTGGATGTGCTGCCGCCGATCGGCACGCCGTTCTGGTCAAAGGATGGCAACACGCTGCTGGTGAACGGCGCCTATGACGTGTGGGCGTTGGCGCTCGACGGCTCGGGTGGCCGCATGCTGACCAACGGGGCACGCGAGGGACTCGAGTATCGCCTGGTGTCGTTTGCCGGCTTTGGCGGCACGGCGGCCGAGCGGGCGGTGGATCTGTCGAAGCCGGTGTATCTGTCGCTATACGGCAAGCGCAGCAAGAAAAGCGGCTACGCGCAGCTCGCGAACGGCACGGTGACGACGCTGACCATCGGCGACGCGCAGTACGCGTCGTTGGCGAAGGCCGACAGCAGCGACACATACGTGTATACGCGCCAGCGTTTCGACGAATCGCCGAACGTCTTCATGGCGACGAGCGATCTTGCCGATGCCAAGGCGATGTCGAACACGAACACGTTTCAGCGCGACGTCGCGTGGGGCAAAGCCGAGCTGATGAACTTCACCAGCACCATCGGCAAGCCACTGCAGGCCATTCTGTATTACCCGGCCAACTACGTGCCCGGCAAGAAGTATCCGATGATCGTGTACACGTACGAGTTGCTCACGCAGGGGCTGCACCGTTACATCGTGCCGCGCGAGAACGACTACTACAACGCGAACGTGTTCACGCAGCAGGGCTACTTCGTGCTGATGCCCGACATCGTATTCCGTCCGCGCGAGCCCGGCATTTCGGTGTTGCACGCCGTCGAACCGGCGGTGCGCCGCGTGCTGGCGCGCGGCCTGGTGGACCCGGCGCGCGTGGGGCACGCCGGCCATTCACAGGGCGGCTATGAGGCGGCGTTCCTGGCCACGCACAGCTCGCTGTTTGCGACGGCGGTGATGGGCGCCGGCATCGCCGACATGGTGAGCTTTGCGGGACAGATGCACTGGAGCTCGGTGCCCGAGTTCGATCACTGGGAAACAGGGCAGTTCCGCATGCAGGTCGCCCCCTGGGAGGATGTGGGCGCGATGACGCGCAACTCGCCGATCGCGAAGATTCACGAGATGCGCGCCAAGTCGCTGCTGATCGAGATCGGCGGCGAAGATCCCACGGTCGACATGCGTCAGGGCGTGGAGCTGTATAACTATGCGCGGCGGGCCGGCAAGAATGCGGTGATGCTGTTGTACCCCGGTGAAGGGCACGGCCTCGGCAAAAAAGAGAACGCGGTGGATTACGAGCGGCGCATTCTTCAGTGGTTTGCCCACTACTTGAAGGGCGAGCCGGCGGCGCCATGGATTACCGACGGGCAAAGCTGGCTGGAGCGGAAAAAGCTGCTGGAGGCAAACAAGTAGGGCGCCGCGTCCACCCCGGATCCCCGGCCCCGCTACGCGGGGAGGCCGGCCCACTGTCGGAGCTTTTCCCGGTAGCGTTCCGCCACCGGGGCGGCCAGCATCGCGTGGAGGGCGGCCGCATCGCGGGACTTCCGCAACCAGAGCGTATTCAGTTCGGCGATCGTGGGCCACTCGTGGGCCGGCCGCTGCATGGTGCCCGTCATCCCGGCGGCGATCACGCCGGTGCGAACCACGCGGGCGTAGGCACCGGGGCGTCCGGCGTCGCCAAACTGCTTCACGAAGCCCGGATCCTCCATGCGCGTGGCCAGCGTGTTGCAGGGGATGCGTGGTGCCGTGAGCTCGAGGATCACGTCGCCGATGGTGAGCCGGTCTCCGATGCGGGGGTCGGGCCACCAGCGATCGATGGTGAGATTTTCCCCAAAGAGCCCGGGGGCACACGGCGTGCCGCGCTGCGCGCTCCACCACGCGTAGTCGTCGGCGCTGTACAGGTAGACCGCTTGATCGGGCCCGCCGTGATAGGTGGTGTTGCCGACCCGGTCGCCCTCGAGCCCGAGGGGCTGCACCGCCACCGGCGCGGATACCGGCTGCTTGTGAATTCCGGTGCGGGTGCGTTTCACCCCCGGAACGAGCGGGGCGAGGCCGCTGATGTTGACCGACTGGATTCCGATAGGCTGGGTCATCGTTCGCTGCTGCTCCTGGCGTGTCGCCGACGGACGCCCCTCCCGGGATGGCAAAGTGTCCGAGCGGAACACGGGCGCCGAGAACGTACTAAAGAATGGCGTTTGGGTGCCGAAACCTCCAATATTTAGTGATGCGATGCAATGTCGGCGCATCCGTGCCGTTTTCCTGATTGAGGGGCTCCGCGCATGCGGTTGAGTCGGTTGTTGTTGCTGGGAACTATCGTTGTCGTCGGCCCCGGGATCTCCGGTGCTCAGACGCGCCAGACGCAGGTGAATGGCTTCGGTCACGTGGAGCAGACCGCCAATCGGGAGGCAGGTGTCACTGACGCCTATTTTTCGCTGGGTGAGCACAGCCTGTTCGTGGCATCGTCGCTGAGCAGCCGGATCTCATTTCTTGGCGAGTATGTGGTCCGCTTCAATGGCGCGTCGGCTACGAACTATTTGCCGAGCATCGAGCGGTCGCTGATTAAATTCAGCTACAGCAACAATCACGCCCTGATTGTCGGCAAGGTCCATACGCCGGCCAATTACTGGAACGACTCGTACCACCACGGCCGTCTGTTCTTCCCGGTCATCG
>JARIEV010000172.1 GCA_031127225.1 Gemmatimonadota bacterium | reverse complement strand
ACACGACATCGAGGCGATCGCGATCGCCCCCGGCGACGAGCTCCTGGTACGCCCCGGTGAACTGGTGCCCTGCGACGGGGTGGTCATCGGCGGGACGTCGCACGTAGACACGTCACGGCTCACCGGTGAGCCGGTGCCAGTGCGCGCCGCGGCGGGATCGTCGCTGCTGTCGGGGAGTGTGAATCAGGAGGGAGCGATCACGGTGCGCGCGGTGCGCACCTCACAGGACAGCCAGTACGCCCGCATTGTCGAACTGGTGCGCAGCGCGCAGGCGTCCAAGAGCCCGCTGCAGCGCACCGCCGATCGCTGGGCCGTCTGGTTCACTCCCCTCACCATCGGGGCCTGTCTCGTGGCCTGGCTGGTGTCGCACGACTGGTCGCGGGTGCTGGCCGTGCTGGTGGTGGCCACCCCCTGCCCGCTCATTCTGGCGGCGCCGGTGGCGATCATCGGCGGGATCAACCGGGCCGCGCGCCGCGCCATCATCGTGCGCAGCGGCGGCGCGCTCGAGGCGCTGGCCACCGTAAACACCGCCGTGTTCGATAAAACGGGCACCCTCACGGTGGGCAAGCCGCGGGTGCATCAGGTGGTCACCGACGATGGGCTGCTACCCGAGCAGCTGCTGGCGTTGGCGGCCGCGGTGGAACAGGGATCGGGACATTTGCTGGCGCGGGTGATCGTGTCGGCCGCCGAGGAACGCGGGGAGACGGTCGCGATGGCCTCGGAGCTGCTGGAAACCCCGGGACGCGGCGTGACGGGGCGCGTGAACGGCCGGTACGTGGCCGTGGGCTCTCCGGATTTTGTGCGGGAGCGGGTGCCGGCGTTGGCCGCGCGGCTGACGGCCCTCGAGGAACACGCCTCGGGGCTGCGCGCCTACGTGGCCACTGACGGCCGCCGTGAGGACGCCAGCGGCACCGAGGCGCCGCCGGACGCGCACGCCGCCCTCGGCCGCATCGAGTTCGCGGACGAACTCCGCGAAGAGCTGGCGCCGATGTTCGCCGAGCTGGCGGCGCTGGGGATCACCGACGCGCATCTGTTCTCGGGGGACAAGACCGCCAACGTGGCAAAGATCGCGGCCGCGGTGGGGATTACGCAGTTCGCGGGGGATCTCACCGCCGAGGCGAAGGTGGCCAAGGTGGCAGCGCTGGAGCAGCGCGGACGCCGGGTGCTGATGGTGGGGGACGGCACCAACGACGCCCCGTCGCTGAGCACGGCCACCGTGGGGATCGCGCTGGCCGGGCACGGCGGCGGCGTGGTGGCGGAGGCGGCCGATGTGGTGCTGTTGATTGACGACCCGCGGCGCGTCCCCGAGGCCGTGCGGATCGGGCGGCGGTCGCTGGCGATCGCGAAGCAGTCGATCGGCGTGGGGCTGGGGCTGTCGTTGGTGGGGATGGCCTTCGCCGCCGCGGGGATGCTGACGCCGGTGGCCGGCGCACTGATTCAGGAGGCGATCGACGTGGCCGTGATCCTGAACGCCTTGCGGGCCGCGGGGAGCGGCAGCCGCACGGCTTAGTGCGTGCGCCGGCGGGCGGTGCCGATCAGGCCAAGTAGTCCCGCAGCCATCAGGGCGTACGACGCGGGCTCTGGCACCTGGGTAGGGGTGCACTCTACGCCGACGCATGTGATGTCGACGCCACCGTGTGTGCGGTACAGCGTGCCGTGCGACAGATCGATTTCGGTGCTCGCGCCGGCCTGCACCCCGGCCGAGGTGTACCTCATGGAGGCGATGGGCGCATCGGCACTGAACAGATAGAGACTGAACGCATTGCCCTGCTTGAGACCGACGGCGAAGCGGCCGCCGACGACCTCGCTGAAGGTGAGTACACCGGTGGCGGTGTTCGCCGAGGGACCCGCGAGCTCCGACCACGGGCCGGCCCACTCGTCGTTCAACAGTGTGAGGACGCCGGGTGCGAACGAGCCGGTCGTATTGCCAGCAAATGCGCCCAAGCAACCTTGGTACGTGACGCCGACCCCCCAGTCGAAGGTGTCGATGCCGGTGAAAGCACAGGCTGGGAGTACATCCGATGTCGTGGTCGGCTTGTCCGGCTTCGCATGGGCGACCGCGGGGGCCGCCATCAGTACGGCGGCCAGCGTGGCTTTCAGGAAGTAGTTCATGGCGAGTGATGGAGACGCGTAGAGCTGGCGTACTTGATGACACGTTCTTCATCAAGAATAATGCCAGCAGCGTACTCATGCATAACATTCCCCACGGGCACAGCTATCGCGTTATCCAGCAACATGTTGTACGAGCTCATCCAATCGGCGACCGGCGGCACCGTACAGCTGAGCACGGCAGGTGTGGCCGATGCGCTACAGCAGAGTGCGGTAGATGTGCCACACAATAAAAAAACCGCCCCGGCCGAAGCCGGGGCGGTTTTCACGAGAGCCTGATACGAATCAGACCGACTTGCGACGGCGGGCGACGCCAGAGAGGCCGAGGACACCGGCGGCGACGAGCGCGAAGCTCGCGGGCTCGGGGACCTGAGTGCCGGTGCTGTAGATCGCGTAATTCGAAATGCCCTGCAGGCGAGTCAACGGGAAGTTCGTGGTACCCGTGGAGCCGAAATCGAACTTGTAGAAGGCCGAGACGTTCTTGTACGTCAGCGGCGCCACCTCAGCGTCGGCATAGTTGCCCCAGTGCATGCCGATGATCGTGATGCCGTACAGGGGCGTGGCGAAGGGCGACGTGCCAGCCCAATTGGCCTTCTCAAGAATCGTGACGCCTGCGGACGAACCCATGAGAATGTCGATTGCCGTGGCAGCGTCCCCAGTGACAGCGTTTCCAGCGTCACCGATGTTGGAGTTGCCGGCGAAGAATCCGTAACAGGCGAGCGCATTCTGCTGAAAAATTCCATCGCTCAATAGGCAGTTTCCCGTCCCAGGAACCAGCCCCTGCGCCTGCGCCGAGCTGCTCAGCGTAACCGCGAACACCGATGCCGCGATGAGTTTCTTGATCATTGTTGAGCTCCTGTTTTGGAGATTCCTGCTGATGTTCACAACTTCATGTACATCAAATCCCGTGCCACGACCCGCAAGCGACCCCCCCCCTGCAAATCGCCGTCAACTGCTTGTCAATCAACAGGATAGGATCATCCGATAAATTACGCGCGCGAAATACAGCTGACACCGCCGCCAGAATCGTTGTCCTTACGCAACAGTTTCCGTGGCGCACATACCGCACTGCCACCCCCCTGCAACACGCGACGGCCCGGCCGCTACCCCGCCAGCGGCAGCGATCCATCGGCCACGCACACCCGGTCACGGCCGTTCTGCTTAGCCTTATACAGCGCCGTGTCCGCCCGCGCCAACCACTCGCTGATCTCTTCGTTCGCCTCCAGCTGGGCCACGCCCACCGACGCGCCGATCGAGAACTCCATGGCCGGATGCGGTGACGGCATCGCCGCCACCTGCTCCTGCAGCCGCCGCGCCAACGTCTGCGCCATCTTCCAGTCGGTGTTGTGCAGGATCGCCGCGAACTCGTCCCCCCCGTAGCGACAGAGCACGTCACTCTGGCGCAGGAACACGCGGCTCAGCGCCCGCGCAAGGTTGGCGATGGCGGCGTCCCCCGCCTGGTGGCCGTACATGTCGTTCACCAGCTTCAGCTTGTCGAGGTCGATCATGAGCAGCGCCACCGGCTGACGGCTCAACGAGAACAGCTGCACGGCGCGCGGCGCCATGAGATCGAACAACTTGCGATTCCCGATGCCGGTGAGTGGATCGGTGGTGCTCTCGCGGCGTGCATCCTCGAGTTGCCGCCCCATCCGGTCCAGCTTGGTGGCCAACGACACGTACTGCGCCTGCTGCTGCTCGCGCCGCGTCTGCAGCGCCCCCTCAATGGCCAGCACCGCCCCCAACACGTCCTGCTTGATCGAACCGCCCTGCATGCGCTTGAGCGCCTGCTTGGCCCGCTCCATCTGCACTTCGGTGGTGGAATCGGCGGTGTGGTCCGCCTTGACCGCATTGTGCACGGTTTCGACACACGCCCAGAGCGCTTCCCGCAGTTCGGTGATCGACGACTCCACATACCGGTGCTCGTCGCGTCGCTGCTCGGTCACGGTGCGGACCACGCCGCCCCAGTCGCGCTCGATCACGCCGAGCGACGCGGCTCCCGCCCCCGCGTCCAGCGCATAGCCGAGCGTCGCGTGCCGGTGCCAGCGCGTGATCTCCTCGGCGCGCTGGTCACCCGGCCGGTCGGGGAGGTCCATCGGGTAGCGCGACAGGGCGGTCAGTACCCCACCCAGCGCGTCCAGCACGAGCCCGAGCGCCGCGTCGCTGTTCGCCGCGTCACTGTTCGCCGCGTCGGCGGCCGTGGATTCCCCGGGTGCCGCGGTGGCGACACCACCAGCGGTCGCGGTGAGACCAGCGGAGTTGGGGGCGCCGGTCGAACGACTGTGTTCAGATGCGGGGCGAGGCTCAGCGGCGAGCTTCTTGAAGAACATGGCGGGGATTAGGGGTTACTTGGAGAGATCGGCACATTCTGTCCGGGAGTTTACACAACGGACGATTCGCACCGTTACGCCACCGGCATAATCGTCACACTGATCGCGCGAATGAGGCGGAATCCGGAAAAACCCGCTCCCACGACCAAGGTCCCACGAGCCCCCCGCGCTAGAACTCCTCGTCTCGGAACGCCATGATGGACGCCGACCCCGACTGGATCGCCGACAGCAACGCCGCCGCCTCCGGCAATAGGCGGCTGAAGTAGAAGTGTGCGGTCTTGAGCTTGGCCTCGAGGAATCGCGCGTTGCCGGTGCCGGCCGCGAGCTGCTGCTGCGCCACCGTCGACATGCGCAGCCACTGCCACCCCACCGCGACGTAGCCCATGAGGTGCAGGTACTCCGTGGCCGCCGCCCCCACTTCATCCGGGTTCGCGAAGCCGCGCTCGGCCAGCAACATCGTGGCCTTTTGCAACTGGTACAGCGACGCGCCCAGCGCCTTCGCGAACTCCTCGAGGCCGCTCACCTGCGCCGCTACGTCCACGTCGCCTTTCACCAGTTCGAAAAACCGGCGCACCAGACGTCCCCCTTCCATGGGCAGCTTGCGCCCCACGAGATCGAGCGCCTGCACGGCGTTCGTGCCCTCGTAGATCTGCGCAATGCGGGCATCGCGCACGTACTGCTCGATGCCGTACTCCTTGATGTACCCGTGCCCTCCCAGCGTCTGCAGCGCGATGTTGGTGTTGTCGAAGCCCTTGTCGGTGAGAAACGCCTTCAGCACGGGCGTCATCAGTGACACGAGGTCCTCGGCTTCCTGCCGCACCGCCGCGTCGGCGTGCCGGTGCTCCAAGTCGATGCGGATGCCCACGAAGTAGGCCAGCGAGCGCATCCCTTCGTTAAACGCCTTGATGCGTAGCAGCCCCTTCCGCACGTCGGGGTGCACGAGAATGGAGTCGGCCGGCCCCGTCGGATTCTTCGGGCCCGTGAGCGCACGTCCCTGCAGCCGGTCCTTGGCGTAGGCCAGCGCGTTCTGATACGCGACTTCCGCGAGCCCCAATCCCTGCAGCCCCACCGCGAGCCGCGCGCCGTTCATCATCACGAACATGGCGCGCATCCCCTTGTGCGGCTCACCGACCAGCCAGCCGGTGGCGCCGTCGAAGTTGAGCACGCAGGTGGCCGACGCCTTGATCCCCATCTTGTGTTCAATCGACCCGCACGTCACCCCGTTCTTCGCCCCCACGCCACCGCTCTCTGTGGGCAGGAACTTGGGCACCAGAAACAGGGAGATCCCCTTGGTGCCGCCGGGCGCATCGGGGAGCTTGGCGAGCACCAGATGCACGATATTCTCGGTAAGATCGTGGTCGCCGGCCGAGATGAAGATCTTCTGCCCCGTGATGGCGTACGTGCCGTCCGCCGCCGGCACGGCCTTGGTGTGGATCATGCCCAGGTCGGTGCCCGCGTGCGCCTCGGTGAGGCACATCGTGCCACCCCACGAGCCGTCAATCAGCTTGGGGAGGAAGCGCTGTTTCAGTGCGTCCGACCCATGGCTCATCAGCGCGCTGACCGCGCCGTGCGACAGCCCCGGATACATGCTGAACGACAGGTTGGATGAGCAGAGCATCTCCTCCATCACGAATCGCACCGCTTCGGGGAGCCCCTGACCACCAAACTGCGGGTCGGCCGACACCCCGGTCCACCCCCCGGCGGCGTACTGCGTGTACGCCTCCTTGAAGCCACGCGGCGTGCGCACGTCACCGTTGGCGTACGTCACCCCCTCGGTGTCGCCGCTCTGATTCAGCGGGAAGAGCACCTCCTCGCAGATCTTGGCGCCCTCAACGAGCACGGCATCGATCAGGTCGGGGGTCGCGTCCTCGAACCCGGGAAGCGCAGCCAGCTGCGCGACATCGTGCACGTCGTGCAGCAGAAAACGGATATCGTCGAGGGGGGCCTTGTAGGCGGGCATGGACGGGAGTCCTCCGGGCGGGATGAACGGCGGCGGATGAGCGGCGTTCCCCAAGCTGGGGTCGATCCGGGATACCGGCAAGAGCCAATTGCGACGCCAGCGTCATGTTTTGGACCACGCGCGTACGGGGATACCCTTACAGGACACTTTTCCACGCGGGGAGCGTACAGACTGCACGCGTGTTCCCTGCCCTGTCCCGAGTCCGGTCTCCGATGAAGCAGTTTCTGACCGCCGTTGCCGCCAATCTCCTCACCATCGCGATCTGCGTCGTGGGCGGCATTCTCCTTATCGTCGGGCTGATTGCGTCGGCCGGCGCCAAGGAGCCGACCACCGTGGCCGAGGGGTCGATCCTCGTGATCGACCTCGGGCGCCCGTTCTCCGATCGCCCGGCGGAAACGCCGAAGGGCACGTTCCTCGACGAGGCGCTGTCGGCCGGCCGTGGTGACGCGATTCCGCTGCGCGCGGCGACGATGGCCCTCGCGGCCGCCGCCGACGATGACCGCATCAGCGGCATCCTGCTGCGCGGATCCGTCGCGGCCAGCGGCGACGGCACCGGCTACGCCGCGCTGCGCGAACTGCGCGCGGCGCTGGCCACCTTCCGCCGGTCGCGGAAACCGGTGCACGCCTATCTCGTGAACCCCGACACACGCGATTACTACATCGCG